>NZ_JAAMPA010000001.1:2487942-2798935 GCF_011758655.1 Modestobacter marinus
GGACACCTCGCCCAGCGCGTTCGTCGCGATGGCCGGCAACCGGGTCTCCGACGGCTACCGGCGCTGGGTGAAGCGGTACAAGCACGGGCCCGGGGTGTTCAAGGTCGACTGGGCGCTGTCCGAGCCGGTGCCGTGGACGAACCCCGAGGTCCGCCGGGCCGGCACCGTGCACGTCGCCGGCACGATGGAGGAGACGATCGCCGGGGAGGCGGCGCCGGCCGCCGGGCGGGTCTCGGACGCGCCCTACGTGCTAGCCGTGCAGCCCACGGTCGTCGACCCCTCCCGCGCGCCGGACGGCGGGCACGTCTTCTGGGCCTACGTGCACGTGCCGCACGGCTCGACCGTCGACATGACCGAGGCGATCGAGGCGCAGGTCGAGCGGTTCGCCCCGGGCTTCCGCGACACGATCCTGGCCCGGCACACCATGCACGCCGGGGAGATGCAGCACTGGAACCCCAACGACGTGGGCGGGGACATCTCCAACGGCGAGGCGTCGCTGCGGCAGATGCTCGCCCGCCCGGTGCCCCGGTGGAACACCTACAAGACCCCGGTGCGCGGCACCTACCTGGCGTCGTCGGCCACCCCGCCCGGGCCCGCGGTGCACGGCCACTGCGGCGACAACGCCGCCCGGGTCGCCCTGCGCGAGGTCTTCGGCATCCGGGACGCCCCGCCGCTCCGCCCCGCCCCGCCCGCCTGACCCCGGCTCGCCCGCCACCCGCGGTGAGATGCGGCTGGGTGTGGTGTCCGACCCCCGGGACACCACACTCCGACGTCGTCCCCGGTGCTCGGCGAGATGCGGCTGGTGGCGGTGTCCCGCCACCGGGATGCCGCAGATCGACGGTTCTCGGTGTCAGGCGACCAGTGCGGCGGCGATGCGGGAGAGCAGTTGATCGGGGCGGTGCAGGTCGGCCGCGGTGACGAAGAGGACCCGCCAGCCGGCGGCCAGCAGCCGGTTGAGCCGCTGGCGGTCCGCCGCGAACTGGCCCGGTTCCCCGTGCCAGAGCCCGTCGTACTCCAGCCAGCCGCTGCTCCGGCCAGGCGAAGTCCACGCGGGCCACGAAGCGGCCGCCGGCGCGGACGGTGAACTGTGCGACCGGCTCGGGGAGGAGGGAGTCGGCGATCAGCAGTCGCACCCGGGTCTCCTGCGGTGACCCGGCGAGCCCGTCGGCCAGCCGCAGCACCTCCCGCACCGAACGGCAGTCGCGACCGGTCAGCGGCGCGGCGGCGCTGCGGGCTCGGCCGAGGTCGACGACCCCCGCGGCGGCGAACTGGTCGACCAGCGCAACGGCCTCACCGAGCGGGCGGGCGCGGGCCAGGTCGAGCGCCGTCCGGATCGGCGAGGTCACCGGCACGCCGCGCAGCAGCCGGACCTCCGACGGACTGACCGCGGTGCGCCGCGCCCGTAGCCCACGGGTGGTCCCGGCCCGGGACGCGGCCGGGAGCAGCAGCTCGATGTCGTCGACCGGTCCGGCCATCGGCACGCCCCACCAGGTGGCCGCACTGCGGCCGGCGACCACGGAACCGGGGAGCAGCAGGCAGGCTGCGGCCCTGGCCCGGAGGTGGTGGGTGAGCGGGAGGCTGGCGCAGGCATAGACGTCGGGGAAGAGCCGCACCCAGGCGAGGCTGCGCAGCTGGGCAGTCGTCAGGTGGCCGTCGCGAACGGCCGCCGAGCCGCGGAACAGGCGTCCGTGCAGCGCCGGAGGCCGGCTGGGCTGGGGTGGCACCGCCGCAGCCTGCCGTCCGGTGGCGCTGCCGCGCTGACGTCGTCCACAGACGGACGGCGAGACGCGGTTGATCGCGGTGTCCGCGGGTCGGATGCCGCAGCCAGGCGCTTCTCGGCGGCCGCCACGGGGGTGCGGCGGGGGAGAACTAGCCTCTGGGGCCATGGTGCGACCGCTGGGCCTGCCCTTCGACCCGATCGAGCGCGCCGCGCAGAGCTGGGAGCAGCACTTCGGGCCGGCGGCCTCGATGCGGGCGGCCACCAGCGTCTTCCGGGTGCAGCAGATCCTGCTGGCCCGGTTCGACGAGGCGCTCAAGCCGCACGGGCTCACCTTCGCCCGCTACGAGGTGCTGGTGCTGCTGACCTTCTCCCGCACCGGGCAGCTGCCGCTCAAGGTCATCGGCAGCCGGCTGATGGTGCACCCGACCAGCGTCACCAACGCGATCGAGCGGCTGGTCGCGGCCGGCTACGTGGAGCGGCGGCCCAACCCCGCCGACGGTCGCGGGGTGCTCGCCGCGATCACCGACGCCGGGCGGGACGTCGTCCCGCGGGCGACCGAGGCGCTGACCGGTCAGGACTTCGGGCTGGCCGACCTGCCCGAGGCCGAGCTGGACGTGCTGTTCGACGTGCTGAAGAAGGTCCGTCTCGGCGCGGGGGACGTCGCCGGCGACTGACCGTGTCGGGGGTGGCCGCAAAGTAGTTGGACGTCCTAGCATCTGGTCATGACGGAGCAGCCGGGCAACGAGGCCCGCAGCCGGTGGCAGCAGCGCTACGACGCGGCCCTGGCCGCCGGGCGGGTGCGGGACGCGGACTTCACCACGCTCTCCGGGCTGGAGGTCGACCCCGCCTACGGGCCGGCCGACGAGACCGCCGTCCCCGGCTTCGACCGGATCGGCTGGCCCGGCGAGTTCCCGTTCACCCGCGGGCTGCACGCCACCGGCTACCGCGGGCGGGCCTGGACGATCCGTCAGTTCGCCGGCTTCGGCAACGCCCGGCAGACCAACGAGCGGTTCCGGTCGCTGCTGGCCGAGGGCGGGGGCGGGCTGTCGGTCGCCTTCGACATGCCGACCCTGATGGGCCGGGACTCCGACGACCCGCGCGCGCTCGGCGAGGTCGGGCACTGCGGGGTCGCGATCGACTCCGCGGCGGACATGGACGTGCTGTTCGACGGCATCCCGCTGGAGCAGACGACGACGTCGATGACGATCAGCGGGCCCGCCGTCCCGGTGTTCTGCATGTACCTGGTCGCCGCCGAGCGTCAGGGCGCCGACCTCGCGAAGCTGGACGGCACGCTGCAGACCGACATCTTCAAGGAGTACATCGCGCAGAAGGAGTGGCTGTTCGCCCCCGAGCCGCACCTGCGGCTGATCGGCGACCTGATGGAGTACTGCGCGCACCAGATCCCGGCCTACAAGCCGATCTCGGTGTCCGGGTACCACATCCGTGAGGCCGGCTCGACCGCCGCGCAGGAGCTGGCGTACACGCTCGCCGACGGGTTCGCCTACGTCGAGCTGGGGCTCTCCCGCGGGCTGGACGTCGACGTCTTCGCCCCCGGCCTGTCCTTCTTCTTCGACGCGCACATCGACTTCTTCGAGGAGATCGCCAAGTTCCGGGCCGCCCGGCGGATCTGGGCCCGCTGGCTCCGCGACGTCTACGGTGCCCGCACCGACAAGGCCCAGCAGTTGCGCTTCCACACCCAGACCGCCGGGGTCTCGCTCACCGCCCAGCAGCCGGACAACAACGTCGTCCGGACGGCGGTCGAGGCCCTGGCCGCGGTGCTGGGGGGCACCAACTCGCTGCACACCAACGCCCTGGACGAGGTGCTCGCGCTGCCCAGCGCGAAGGCCGCGCAGATCGCGCTGCGCACCCAGCAGGTGATCGCCGAGGAGACCGGGGTGCTCAACGTGGCCGACCCGCTGGGCGGCTCCTGGTACGTCGAGGCGCTGACCGACGAGCTGGAACGGCAGGCGGAGGGGGTGTTCACCCGGATCCGCGAGATGGGCAGCGACGGCACGATGACCGCCGGCATCCTGCGCGGCATCGAGGACGGCTGGTTCACCGGCGAGATCGCCGAGGCCGCCTTCGTCTACCAGCGGGCGCTGGAGAAGGGCGAGAAGAAGGTCGTCGGCGTCAACACGCTCACCGGGGCCGGCAGCGCCGCCGACGACCTGGAGATCCTCCGGGTGAGCCACCAGGTGGAGACCGACCAGCGGGCCGAGCTGGCCGGCCGGCGGCAGAGCCGGGACGACGCCGCGGCGCGCGCCGCCGTCGCCCGGATGGTCGAGGTGGCCCGGACCGAGGAGAACATGGTGCCGGCCATGCTCGAGGCCGCCCGGGCGGAGGCCACGCTGGGCGAGATCTGCGACGCGCTGCGCGCCGAGTGGGGCACGTACACCGAGGCCGCCCGGTTCTGACCGGCTCCCGGGGCGGTGCGGCGCGGGCGGGTGGGATGATCGAGGTCATGCAGCCCAACCGTCCCGCCCGAACCGATCCCCGGGCCGCTGCCCAGCAGGCCCAGATGGCGGCCTCGCTGGCCGGTGCGGTCGACCTCGCCGCCGTGCAGGCGCGCAACGAGGCGGCGGCCCGCGCCGCGGCCGCCCCGCCGCCGAGCGCCACCGCGCCGGCCGGCGCCCCCGGCAGCGCCGTCATCGACGTCACCGAGGCGACCTTCCAGAGCGAGGTCCTCGACCGTTCCTTCCAGGTCCCGGTCGTCCTGGACCTGTGGGCCGAGTGGTGCGGGCCGTGCAAGCAGCTCTCCCCGGTGCTCGAGCGGCTGGCCGCCGAGGGTGCCGGTTCCTGGGTGCTGGCCAAGGTCGACGTGGACGCGAACCCGGCGCTCGCCCAGGGCCTGCGGGTCCAGGGCATCCCGGCGGTCAAGGCCGTCTGGCAGGGGCAGCTGGTCGCCGAGTTCACCGGCGCCATCCCCGAGGAGCAGGCCCGGCAGTTCGTGACCGAGCTGGTCGCCGCCACCTCCGGGGGCGCGGTGCCCGGTGCCGCCGAGGACGACGGTGCGCCGCAGGAGCCGGAGGACCCGCGGCTGGACGCGGCCGAGGCCGCCCTGGACCGTGGTGACCTCGCCGCCGCCGAGGCGGCCTACCAGGCGATCCTGGAGACCGAGCCGGAGCACCCGGTGGCCGGGCTGGCGCTGCGTCAGGTCCAGCTGTTCCGCCGGGCCGAGGAGGCCGGGCCGGACGCGCTGGCCGCCGCCCAGGCCGCGCCCGACGACATCGCCGCGCAGACCCGGGCCGCAGACTTCCTGCTCGGCACCGGCGACGTCGACGCCGCCTTCGGCTGGCTGCTCGACGTCGTGCGGCGCACCGCGGGCGAGGAGCGCGACGCCGCCCGCCAGCACCTGGTCGAGCTGTTCGGGATCGTGGGCGACGAGGACCCGCGCGTCGGCCCGGCCCGCCGGGCCCTGATGACCGCCCTGTTCTAGAAGGACCCCACTGCCCCCCCACCGCTCGCGAGCTCGCGGTGGGCCCCTGCGGCGGGGCCGTCGGCTGGGCCCGCTGCAGGGCCTGGCCGGCGGTGGCTCAGGCGCCGATGTCGCAGGCGGCCAGGCCGTCGACGACCCCGCTGCGGAAGACGTCGACCAGCTGGAACCCGGTCAGCTGGACGTCGGGCAGCACGGCGGGGTCGGTGGCGTGCTCGAGCAGGAACGAGACGCTCTCGTCGGCGTCGCCGGGGGAGATGCTGAGCACCGTGGTCTCGGCGCCCAGCACGGCGGAGGTGAAGGCGCCGGACAGGCAGACGGCGGACCGCACGGCGGCCTGGCCGTCGACCGGCAGCCCCAGCTGGTCGCGGGCGGCGAGCGCGTAGGGGATGGCCACCGCGGTCAGGACGGCGTAGTCCCCGCCCTGCTCGGCGGCGTACAGCGGCAGGGTGAGGTCGACCTCGTCGTAGCGGACGGTCGCGTCGGCGGGGCAGTAGAGCAGGTCGAGGTCGGTGTCCTCGCCGGCGCAGTCCGGGGCCTCGCCGGAGAACGGTTCGACGTCGGGCGGGGTGAACTCCTCGCCCAGCTGGTCGAAGGCCAGTTGCCAGAACTCACCGAGCCCGTCGGGCACGAACTCCTCGACCGTCTGCTCGTAGGGCGCGTCGCCGCCGGTGGCGAAGTCGAGGTCGCTCTGGAAGGCGCTCTGCGTGAACGCCCGGGTGGCGTCGAAGTCGTCCCGGCAGGCCGCGGGGCCGTCGTCGAACCCCTGCTGGAACGCCGACACCCGGTCGAAGTAGGAGCCGTGCGCCTGGCCCTCGTAGGCGCCGGTGCCGACCGGGTCGCGCAGCAGCAGGTAGCCGCGCAGCACGTCGTCCAGCTCACCGGGCCGGATCGAGTCGTACGCGGCGTTGCCCTCGGCGACCCACGCCGTCCAGGCGCCGGCGAAGCAGTCGGCCTGGGTCTCGATGTTGATCGACCGTTCCACGGGGTAGCCGACCCGGCCCTGGACCGCGTGCCCGAACTCGTGCGCCATCACCAGGGCCGGGATGAACCGGCCGTACCCCTCGCCGCCGCCGGTGCCGAAGGCCAGCGCGCCGAGGAACGCGCGGTCGTACTGGATGGCGTCGCCGTTGGGGTACTCGGCACCCGGACCGCAGTAGAAGGCGTTGTCGACGACGGCGTCCGGGGTCTCCCCGCAGCCGATCTGCCCGTTCGGGTATTGCGCCGGGTCGAGGGCGCCCGGGTCGACGGAGTAGTAGCCGCCGGTCAGCGTGGTGAAGTCCTGCCCGAACGTCGGGACGAACTGCCCGGTCCAGTAGCTGTTGAGGTCGGCGAGCGCGTTGCGGGCGATCCGGTCGACCTCGTCGTCGGTCGCGCCGATGATCGGGAACTCCGCGGCCGGGACGTCGCCCTGGGGCCCGGCCACCGGGCTCGCGCGCCCCTCGATCAGGGTCACCGCGCAGCCGGACAGCACGGCCGACCCGAGGAGCGCACCCGCGACGGCGACGGCGAGACGCCGTCGGGGCGTGGAGGTCATGGGTTCCCGATCCGTTCCGGCCGCCCGCGGCGGCAGCACCGCCGTCCATCCTGCCGGACCGTGCCGTCCCCGGCAGGCAGGGAACACCGGCCGGGCCGCCGGACGGACGACGGGGCGGGGACCCTAGCAGGTCCCCGCCCCGTCGTCCGTCGATCACCTCAGCGCTCGGTCGGCTCCAGCCCGCTGCCCGGGCCCTCGGCCGCGCCGGACGCCTCGGCCGCGGCGATCTCTGCCTGGTCGGCCGGTGCACCCTCGTCGGGGAGCTCGGGCTCCGGGCCCTCGTGCACGAACCACACGGTGGCCAGCGGCGGGGCGGTCAGCGTCGCCGACCACGGCTGCCCGTGCCAGGAATCCGCGACGGCCTCGATGCCGCCGAGGTTGCCCACCCCGGAGCCGCCGTAGCCCTCGAAGTCGGTGTTGATCACCTCGCGCCAGCGTCCGCCGCGGGGCAGCCCGATCCGGTACTGCTCGTGCGGCTGGCCGGAGAAGTTGACCACGCAGGCCAGCAGCTGCCCGCCCTTGCCCACGCGCAGGAAGGTGAGGGTGTTGCCCCCGGCGTCGTTGGCGTCGATCCACTGGAAGCCGGCCGGGTCGACGTCCTGGCTCCAGAGCGCCTCGCTGTCCCGGTAGACCGTGTTGAGGTCGGTCACCAGCTCCAGCACGCCGCGGTGCGCCGGGTCGTCGAGGTGCCACCAGTCCAGCGACCGGCTCTCCGCCCACTCCGACAGCTGCCCGAACTCCGAGCCCATGAACAGCAGCTGCTTGCCGGGGTGGGCCCACATGTAGCCGAGGTAGGCGCGCAGGTTGGCCAGCTGCTGCCAGCGGTCGCCGGGCATCTTGCCCAGCATCGAGCCCTTGCCGTACACGACCTCGTCGTGACTGATCGGCAGGACGTAGTTCTCCGAGTACGCGTAGACCATGGAGAACGTCAGCTGGCCGTGGTGGTAGCTGCGGTAGACCGGCTGGTTGGCCATGTAGCCCAGCGAGTCGTGCATCCAGCCCATGTTCCACTTGAAGCCGAAGCCCAGGCCGCCGAGGTACGTGGGGCGGGTGACGCCCGGCCACGCGGTCGACTCCTCGGCGATGGTGATGACGCCGGGCACCTCGCGGTAGACGGTGGCGTTCATCTCCTGCAGGAACGCCACGGCGTCCAGGTTCTCCCGGCCGCCGTACTGGTTGGGCGTCCACTCGCCGTCGTTGCGCGAGTAGTCCAGGTAGAGCATCGAGGCGACAGCGTCGACCCGGATGCCGTCGATGTGGAACTCCTGCGCCCAGAACAGCGCGTTGGCGACCAGGAAGTTGCGCACCTCGGCGCGGCCGAAGTCGAACACGTAGGTGCCCCAGTCCGGCTGCTCACCGCGGCGCGGGTCGGCGTGCTCGTACAGCGGCGTGCCGTCGAAGCGGGCCAGCGCCCAGTCGTCCTTGGGGAAGTGCGCGGGCACCCAGTCGACGATGACGCCGATGCCGGCCTGGTGGGCGGCGTCGATCAGGTACCGCAGGTCGTCGGGGGAGCCGAAGCGCGACGTCGGGGCGTAGTAGGAGGTCACCTGGTAGCCCCACGAGCCACCGAAGGGGTGCTCGGCCAGCGGCATGAACTCCAGGTGGGTGAACCCGGCGTCCTTCACGTAGGCGACCAGCTCGTCGGCCATCTCGCGGTAGGAGAGGCCCTGCCGCCAGGACGCCGCGTGGACCTCGTAGACGCTCATCGGCCGCTCGTGCCACTTGGCCTCGGCGCGCTGGGCCAGCCACTCGGCGTCGTTCCACTCGTGGGTGGAGGCGGTCACGACCGAGGCGTTGGCCGGGGGCACCTCGGTGGCGAAGGCCATCGGGTCGCTCTTGACCCGCCACTGCCCGTCGGCACCGAGCACGTGGAAGCGGTACCGGGTGCCGACCTGCGCGCCGGGCACGAAGATCTCCCAGACGCCGGAGGAGCCCAGCGACCGCATCGGGTAGGCGCGGGCCTGCCAGTAGTCGAAGTCGCCGGTGACCTTCACGCCCCGGGCGTTGGGCGCCCAGACGGCGAAGGAGACGCCGTCCACGCGGCCACCGGGGGTGTCGTAGCCGATCACGTGCGCACCGAGGACGGTCCACAGCTTCTCGTGCCGGCCCTCGCGGATGAGGTGCTGGTCGAGCTGGCCCAGGGTGGGCAGCCAGCGGTACGGGTCGTCGACGGTGAAGGTGTCGGTGCCGCCCTGCCCGTTCGGGTAGACGACCTCGATCCGGTAGTCGCCGGGCTGCTGGGGGAGCCGGGCCTCGAAGACGCCGCCGCGGAAGACCTGGCGGGCCTCGTAGCGGCTGCCGTCCTGGTCGACGACGGCGACGGCCTCGGCGTCCGGGCGCAGCGTGCGCACGGCCCAGCCGTCCGCCACGCGGTGCGCGCCGAGCACGCTGTGCGGGTCGAAGGACCAGCCGTCGACGACCGCGGCCAGCTGCTCCTGGCTCACCTCGGAGGGCGACGGGGTGGCCTCGGCGGGGACCGAGGTGCTGACCGGGGCCTCGCCCTCGGGGAGCGCGTCGACCAGTCCGGCGGCCTCCGGCTCGGGCGCCTCGTCCGGTGCCGGCGGCAGGTCCACGACCTCGCTGGTGGCCAGGTCGGCGGTGGTGACCGCCGCACCGGCCTGGTCGGCGGGGGCCGGGGCGGAGGGGCTGTCGGACGAGGGGCTGTCGGCCGAGCCGGTCCCGGTGGCCTCCGTCCCGGTGACGGCGGGCTCAGCGGGGACGGTGTCCGGAGCGATCTCGGCGCCGGGCTCGGAGGCCGTCTCCGCGGGGGAGTGGCCGCCGGTGCCGGCGTGCTCGCCGCTCTCGGGCGCCTGCGGGGTGCTCGGCTCGGCCGGGTCGGGGCTGGGCGGCTCCGGCTGGGGAGCGGAGGGGGCCGTCGGGTCGCCCGGCTCGGCGATGGGCGCCGGCGCGATCACCGGTGCGGCGGTGACCTTCTTGGTCGCCTTCCGCGGTGCCCGCTTGACCGGCGCGTCGCCGGCCTCGGCCGGTGCGGCCTTCTTCGCCGTCCGCTTGGCCGTCGTGCGGGCCGCCGGCGCGGACTCCGCCGCCGTGGTGCTCAGCTGGTCACCGTCGGGCGCCTCGGCGGCCGCCGCGGTCCGCGCGGAGGCCTCGCGGGCGGTGGTCTTCTTGGCGGGGGCCTCGGCCGCGGCCTTCTTCGCCGGCGCCTTCTTGGCGGCGGCCTTGCGCGTGGCCTTCTTGGCCGGGGCGGGCGGGGTGTCGGCCTCGCTGGCCTCACGGACCCCCTCGGTGATCTCCTCGACCCGGCGCATGAGCTCGGCCTTGTCGGCGGGCTCGCTGCTGGTGTCCGTGCCCGGAGGGGTGCTGGCGTCGTCGGTGCTCATCGGTGGTCCTTCCAGGTCTGTCTGGTCGTCGTGCTGGTCGTCCGGTCCGGCCCCTGTGCCGGGTCCCGCCGCACGCGTGTGCGCGGTGGGGGCAGCGGGGCCTCCTTCAGTTGCCGGCGGCCAGCCGGGACAGCGAACTGAGCGGGATCATCAGCCAGTGCGGCCGGTTGCGCGCCTCGTACACACACTCGTACACCGCCTTGTCGGCCTCGAAGGCCCGCAGCAGTGCGGAGTCGCTGGACAGGGTGATGCCCCCGGCGGCGGAGTAGCCCGCGCAGAAGGCGTGCCGGTTGCGCTCGGCCCACTCCTGCGCCCGGTAGGCCCGCTGCGGGTCGTCGGGCTGCTCGACCAGCATGTGCCGGGCGGCGTAGTCGAAGGAGCGGAGCATCCCCGCGACGTCCCGCAGCGGGGTGTCCAGCTCGCGTCGCTCGGCCAGCGGCCGGGCCGGCTCGCCCTCGAAGTCCAGGACGATCCAGCCAGTCGTCGTCCGCAGCACCTGACCCAGGTGGAGGTCGCCGTGCACCCGCTGGCGCACGACCGGCTCGGTCGTGTCGGCGACGGCGGCGTACAGGCTGCGCAGCCCGTCGGCGTGCTCGGCGAGGTCGGGGACGACCGCCAGGGCCGCCTCCAGCCGGGCGGTCATCTGCCCGGCGACGGTGGCGTACCAGTCGCGGTCGGCCGGCTCGGTCGGGAGGACCCGGGCGAGGTCGGCGTGGACCGAGGCGGTCGCCTCGCCCAGCCGCTCGCTCTCCCCGGCGAAGTCGCCGCCGACCTCGTCGGCGTGCAGGTCGGCCTCGGCGTACAGGTCCCGGACGCTGGAGGTGGCCAGCCGCCACCCGTCGCTGGCGTTGGGGACGAAGGTCTGCAGCATGGCCACGGTGGCCGGCTCCAGCCCCTGCGGGTCGTCGATCTCGATGTACCCGAGCAACCCGGCGATGTGCTGGTTCTCCGCCTGCCGCAGTGCGTCGTGGATCTCCACGTCGGGGTTGAGCCCGGGCTCGAGCCGGCGGAACAGCTTGAGGATCGCGGTCTCGCCGTAGACCAGCGAGGTGTTGCTCTGCTCGGTGGAGATCACGTCGCCCGGCAGGCCCTCGGGGATGTAGGCCACGCCGGCCGGGTGGAAGCGCATCGGGCCGACGGTGGAGGCCGCCACGAGGTGGGTCAGCCACGGCACGGTCGCGTCCCGGTCCCGCATGGCGTCGTAGGCGTAGTTCTCGCCCTGGGACCCCGACACTGCGCCGACGAAGGCCGTGGAGAGCTCCTCGGCCGGGGCGCTGCGCCAGGACAGCGGCACCAGGTAGGTGTCACTGGCCCCGTCGGTGTACTCGACCCGCACCCGGTGCACCGAGAGCGCCGGGTCGGACTGGTCGAGGAAGAAGCCCTCCTCGGTCACCCCGGCCCACTCGCGGCCCTTGCCGCCGAACCAGCGCTGACCGGGCATCCAGTCGGCCAGCATGTCGGTCAGAGCGCTCATCAGGACTCTCCGTGGGTCGTGGTCGTCGGGGCCTCGGCACCGAGGCCGCCGGTGCCGGCGGTGGTGTCGGCGGGGCCGACCACCCCGGCGTCGAGCAGCGACTGCGCCACGCTGCTGCTGGCGGTGGTCTCCCAGTCCTCCTCCTCCTCGCCCGCCGGGGCGGTGGGCTTGGAGAGCTCGAACCAGTAGAAGCCGTGGCCGCCGAGGGTGAGCATGTAGGGCAGGACGCCGATCTGCGGGAACTGCACCCGCCCGGTCAGCTCGACCGGGGTGTAGCCCTCGAAGCGGCGGAGGTCGAGCTCCACCGGCTGCGGGAACCGGGACAGGTTGTTGACGCAGAGCACGACGTCGTCCCCGAACTCGCGCACGAAGGACAGCACCGTGGGGTTGCGTGAGCCGATCTCGGTGAAGCTGCCGACGCCGAAGGTCGGGTGCTGCTTGCGCACCGCGATCATCGTGCGGATCCAGTTCAGCAACGAGTTGGAGTTCCGCAGCTGGGCCTCGACGTTGGTGACCTGGAAGCCGTACTCCGGGTCGGCCACCAGCGGCAGGTGCATCCGCTGCGGGTCGGCGGTGGAGAACCCGCCGTTGCGGTCGGGGGTCCACTGCATCGGGGTGCGGACGCCGTCCCGGTCACCGAGCCAGATGTTGTCGCCCATGCCGATCTCGTCGCCGTAGTACATGACCGGCGAGCCCGGCAGGGACAGCAGCAGGGCGGTGAAGAGCTCGAGGGTGTCGATGTCGTTCTCGAGCAGGGGCGCCAGCCGCCGGCGGATGCCGATGTTGGCCTTCATCCGGGGGTCCTTGGCGTACTCCCCCCACATGTAGTCCCGCTCCTCGTCGGTGACCATCTCCAGGGTCAGCTCGTCGTGGTTGCGCAGGAAGACGCCCCACTGGCAGTTCTCCGGGATGTCCGGCGTCTGCGCCATGATCTCCGAGATCGGGAACCGCTGCTCCCGGCGCACGGCCATGAACAGGCGCGGCATCACCGGGAAGTGGAAGGCCATCTGGCACTCGTCGCCGTCCTCGCCGAAGTACTCGACGACGTCGGCCGGCCACTGGTTCGCCTCGCACAGCAGGACCCGGTCGGGGTACTCGGCGTCGACGACCTTGCGCACCTTCTTGAGGAACTCGTGGGTGCGCGGGAGGTTCTCGCAGTTGGTCCCCTCCTCCTCGAAGAGGTAGGGGACGGCGTCGAGCCGGAAGCCGTCGATGCCGAGGTCCAGCCAGAAGCGCAGCGCGTCGAGGATCGCCTCCTGCACCTTCGGGTTCTCGAAGTTCAGGTCGGGCTGGTGGCTGAAGAACCGGTGCCAGAAGTACTGCTTGCGCACCGGGTCGAAGGTCCAGTTCGAGCTCTCGGTGTCGACGAAGATGATCCGGGCGTCGGCGTAGCCGGTGTCGTCGTCGGCCCACACGTAGAAGTCGCCGTAGGGCCCGTCGGGGTCGCTGCGGCTGGCCTGGAACCAGGGGTGCTGGTCCGAGGTGTGGTTCATGACGAAGTCGATGATCATCCGCATCCCACGGGAGTGGGCCTCGCCGATGAGCTCCTTGAAGTCCTCGATGTCGCCGAACTCCGGCAGCACCGCGGTGTAGTCGCTGACGTCGTAGCCGCCGTCGCGCAGCGGGGAGGCGAAGAAGGGCGGCAGCCAGAGGCAGTCGACGCCGAGCCACTGCAGGTAGTCGAGCTTGCCGATCATGCCGCGCAGGTCGCCGATGCCGTCGGCGTTGCTGTCGGCGAAGCCGCGGACGAGCACCTCGTAGAAGACGGCGCGCTTGAACCACTCGGGGTCGGTGCCGGGGGCGGGCAGGCCCGACTGCTCACCCGCGCCGGGGATCGACTGTGCAGGGACGGGGAGGGTCATGAGGGGGATTCCTAGAGGTTCAGCTGGGGAGGCGGGCGGGGACCTGCCTGCCGGGGCCGCCGCGAGCGGTGGTGGCAGGCAGGTCCGTCATCACTGCGGCGGGAGGGAGCCGGACACGCTGCGGTGCACGGTGAAGACGTGCGCCGGCTCCCGGTAGGGGTCCAGCTCGACGTAGTTGGCCTGACCCCAGTCGTAGTGGGCGCCGGTGATGTCGTCGGTCACCGAGAAGCGGTCCGACCAGTCCAGGCCCAGGGCGGGCATGTCCAGGGCGGTCGTCCCGATCTGGGTGTAGGTGCTGTTGAGCGACACCACCACCAGCACGCAGTCGTCGGAACCGGGGTCGGTCTTGGAGAAGCAGAGCAGGTTCGGGTTGTCGATCGCGTGGAACCGCAGCGTGCGCAGCTGCTGCAGGGCCGGGTGCGCGCGCCGGATCTCGTTGAGCCGGCGCAGGTAGGGCGCCAGGGTGCGACCGGAGGCCTCGGCGGCGGCCCAGTCACGCGGGCGCAGTTGGAACTTCTCGGTGTCCAGGTACTCCTCGCTGCCCGGCCGCAGCCCGACGTGCTCGAACAGCTCGTACCCGGAGTAGACGCCCCAGGTCGGGCTCATCATCGAGGCCAGCACCGCGCGGATCTTGAACATCGGCGGGCCGCCCACCTGCAGGGACTCGTGCAGGATGTCCGGGGTGTTCACGAAGAAGTTGGGCCGCATGTAGTGCGCGTTGGTCGCCAGCTCGCGGCCGTACTCCTCCAGCTCCCACTTCTCGGTGCGCCAGGTGAAGTAGGTGTAGCTCTGGGTGAAGCCGATCCGCGCCAGCTGGTGCATCATCGCCGGCCGGGTGAACGCCTCGGCCAGGAAGACCACGTCGGGGTCGGTCTTCTTGACCTCCCAGATCAGCCAGTGCCAGAAGTTCAGCGGCTTGGTGTGCGGGTTGTCCACCCGGAACACCCGCACCCCGGCGTCCATCCAGTGCCGCACGACCCGCAGCACCTCGGCGTAGATGCCGTCGGGGTCGTTGTCGAAGTTGATCGGGTAGATGTCCTGGTACTTCTTCGGCGGGTTCTCCGCGTAGGCGATCGTGCCGTCGGGCTTGGTGGTGAACCACTCCGGGTGCGAGGTGACCCAGGGGTGGTCCGGCGCGGCCTGCAGCGCCAGGTCGAGGGCGACCTCCATGCCCAGCCCGCGGGTGCGGCCGACGAAGGCCTTGAAGTCGTCGAGGGTGCCCAGCTGCGGGTGGACGGCGTCGTGGCCGCCCTCGTCGCTGCCGATGGCCCACGGTGAGCCGACGTCGTCCGGCTGCGCCACCAGGGTGTTGTTCTTGCCCTTGCGGTTGACCTTGCCGATCGGGTGGATCGGCGGCAGGTAGACCACGTCGAAGCCCATCTCGGCGATCGCCGGCAGCCGCTCGGCGGCCTGGGCGAACGTCCCGTGCGTCGGGCTGCCGCCGACGACCGGGCCCTCCGAGCGGGGGAAGAACTCGTACCAGGAGCCGTAGAGGGCACGCGACCGGTCGACCCACAGCTCGTGCCGCTGCGACCCGGTGACCAGCCGGCGCACCGGGTGGTCGTGCAGCACCCGCTGCAGCGCGGGGGAGAGGGCGGGGGCGATCCGCGCGGTCAGCTCCAGCGACCCGTCGCGCAGTGCGGCGGCCGCACCGGTGAGCGCGGCACGGTGCTCCTCGGGGGCGGCGGCGGCCACCTCCTCGAGCAGCCGGGCGCCGGACTCCAGGTCGTTGGCCAGCTCGTCGGGGCCCTGGCCGGCCTCGACCTTCACCTCGACGTCGTGGTGCCAGGTGCTCAGCGGGTCGTCCCAGGCCTCGACCTGGTAGGTCCACAGCCCCTCGCGGTCGGGCACGACGGTGGCGGTCCAGCGGTCGGGCTCGGGGCCGTACTTCGTCATCCGCAGCAGCGGCACCGCCGAGGGTTCCTCGCCCGGAGGCGTGAACACCACGTTCGCGGCCACGGCGTCGTGGCCCTCGCGGAAGACGGTGGCGGTGATCGGCAGGTGTTCACCGACCACGGCGCGGGTCGAGAACGACCCGCAGGACACGACGGGGGCGACATCGGAGATGCCGAGGCGGAGGTCAGCGCGGCCAGTCATCGGGGCAACGCTATCCAGATCCCCTGCTGCGCACACGTCGGCGGTGGACGGGCTCAACCGGGAGGGGGAGTGACGGGTGGGGAGGGAGTGGTCCGCGGCGGGTCCGTACCGGCCGTCGTCCCAGGCTCGGCGTGAGCGCCGTCACGCTAGGGTCACCGGGGTGCGAGCCCTCCGCAGACTCACCGTCCGCGCCTCCCTCCCCGAGGCACTGATGCCGCTGTCGCAGCTGGTCACCAACCTGCGCTGGTCCTGGCACCCGGAGACCCGCGACCTCTTCGAGGCGCTGGACCCGGAGCTCTGGGCGAGTTGCGGCGGCGACCCGGTCAAGGTCCTCGGCGAGGTCAGCGCCGAACGGCTGGCGGCGCTGGCCGACGACCCCGGCTTCCTGGAGCAGCTGACGACGGTCGCCGCCGACCTGCGCGAGTACCTGGACGCCCCGCACTGGTACCAGTCGCTGGGCGCCGACGCGCCGGCCACCATCGCCTACTTCTCCGCCGAGTTCGGCATCACCGAGGTCCTGCCGCAGTACTCCGGCGGCCTGGGCATCCTGGCCGGTGACCACCTCAAGGCCGCCTCGGACCTGGGCGTCCCGCTGATCGGGGTGGGCCTGCTCTACCGGTCGGGCTACTTCTCCCAGGGCCTGTCCGCCGACGGCTGGCAGCTGGAGCACTACCCGGCGCTGGACCCGCACGGCCTGCCGCTGAAGCTCGTGCGCGACGCCGACCGCAACGCCGTGGTGATCGCCGTGCCGCTGCCGGAGGGGCGCACGCTGTACGCCCACGTGTACCGCGCCCAGGTCGGCCGGGTGTCGCTGCTGCTGCTCGACAGCGACATCGAGGAGAACAGCCCCGCCGAGCGCGGGGTCACCGACCGGCTCTACGGCGGGGGTGAGGACCACCGGCTCCGCCAGGAGATGCTGCTGGGCATCGGTGGGGTCCGCGCGCTGCGCGCCTACTGCTCGCTGACCGGCACCCCGCCGCCGGAGGTCTTCCACGCCAACGAGGGGCACGCCGGCTTCCAGGGCATCGAGCGGATCCGGGAGCTCACCGAGTCCCACGGCCTGTCCTTCCCCGAGGCGCTCCAGGCGGTGCGCGGCGGCACGGTCTTCACCACCCACACCCCGGTGCCCGCGGGCATCGACCGTTTCCCGAAGGCGCTGATCGAGCGCTACTTCGCCGGCTTCGGCGTCCCCGTCGACCAGCTGCTGCCGCTGGGCGCGGAGGAGGACCCGAGCAAGTTCAACATGGCCCACATGGGGCTGCGGCTGGGGCAGCGGGCCAACGGCGTGAGCGAGCTGCACGGCCACGTCAGCCGGGACATGTTCGGCCCGCTGTGGCCGGGCTTCGACCCCGACGACGTCCCGATCGGGTCGATCACCAACGGGGTGCACGCCCCGACCTGGACCGCGCGCGAGCTGGTGGAGCTGGGCACCCAGACCACCAGCCAGGGCGACCCGCTCGAGGTGGACGGCGAGGTGCACTTCGACGGCGTCGACCGGGTCCCCGCCGCCGAGCTGTGGCGCACCCGCCGGCTGCTCCGCGGCCGGCTGGTCGAGGAGGTGCGCCGCCGGGTGCGGGCGACGGCGCTGTCCCGCGGGGCGGCGGAGGCCGAGCTGGACTGGACCGAGACCGCGTTCGACCCGGACGTGCTGACCATCGGCTTCGCCCGCCGGGTGCCCTCCTACAAGCGGCTCACCCTCATGCTGCGCGACCCGGCGCGGCTCAAGGCCCTGCTGCTGGACGAGGAGCGGCCGGTCCAGCTGGTCATCGCCGGCAAGAGCCACCCGGCCGACGACGGCGGCAAGCAGCTGATCCAGCAGATGGTGAAGTTCGCCGACGACCCGGAGATCCGGCACCGGATCGCCTTCCTGCCCAACTACGACATCGGCATGGCCCGCTACCTGTACTGGGGCTGCGACGTCTGGCTGAACAACCCGCTGCGGCCGCTGGAGGCGTGTGGCACGTCGGGGATGAAGTCCGCGCTCAACGGCGGGCTCAACCTCTCCATCCGCGACGGGTGGTGGGACGAGTGGTTCGACGGCCAGAACGGCTGGGCGATCCCGACCGCCGACGGCGTCGAGGACCCGGAGCGGCGGGACGACGTCGAGGCCCAGGCCATCTACGACCTCCTCCACCGGCAGGTGGTCCCGCGCTTCTACGAGGTCGACGACGAGGGCGTCCCGTCCCGCTGGGTGGAGATGGTCCGGGACACCCTCCGCGAGACCGGGCCGAAGGTGCTGGCCACCCGGATGGTGCGGGACTACGTGCAGCGGCTCTACGTGCCGGCCGCCGGCGCCGCCCGGTCGATGGCCGCCGGCGGCTACGAGCCGGCCCGCGCCGAGGCGGCCTGGCGGGCGAAGCTGCTGGAGCACTGGCCCGGTGTCCGGGTGGCGCACGTGGAGGCGACCGGGGTGGGGGAGACCCCGGAGATCGGTGGCGGCATCGACCTGCGGGCGGAGGTGGAGCTGCCCGGGCTCGCCCCGTCCGACGTGCTGGTCGAGGCGGCCTACGGCCGGGTCGACGACGCCGACGGCCTGCACCAGGTCACCACGCTGGAGCTGCGGCACGACGGTGCGGAGGGCTCGCGGCACTGGTTCACCGGCACCGTGCCGCTGACCCGTACCGGTGCGTTCGGCTACACCGTTCGGGTGCTGCCGCACTCGGCGCACCTGGTGGTCCCCGCGGAGCTCGGGGTCGTCGTCAACGCCTGAGCCGGGCACCCTCGGTGGTCATCCGACCCCGTCGGGTGTCCATCCTGGTGGGGCGGCTGTGGTCGCTGGGGCACGTCGTGCGCAACGGGTCGACGTCGCGGCGTGCCACGCGCCCGCGGGGCACAGGACCACGGTCCGGTCATTAGGCTGGCCGTCATGCCCGACCGCTGTGAGGTCCTCCCCGGAGACTCTGTCGTCGCCCGCCGTGGTGGGGGCCTGCTGTGGGTCGACGCCCCCGGTTCGCCCGCGCTGGTGGCCGCCCTGCACGCCTGTCTGGGGGTCTCCGGCCCCGGCGCCGAACGCGTGCTCGGCGCCGTCGCCGGCCAGGTGTCCCGGCTCGCCGACGGGCCGGCGTCCTTCGCCCTCGTGCTCGCCGACACCTCCGGGGGCACCGGAGCGGGTGTCGCGCTCTGGTCGGGCAAGGGCCAGCCGGCCGTGGACGGCGTCCCGGTCTCCGGCTCCTCGGTCGACGGCTGCACGCTGGCCTCCGGGTTCGCCATCGGCCAGACCCTCTACGTCGGTCCGGGTCAGCCGGCCGCCGCGATGCCGCCGGGCGTCGCCCTCGACCTGGTCGAGGGCACCGTGCCCGGCTCGGGTGCGCTGCTGCAGCTCGCGGCCCCGGCGGCGCCGTCCGTCGCCGTGCCGCCGGCCACCGCGCTGCCCAGCGGCGAGTCCTTCACCGCCGGCTCCGACGCCGGGTTCGGCAACTCGGGCCGGGTCGCCAGCCAGCCGGTCGGCCAGGGCGGCGAGCAGACCGCCTTCTGGCGGCCCGAGCCCCCGGCGGCGCCGGTGCTGCGCTTCGACGACGGCTTGGTCGTCACCGTCGACGAGGACCTGGTGCTCGGTCGCCGTCCCGACGGCCACGACCTGGTGACCACCGGCAACGCCCGGCCGGTGCCGATCGCCGACACCCAGAACGTGCTCTCCTCCGCCCACGCCGCCATCCAGCGCGCCGGCCGGGAGGTCTCCCTGACCGACCTCGGCTCGCTCAACGGCACCCACGTCGCCGGCCCGGAGGCCACCGAGTGGACCCAGCTGGAGCCCGGCGTGCCGCACCCGCTCGCCGACGGCGACCGGCTGCTGCTCGGCTGGACCGTCATCACCTTCGAGCAGGCCGCGGAGTAACCGGAGACCGCTCCGCACACGGCCCCGCCCTCCCCTGGAGGACGGGGCCGTGTCGCGTTCACGACCAGCCGGGGACGAACTCTGCCGCCGAGCTGGTGGCCGGCTCCGCCTGGGGATCGTGAGGAGTGGGGCCCGGAGGGTCCCGCGACCGAGCGACGAAGCGGCTCCGCCCCGCCGGGGACGTCCCCTGGCTGCGGTGCGGCCCGTCAGGGTCGCCAGGTCATCGCCTCAGGCGTGCCGGACCACCCGCATCGCCCAGACGGAGTGGCCGGGCAGCTGCGCCGGGCCCGGCGGCAGCGCGGTCGGCTCGGGCGGGGTGCCGGCCGGGTACTCGGTGGCCAGCACCAGCTCGTAGCCGTCGCCCCAGGGCGCGCCCGGGAGGACGACGTCGATCGGGTCGGGGCCGGCGTGCAGCCAGATCAGCCACGAGTCGTCGAGCACCGGCCGGCCCCGCTCGTCGCGGTGCCGCAGGCCGCGGCCGTCCAGGTACATCCCCAGGGTCTGCAGGCCGGTGTCGAACCAGTCGCTGCTGGTCAGCTGGTGCCCGCCCGGGGCGAACCAGGCCAGGTCCCGGGTGCCGCCGGTGCCGGCGATCTCGGTGCCCTCGAAGAAGGCCTCCTGCCGCAGCACGGGGGAACGCCGCCGCAGCCCCACCAGGGTGGACACGAAGCTCCACAGGTCGGGGTCGATGGCCCCCCAGTCGAGCCAGGAGACCTCGTTGTCCTGGCAGTAGGCGTTGTTGTTGCCACCCTGGGTGCGCCCCAGCTCGTCCCCGGCGGTGAGCATCGGCACCCCGGTCGACAGCAGCAGCGTGGCCAGGTGGTTGCGCACCTGCCGGGCCCGCAGCTCGCGCACCGCCGGGTCGTCGGTGGGGCCCTCGACGCCGCAGTTCCAGTTGCGGTTGTGGCTCTCGCCGTCCCGGTTGTCCTCGCCGTTGGCCTCGTTGCGCTTCTGCTCGTAGGCGACCAGGTCGGCCAGAGTGAACCCGTCGTGGGCGGTGACGAAGTTGACCGAGGCGAAGGGACGGCGGCCGTCGGAGCGGTACAGGTCGGAGGAGCCGGTGAGCCGGTAGGCCAGGTCGCGCACCCCCACCTGCGCGCCGGACCAGACGTCGCGCACGGTGTCCCGGTACTTGCCGTTCCACTCCGTCCAGGGCGGCGGGAAGTTGCCGACCTGGTAGCCGCCCTCACCGACGTCCCACGGCTCGGCGATCAGCTTCACGGTGCTGACCACCGGGTCCTGGTGCACCACGTCGAAGAAGGCCGACAGCCGGTCGACGTCGTGCATCGAGCGGGCCAGGGCGGAGGCGAGGTCGAACCGGAAGCCGTCGACGTGCATCTCGGTGACCCAGTAGCGCAGCGAGTCCATCAGCAGGCCGAGCACGGCCGGCCGGCGGACGTCGAGGGTGTTCCCGCAGCCGGTGTAGTCGGTGTAGCGGGAGCGGTCCTCCCCGTCGAGCCGGTAGTAGCCGCCGTTGTCGATGCCGCGGAAGGACAGGGTCGGCCCGGTGTGGTCGCCCTCGGCGGTGTGGTTGTAGACCACGTCGAGGATCACCTCGATGCCCGCGGCGTGCATCGCCTTGACCATCGCCTTGAACTCGGTGACCTGCTCCCCGCCCGTCCCGGCCGAGCTGTAGGCCGCGTGCGGGGCGAAGTAGCCGAGCGTGTTGTAGCCCCAGTGGTTGGTCAGCCCGCGGCGGAGCAGGTGCGGCTCGCTGACGAAGTGGTGCACCGGCAGCAGCTCCACCGCGGTGACGCCCAGGGACACCAGGTGCTCGACGAACGCCGGGTGGGCCAGGCCCGCGTAGGTGCCGCGCAGCGCCGGGGGGACGTCGGGGTGGCTCATCGTGGCGCTCTTGACGTGCACCTCGTAGATGACCGTGTCGCTCCAGGAGGTGCGCAGCACGTGGTCGCCGTCCCAGGGGAACGAGTCGTGGATGACCACCCCGCGGGGCACGAACGGCGCCGAGTCGGTGGGGTCGGCGGTGGAGTGGTCCTGCGAGGACCAGCCGAACAGGGCGTCGTCCAGCACCAGCTCGCCGTCCACGGCGCGGGCGTAGGGGTCCAGCAGCAGCTTCGCCGGGTTGTACCGGGCGCCCGAGGCGGGGTCGTACGGGCCGTGCACCCGGTAGCCGTAGCGCTGGCCGGGGCCGACGCCGGGCAGCCGGCCGTGCCACACCTGGTGGGTGGTCTCCCGCAGCCGCTGCCGGTGCTCGGTGCCGTCGGGGTCGAACAGGCACAGGTCGACCGCGGACGCGCCGGCCGACCACAGCGCGAAGTTGGTGCCCGTGCCGTCCCAGTGGGCGCCCAGCGGCGCCGCCGAGCCGGGCCAGACCTCCACCGGTCGGTCACTCGTCCATGCGGTCACCCCGGCATCGTGCCCGACGACGGCCCCGAGCCCGGTGACCGCGACGCGCGGCGGGTTGGTTGGATGGCAGGCGTGTGGACTGAGCCGGTCGTCGAGATCCGCGGAGTGGACGTCGTCCGGGGCCAGGCGCACCTGTTGCGCGCGGTCGACTGGACGGTCCGGCCCGACGAGCGCTGGGTGCTGCTGGGCCCCAACGGGGCGGGGAAGACGACGCTGCTGCAGCTGGCCGGCGCGCAGCTGCACCCCTCCCGCGGCGAGGTGGGCATCCTCGGCGAGACGCTCGGGGCGGTCGACGTCTTCGAGCTGCGGCCGCGGATCGGCTTCACCAGTGCGGCGGTGGCGCAGCGGATCGCCCCGGGCGAGCGGGTCGGCGACGTGGTGGTGAGCGCCGGGTACGCCGTCGTCGGCCGCTGGCGGGAGCGCTACGACGTCCACGACCTCACCCGGGCGGCGCTGCTGATGCAGCAGTGGGGCGTGGCCCCGATGGCGCACCGTCCCTTCGGCACCCTGTCGGAGGGCGAGCGCAAGCGCACCCAGATCGCCCGCGCCCTGATGACCGACCCGGAGCTGCTGCTGCTCGACGAGCCCGGCGCCGGGCTGGACCTGGGTGGCCGCGAGGACCTGGTCGCCCGGCTGTCGGACCTGGCCCGCGACCCGAACGCGCCGGCGCAGGTGCTGGTCACCCACCACGTCGAGGAGATCCCGCCGGGGTACACCCACGCCCTGCTGCTGCGCGGGGGCGAGGTGGTCGGGGCCGGCCCGGTGGACGAGGTGCTGACCGGGCCGCTGCTGTCCGAGGCGTTCGGCCTCCCGCTGGACGTGCAGCGCGAGCGCGGGCGGTTCTCCGCCCGGCGCGCGGCCTAGGGTCGGTCGCACCGACCGCCCAGGACACCGACGTCCCGAAGCACACGGAGGCCCGCATGGCAGCACCCGAGTTCGTCACCCTCCAGGTCGAGGACGGCGTCGGCACCATCCGGCTCGACCGGCCGAAGATGAACGCGATCGACGAGCAGCTGCACTGGGAGGTCCGGGCCGCCGCGCTGGAGGCCGGCAAGGACCCGGAGGTCCGGGCCGTCGTCCTCTACGGCGGGGAGCGGGTGTTCGCCGCCGGGGCCGACATCAAGGCGATGTCCCAGCTGACCGGCGCGAGCATGGTCGCCTGGGGCCGGGAGCTCACCTCCTCCTTCACCACGGTCGCCCACATCCCGAAGCCGGTGATCGCCGCCATCACCGGCTACGCCCTCGGCGGCGGCTACGAGCTGGCGTTGTGCGCCGACTTCCGGATCATGGGCCGTGGCGCCAAGGTGGGGCAGCCGGAGATCCAGCTCGGCGTGATCCCGGGTGCCGGCGGCAGCCAGCGGCTGGCCCGGCTGGTCGGCCCGGCCAAGGCCAAGGACCTGGTGTTCACCGGCCGGCACGTGGGCGCCGAGGAGGCGCTGGAGATGGGGCTGGCCGACGCCGTCGTGCCCGACGAGGAGGTCTACGCGACCGCCGTGGCGATGGCCCGCAAGTTCGCCGCCGGCCCGCCGCTGGCGCTGGCCGCGGCGAAGCGGACCATCGACGAGGGCCTGGACGGCAGCCTCGCCGCCGGCCTGGAGCTGGAGAGCCGGCTGTTCGCCGAGCTGTTCGACACCGAGGACCAGGCGACCGGGATGCGCTCGTTCCTGGAGAACGGGCCCGGCAAGGCCACCTTCACCGGCCGCTGACCGCCGCGGGGTCCCGGCGGTGCGGGAGCATGCCCCGGTGACCGACGCGCGCCCCACCGACCTCGATCCCACCGACCTCGACCGCTCCGACCTCGACCGCTCCGACCCCGGCGGGCGGGCCTGGGTGGAGCGGGCCGTCGCGCTGGTCGACGCCGACGCGCACCGGTCCGCCGACACCCACCTGCTGGTCTACCCGCTGCCGCCCGAGTGGGGCATCGACCTGTACCTGAAGGACGAGTCGACGCACCCGACCGGCAGCCTCAAGCACCGGCTGGCCCGCTCGCTGTTCCTGTACGCGCTGTGCTCGGGGCAGCTGCACGCGGGCAGCACCGTGGTGGAGGCCTCCAGCGGGTCGACGGCGGTCAGCGAGGCCTACTTCGCCCGGATGCTCGGCCTGCCCTTCGTCGCGGTGATGCCGGCGACGACCAGCGCGGAGAAGATCGCGCTCATCGAGTTCCACGGCGGCCGCTGCCACCTGGTGTCCGACGCGGGCAGCGTCTACGACGAGGCCCGGCGGATCGCGGCCGAGACCGGCGGGCACTACCTCGACCAGTTCACCAACGCCGAGCGGGCCACCGACTGGCGGGGGAACAACAACATCGCCGAGTCGGTCTTCGAGCAGCTGAGCCGGGAGCGGCACCCGGTGCCGGAGTGGGTCGTCGTCGGGGCGGGGACCGGCGGCACCAGTGCCACGATCGGCCGGTACGTCCGCTACCGCCGGCTCCCCACCCGGCTGGCCGTCGTCGACCCGGAGGGCTCGGCGTTCTTCCCCGGCTGGCGGGACGGCGATCCGGCCGCCACCGGTCGCGGCTCGCGGATCGAGGGCATCGGCCGCCCGCGGGTGGAGCCCTCGTTCGTCCCGACCATCGTCGACCGGATGGTCTGCGTGCCCGACGCCGCGTCCCTGGCCGCGATGCGGCACCTGGAGCAGGTCACCGGGCGCCGGGCGGGCGGGTCGACCGGCACCAACCTGTGGGGGGCCTTCGGGCTCATCGCCGAGATGCTCGCGGCCGGCCGCACCGGCAGCGTCGTCACGCTGCTGTGCGACGGCGGGGAGCGCTACGCCCGCACCTTCCACGACGACGCGTGGGTGGCGGCCCAGGGGCTGGACCTGGCGCCGCACGCCGCCGTCCTCGCCCACTTCAGCCGTACCGGGGAGTGGACGGCCGCCCGGTGACCCGGGTCACCCGGCCCCTCCCTCCCCGCCGGGTGTTACCCGCAAGTAGCCTCGATGATCGGCACGAGGCGGGCCTCGCCCCGGCGCCCACCCGAACCACCGCGGAGGTTGGTCTGACGATGAACATCGTCGTTCTGGTCAAGCAGGTCCCCGACTCCGGCAGCGAGCGGAAGCTGGACCCGTCGGACAACACCGTCGCGCGGGCCACCGCCGACAACGTGATCAACGAGATGGACGAGTACGCCATCGAGGAGGCGCTCACCGTCAAGGAGGCGCAGGGCGGGGAGGTCACGGTGCTGACCGTCGGCCCGGACACCGCCACCGACGCCATCCGCAAGGCCCTGTCGATGGGCGCGGACAAGGCCGTGCACGTGTCCGACCCGGCGATCCACGGCTCCTGCGCCGTGCAGACCAGCGCCGTCATCGCTGCAGCGCTGTCGCAGCTGGAGTACGACCTGGTGCTGTGCGGCGCCGAGTCCACCGACGGTCAGGTGTCGGTGATGCCGGCGCTGCTGTCGGAGCGGCTGGGCATCCCGCAGCTGTCCGGCGCCCGCAAGCTGACGATCGAGGGCTCGATGGCCAAGATCGAGCGGCAGACCGACGGCGGCTACTGGGAGGTCGAGGCGCCGCTGCCGGCGATCGTCTCCACCTGGGACACGATCAACGAGCCGCGCTACCCCTCCTTCAAGGGGATCATGGCGGCCAAGAAGAAGCCGGTGGAGACCAAGACCCTCGCCGACCTGGGCATCGACCCGTCGACCGTGGGCCTGGCCACCGCCACCAGCAAGGTCGTCGACTTCGCCGGCCGCCCGCCCAAGGGCGAGGGCGTCAAGGTCGCCGACGAGGGCGACGGCGCCGACAAGCTGGTGGGCTACCTGGCCGCCCAGAAGATCGTCTGACCGGCGCGACTCAGAGCTGAGGAGAGAACAGACATGGCAGAGGTCCTGGTCCTTGCCGAGCTCAACCCCGCCGCCGGTGGGCCCCGCAAGTCGACGCTGGAGGCGCTGACCGCCGCGCGTGCGCTCGGTGAGCCCGCCGCCGTCGTCATCGGCGCCCCCGGCACCGCCGCGGGCATCAAGGACACGCTGGCGGAGTACGGCGCGGCGAAGGTCTACGTCGCCGAGTCCGACGACGTCGACGCCTACCTGGTGGCCCCCAAGGCCGAGGTGCTGGCCCAGCTGGTCGCGGAGAGGTCGCCGGCCGGGGTCGTCATCCCCTCCTCCCCGGAGGGCAAGGAGATCGCCGGCCGGCTGGCCATCAAGACCGGCAGCGGCTTCCTGACCGACGTCACCGAGATCGCCGCCGACGGCACCGCGACCCAGGTGGCGTTCGCCGGGGCGACGATCGTGCACTCGCAGGTCACCGTCGGCACCCCGATCTACACCCTGCGCGGCAACTCGGTCACCCCCGAGCCTGCCCCGGCCGCCGGCACCGAGGAGACGGTGCAGGTCGCCGTCTCCGAGGCCGCCAAGCAGACCCGGGTGCTGGACCGGGTGGTGGAGCAGAAGTCCAACCGGCCCGAGCTCACCGAGGCCGCGATCGTCGTCTCCGGCGGTCGCGGGGTGGCCAGCGCCGAGAACTTCTCGGTGATCGAGGGCCTGGCCGACTCCCTCGGTGGCGCCGTCGGCGCCTCCCGGGCCGCGGTCGACTCCGGCTTCTACCCGCACTCCTTCCAGGTCGGGCAGACGGGCAAGACCGTGTCGCCGCAGCTGTACATCGCGGTGGGCATCTCCGGGGCGATCCAGCACCGGGCCGGCATGCAGACCTCGAAGACCATCGTCGCGGTCAACAAGGACCCCGAGGCGCCGATCTTCGAGCTGGCCGACTTCGGCGTCGTGGGCGACCTGAACACCGTCGTCCCGGCGGCCACCGAGCAGATCAGCGCCCGCAAGTAACAGCAGGGCCCTCCTGTCCCGCGCGGTGCGGGTGGACGAGGGCGGCTCCACCGTGACGCGTCGGGCGCCGGCCTCCGGGTCGGCGCTCGACGCGGTCGCGGCCACAGCAGCGAGGAGGCGGAGGGCGTGCGCACCCCCACCAGTCGGACACGACCCGGTCGCCCCGGGTGCGCGACGCCTACGCTGGCTGTGCCATGACCTACCTCGACCACGCGGCGACGACCCCGATGCTGCCGGCCGCGCTCGCGGCCATGACCGAGCAGCTGGCCCGGGTGGGCAACGCCTCCTCCCTGCACGCCAGCGGCCGCGAGGCCCGGCGAGTGGCCGAGCAGTCCCGGGAGCGGCTGGCCGCCGCCCTGGGGGCGCGTCCGTCGGAGGTGCTGTTCACCGGCGGCGGCACGGAGGGCGACAACCTCGCCGTCAAGGGGCTGTACTGGGCCCGCCGCACCGCCGACCAGGGCCGTCGGCGCATCGTCGCCAGCCCGGCGGAGCACCACGCCGTCCTCGACAGCGTCGAGTGGCTGGAGAAGCACGAGGGCGCCGAGGTCACCTGGCTGCGGGTCGAACCGACCGGCCGGGTCACCCCCGATGCGCTGGCCGAGGCCCTCGGGAACGGGCGGGACGTCGCGCTGGCCACGGTGATGTGGGCGAACAACGAGATCGGCGCCGTCAGCGACCTGACCGCGCTGGCCGACGTCGCCCACCGGGCCGGGGTGCCGTTGCACACCGACGCGGTGCAGGCGGTCGGCCAGCTGCCCCTGGACTTCGCCGCCAGCGGCGTCGACGCGCTGACCATGACCGGGCACAAGGTGGGCGGGCCGATGGGCGCCGGTGCCCTGCTGCTGCGCCGGGACGCCGAGTGCACCCCGCTGCTGCACGGCGGCGGGCAGGAGCGCGACGTCCGGTCCGGCACGCTGGACGTCGCCGCCATCGTCGGGCTCGCCGCGGCCGCCTCCGCCACGGTCGCCGACCGGGCCGAGCGCACCGCCCGGGTGGCCGCCCTGCGGGACCGGCTCGTCGCCGGCGTGATCGCCGAGGTCCCCGACGTCCAGCTCAACGGCCCGCCACTGGACGACGTCGTCGCTGGTGGCCTGGGTCGGCTCCCCGGCAACGCCCACCTGTCCTTCCCCGGGGCGGAGGGCGATGCGCTGCTCATGCTGCTGGACGCACGCGGCATCGAGTGCTCGACGGGGTCGGCCTGCAGCGCGGGTGTGGCCCGGCCCAGCCACGTGCTGCTGGCCGCCGGCGCCGACCCCGCCCGGGCCCGCAGCTCGTTGCGGTTCAGCCTGGGGCACACCTCGACCGACGCCGACGTCGACGCGTTGCTCGAGGTGATCGGCCCGGTCGTGGAGCGGGCCCGGCGGGCCGGGACCGGGCGGCACTGAGATGCGCCTGATCGCCGCCATGAGCGGGGGAGTGGACTCCGCGGTCGCCGCCGCACTGGCCGTCGAGGCGGGGCACGACGTCACCGGCGTGCACCTGGCGCTCTCGCCCGACCGGCAGACGCTGCGCAGCGGCGCCCGCGGCTGCTGCAGCGTCGAGGACTCCCACGACGCCCGGCGGGTCGCCGACGAGCTCGGCATCCCCTTCTACGTCTGGGACCTGGCCGACCGGTTCCGCGAGGACGTCATCGACGACTTCGTCGCCGAGTACGCCGCCGGCCGGACGCCGAACCCGTGCCTGCGCTGCAACGAGAAGATCAAGTTCTCCGCGGTGCTCGACCGTGCCCGGGCCCTCGGCTTCGACGCCGTCGTCACCGGGCACCACGCCCGACTGGCCGACGGCGAGCTGCGCCGCTCGGTCGACCCGGCGAAGGACCAGTCCTACGTGCTCGGCGTGCTCACCGCCGGGCAGCTGGCCGGCGCGGTGTTCCCGCTGGGCTCGATGACCAAGGAACGGGTGCGGGAGCTGGCCGCCGAGCGCGGCTACGCGGTGGCCACGAAGCCCGACTCGCACGACATCTGCTTCATCTCCGACGGCGACACCCGCGGCTTCCTCGCCCGCCGGTTGGGTGAGCAGCCCGGTCCGGTCGTCGACGCGGCCACCGGCCAGACCGTCGGGACGCACGCCGGTGCGCACGGCTTCACCATCGGCCAGCGTCGCGGGCTGGGGGTCACCGCCGGTGACCAGCGCCCGCGCTACGTGCTGGGCATCGAGCCGGTCAGCCGCACCGTGACGATCGGCACCGCGGAGCAGGCGGAGGTCGACGAGGTGCGCACCGGCGTCCCCACGTGGACCGGGCCGGTGCCCGACCTGCCGTTCCGGGCGCAGGTCCAGCTCCGTGCCCACGCCGCGCCGGTCGCCGTCGAGGTCTCCCTCGCCGAGGACGGCGGCCTGTGCCTGGTCCTCGGGGAGCGCCAGCGCGGCGTCGCCCCCGGGCAGTCGGCCGTGCTGTACGCCCCGGACGCCGAGCGGGGTGACCTGGTGCTCGGCCAGGGCACCGTGCTGCGCGCCGGCGAACGGCCGGAACCCGCACTGACCTGACCGTCTCCGGTCGCAGTCGGACGGCGGGCTACGGTCGGCAGGTGACCTCGGCGACGGACCTCCCGGACGACAGCAGCGAGCCGGGCACCGGGGACGGACCGCACCCCGTGTGGGGACCGGCGACCGGCGTCGGGTCGTTGCCCGGCACCGACCCGGTCGAGGCGATGCGGCTGGTCGTCGGCGAGCTGCCGGACCTCCCGCACCTGCCCGAGCTGCCCGGCCGCGGCGCCGGGTCGGACCTGATCGGTCGCGCGGCCGCCCTGCTGGTCGACCTCTACGTCGACCTCACCCCGGCGGGCTGGCGGCTCGTCGCCCGTCCCGGCGCCGACCTGCGCCGCGCCCAGGAGGCGCTGGCCCGGGACCTCGACGCCCTCTACGACGTGGCCGAGCGCTACGTGGGCCCGCTTAAGGTCCAGGTGACCGGGCCGTGGACCCTCGCGGCCGGGCTCGAGCGCAGCCGGGGCGACCGGGCCGTGGTCGACACCGGGGCGCGCCGCGACCTGGCGCAGTCCCTCGCCGAGGGGATCAGTGCCCACGTCGCCGCGGTCACCGCGCGGGTGCCCGGGGCCTCGGTGCTCGTGCAGCTGGACGAGCCGTCGGTGCCCGCCGTCCTGCAGGGCGGCCTGCCCACGGTCAGCGGTTTCGGCAAGCTGTCGGCGGTCGAGTCGAACGTCGTGGAGGAGCTGCTGACCGGGCTCGTGGAGCAGGTGCCGGCGCCGGTCGTCGTGCACTGCTGCGCCCAGCGCGCCCCGCTCGACCTCTTCCGGGCGGCGGGGGCGCATGGGCTCTCCTTCGACCTGGGGCTGGTGCAGGACCTCGACGCCGTCGGCACCGCGATCGAGGCGGGCACCCACCTCCTCGTCGGCGTCGTCCCCGGCACCGACACCGACCTGGGCCGGCCGAAGGCGACCGCGAGCCGGGTGCAGGCGTGGTGGCGGGAGCTCGGTTTCCCGGCCGAGGAGCTGGCCGGCGCGGTCACCCTGACGCCGTCCTGCGGCCTGGCCGGGGCGAGCCAGGCCTACGCCCGGACGGCGATGGCGCACGTCCGCGAGGCCGCCAAGTACCTGCTGCCGGAGTGACGGCCCGGCTCAGCGCAGGCTGCCGACCAGGCTGACCGGGACGTCGTCCCGCGGGCACACCCACCACGCGGCGGCGTCCCGCACCCGCGCCTGGAGGGGGTGGCTGTCGGGGTGCCGCGGACAGCGCGGCCAGTTGGTCGGGGCGATGCCCCACAGTTCCTCGATGGTCCAGTCCTGGACCCTGTCGGCGACGTCCGCGATCTCCTCCGGCAGCGTGAGGCGGAGATCGACGAGGACGCCCTGACCGCCGTCTCGACCCCAGAGCATCGCGCGGGCCGTGAAGTCGTCGTCGTCGCCTCTGGCGTCGCCGGGCCAGCCATCGTCGACCCGGCGGGGGAGGGGTGCCGAGGTGGCGCGGAGGTCGTCGAAGACCGGCTGGAGGGCGCGCTCGAGGTCGGGGTGCACGGGGGCATGGTGCCGGTCCGGGCTGGTGTCGCGCACCCTGATTCGGTCCACCCCCGGGCTCCGACGCCGGGGCTGTCAAGAGCCTGCTGACATCTGTGGACGAGTCTCTGACCTGCGGATTCGAGTTGTCGACGGGTGTCGTGACCGATATTCTTCGTACACACGTTCGAACGGGTCAGGAGGTGTTCGGTGAGCGAGTTGATCTCCGCGTTGGACGCCCTAGGCGCCGATGACCTGCACGCCCTGACCGACGCGGCCGTGCTGGAGCGGACGGCGTTGCTGGTGCAGGTGGTGAACCGCGCGTCGGCGGAGTTGACCCGCACCGTGCGGTGTGCGGACGCCACGCAGGCCGCCGAGCACGACGGGCTGAAGTCGATGCGGTCGTGGCTGATCGGGCACGCGCGGCTGGCGCCGGCGGATGCGTCGCGGATCCTGCGATCCGGGCGGGTCCTGGAGCACTTCCCGACGCTGGCGGCGGGGTTCGCCGAGGGCTCGGTGACTCCCGAGCAGGTCGACGTGGTGGCCAGGACGGTCGGCCCGACCGAGGTCGCCCGCGCCGGGGGGCAGGGCGTCGACCTCGGGGCGTTCGATGAGGTGTGGACGCGGGTGGCCGTCGCCTCACCGCACCAGTCGCTGGTCGCCGCGGTCCAGGCGTTCGAGGACGCCCTCGACCCGGACGGGCCGGAGCCGGACCCGACGGAGGGGCGGCGGCTGACGATCGCCACGCACGCCGACGGGAGCGTCACCGGCCGCTTCGACCTGGACGTGACCGGCGGGGAGAAGGTGAAGGCCGCGATCGAGTCGATCGTGCAGGCCGACCGGCCGCAAGGTGACGCGCGGACCCGGGCGCAGCAGAACGCCGATGCGCTGGTGCAGTTGTGTGACAACCAGCTGGCTGCCGGTTCGCTGCCCACGCTGCGCACCGTCAAGCCGCACGTCGTGGTGGGGATCGATCTGGCGGACCTGGTCGACCCGGCCACCGGCGCCGGGGCTGGGGAGCTGGGGTTCGGGGCGACGATCTCCGCCGCCCGGGCCCGCTACCTCGCGTGCGACGGGAGCATCTCCCGGATCGTGATGGGCCCCGACGGTGTTCCGCTGGATCTGGGCCGGGACCACCGGGTGGTCACCCCCGGGCTGCGCAAGGCCGTCGAACGCCGCGACAAGAGCTGCGTGTTCGCCGGCTGCGGTGCACCGACGTGGTGGTGCGACGTGCACCACCTCGTCCACTGGCTGCACGGTGGTGAGACGTCGCTGAACAACTCGGCGTTGTTGTGTGAACGGCACCACACCAAGGTCCACCACGGCTTCCGGGTGGCACGAGATCCCGACGGTCGGTGGCGGACCTGGCGCCCCGACGACACCGAGATCCTCATCGGCCCACCGCGGTAGCGGCGTGCGTTCCGACGACAGCCGTGCCGTGCTGTCCGGCGCGGTGGGCGCTGTGCTGTCACGAACGGTGCGCGGCGTGCTGTCAGGGGCAGTGGGCGTAGCGGGTCACCCACAGTCCGGCCAGGACCTCGACGTCCCTCGTGGTGCGGAACCCGAGCGACTCGTACAACCTGCGGGCAGGTGCGTTGTCGCGCCCGGTGGACACCTCGATCATGCGCCCCTCCGCACGCCGGACGACGTCCTGGACCAGCGCCCTGCCGATGCCCTGCCGGTGCGCGGACGGATCGACCACCAGCCGGTCGATGTCCACCGTGACCGGGTGGTACGCCACGGCGATCGCGCCGGCCAGCAGCCCGGCCACATGGGCACCCAGCCACGACAGCTCCCCGCAGCACGCAGCTGGGCGAGGTCCTCGTGCAGGCCGGGGATCCGGTCATCGCCGATGAGGTCGGCCTCGACGGCGTAGGCAGCCCGTTGCAGGGAGAGCAGCTCCGCCCCCACCGCCTCGTCCGCCGCCGGGTCGAGGTCGCGGATCAGCACCGGGCCAGCCTGGCAGCCGGCACCGCGCGGACGCGCCAGGCGTGTCCCGCTGGTGGGGACAGGGCTGCGCGACGAGCCGTGGACACCGGCGGGCAGGACGATGCGGCCAGGGGAGCGGGGCGCCACCCCGCGGGACGGAGCTCGGCTCGGACAGCGGTTGACTGTCGCACCCGCCGGATACGGTCTGAGGCGTGAGCAGCGAGGCAGGGGTGGAGCAGGACACGGTGGAGCGGGCCGACCAGCCCACGGTCGAGGCGGCCGTCGACCGGCAGGACGTCACCGAGGTGCCCGACGACGCACGGACGCGGCACCGCGACCTCTCCGAGGAGCTCGACGGGTACGCCTTCGCCTACTACGTGCAGGACGCCCCGCTGGTCAGCGACGGGCAGTACGACGAGCTGATGGGCGAGCTGAAGGCGCTCGAGGCGGCCCACCCGGCGCTGCTGACCCCGGAGTCGCCCAGCCAGAAGGTCAACGGCGGCTTCGGCGCCACCTTCGCCCCGGTCACGCACCCGGAGCGCATGCAGAGCCTGGACAACGCCTTCAGCTCCGCCGAGCTGTCCGCCTGGGCCGCCCGCGCGGAACGGGACGGCGCCGCGGGCGCCGGCTACCTCTGCGAGCTGAAGGTCGACGGGCTGGCCATCGACCTGGTCTACGAGCGCGGCCGGCTGGTCGGCGCCGCCACCCGCGGCGACGGCACCACCGGGGAGGACGTCACCGCCAACGTGCGCACGCTGGCCGTCGTCCCCCAGCAGCTCACCGGCGACGACGTGCCGGAGTTCCTCGAGGTGCGCGGGGAGGTCTACTTCCCGGTCGCCGCCTTCGCCGAGGTCAACGCCGGTCTCGTCGAGGCGGGCAAGCCGCCGTTCGCCAACCCGCGCAACGCCGCCGCCGGCTCGCTGCGGCAGAAGGACGCCCGCGAGACGGCGAAGCGCCCGCTGAGCATGGTCGTGCACGGCGTCGGCGCCCGCCGCGGCTTCGAGCCGGCCCGGCAGTCCGAGGCCTACGAGCAGCTGCGGGTCTGGGGGCTGCCGGTCAGCGACCGGTACGAGGTGGTCGACGACCTGACCGGCGTCTGGGCCTACATCGAGCGCTACGGCGAGCAGCGGCACTCCGTCGAGCACGAGATCGACGGCGTCGTCGTCAAGGTCGACCAGGTCTCCCTGCAGCGCCGGTTGGGGTCGACCAGCCGCGCGCCGCGGTGGGCCATCGCCTTCAAGTACCCCCCGGAGGAGGCGACGACGAAGCTGCACGACATCCGGGTCAACGTCGGCCGCACCGGGCGGGTCACCCCCTTCGCCTACATGGAGCCGGTGAAGGTCGCCGGCTCCACCGTCCAGCTGGCCACGCTGCACAACGCCAGCGAGGTCAAACGCAAGGGCGTGCTGATCGGCGACACCGTCGTGATCCGCAAGGCCGGCGACGTCATCCCCGAGGTGCTCGGCCCGGTCGTCGCTGCCCGCGACGGCTCCGAGCGGGAGTTCGTCTTCCCCACGCACTGCCCCGAGTGCGGCACCGAGCTGCGCCCGGAGCGGGAGGGCGACGCCGACATCCGCTGCCCGAACGCCCGCTCCTGCCCCGCGCAGCTCCGCGAGCGCGTCTTCCACGTCGCCGGCCGCGGCGCCTTCGACATCGAGGTGCTCGGCTACGAGGCGGCGACCGCACTGCTGGAGAGCCGCCTGCTCGCCGACGAGGGCGACGTCTTCACCCTCGACGAGGACGCGCTGTGCCGCACCGACTTCTTCACGAAGAAGGACGGCACCCTCTCGGCCAACGGGAAGCGGCTGCTGGCCAACCTGCAGACCCGCAAGGACGTCCCGCTGTGGCGGGTGCTCGTGGCCCTGTCCATCCGGCACGTGGGCCCCACGGCGGCCCAGGCGCTCGCCCGGGAGTTCCGCTCGGTCGACCGGCTGATGGCCGCGACCGAGGAGGAGCTGGCCGCGGCCGAGGGCGTCGGACCCACCATCGCCACGGCGGTGCGCGACTGGTTCGCCGTCGACTGGCACCGCGACGTGGTGGAGAAGTGGCGGGCCGCCGGGGTGCGGCTGGCCGACCCGGCGTCCGACTCCGGGCCGGGGCCGCTGACCGGCGTCACCGTCGTCGTCACCGGCTCGCTGCGCGACCACAGCCGGGACCAGGCGATCGCCGCCATCCAGGAGCGCGGGGGCAAGGTCACCGGCTCGGTGTCGAAGAAGACCGGCTTCGTCGTCGTCGGCGCCGACCCCGGGAGCAAGTACGACAAGGCGGTCGCGGTGAAGGCGCCGGTCCTGGACGACGACGGCTTCACGGTGCTGCTCGAGCAGGGCCCGGACGCCGCCCGTGAGGTCGCCACCATCGGCGACGGGACGGACGCCACCGCCGAGGTCGCCACCAGCGGCGACGCGACGGACGCCACCGCTGAGGCGGCCCCTGCCGGCGACGGGACGGACGCCACCCCCGAGGTCTCCGGCACCGGCGACTCGACGGACGCGACCCCGGAGGGCTGAGCGAGGCCCGCGCGGAACTCAGGCAGGTGGGCCCGCGCGGGGCTTCCGGCGGGTGGGCCCGCGCGGGGCTCAGGCGGGTGGGCCCGCCCGGGGCTCAGGCGGGTGGGCCCGCGCGGGGCCTCAGGCGGGTGGGAGCCGGGCGACCGTTGCGGCGAGGCCGGTCAGGTGGGCCAGTCGCAGCAGCTCCGAGCGGCGGAACGCCGGCCCGCCGGAGCGGCCGAGCAGCACGGCGGTGCCGGGGTCCAGCGGGGCGGCCATCATCTCCACGGCCATCTCCTGCCAGCGCAGCGGCACCCACTCGCCGTCGCTGGGCAGCAGCAGCGGCGTGGTGAGCGGCAGCCACGGGGTGCGGACGTCCTCCAGCGACGGTGCCGCGTCCGAGGCGGCCAGCACCGTGAGCTGGTCGGGGGAGCCGCTGAGCACCACCGCCCACCCGCTGCGGAACACCCGGGGGAGCTCCGCGGCGAGGACCTTGGCGGTGCCCGACCCGGCCGGTGCCAGCGCCTCGAGCAGCTCCAGCTCCCGGTGGGTGTCCATCGGGCCGGCGAACGGGCGCAACGACTCGACCTGCACACCCGGCACCGCGGTGGCGGCGGTGATCAGGCTGTCGGCGACCCGGTCGGCCGGGAGCTCCACGACGATGTCGTCGACGGCGACACCGTTGCCCCGCTCCAGGACGTCGACGGAGACGATGTCGATGCCGGCGTGGCCGAGCGCCGTGGCGACGGCGCCGAGCGTGCCGGGCCGGTCGGGGACGACCAGCCGCAAGAGGTAGGACACGGATCCCCCCGGACGTCGTGCTGAGGCGGAGCCGATCACCGTCGATCGCGGACAGGGGCAGCCTCCCACGGAGGCACCCCCGGACCAACCCGGCTCGCGGTCCGGCGGCCCGGGCGCGCCACGTAGAGTGGCTGAGTCCTGGAGCGAGTCGAGGCCGGGTCCGTCCGGCCGCCGAAGTGGGGTCCCCGCGCAGCATGAGCAGCATCTCCCGTTCCGACGTCGCACACCTGGCGCGGCTGTCGCGCCTGGCCGTCACCGACGAGGAGCTCGACCAGTTCGCCGGGCAGCTCGACCAGGTGCTCGCCGCCGTCGCCCGGGTCGGTGAGGCCGCGGTGGCCGACGTGCCGCCGATGACCCACGCCGTCCCGCTGACCAACGTGCTCCGCCCCGACGAGGTGACCCCCAGCCTGGCCCGCGACGTCGTGCTGGCCGGTGCGCCCGCCGCCGAGGACGGCCGCATCCGCGTGCCGCGCATCCTGGGGGACGCCGAGTGACCGGCACCAGCAGTGACCTGACCCGCGCCGACGTCGCCGAGCTGTCCCGGCTGCTGGGGGCCGGCGAGGTGAGCGCCGTCGAGGTGACCCGCGCGCACCTGGACCGGATCGCCGCCGACGACGGCCGGCTCGGCGCCTACCTGCACGTCGCCGACGACGCCGCGCTCGCCTCGGCCGCCGCGGTCGACGAGGCACGCGCCTCCGGTGCCGAGCTCGGTCCGCTGGCCGGCGTGCCGGTGGCCCTCAAGGACCTCGTGGTCACCGAGGGTGTGCCCACCACCAGCGGCTCGAAGATCCTCGAGGGCTGGCTGCCGCCCTACAGCGCCACGATCGCCACCCGGCTCGCCGAGGCCGGCACCGTGCTGCTGGGCAAGACCAACATGGACGAGTTCGCGATGGGCTCCTCCACCGAGAACTCCGCCTACCAGGTCACCCGCAACCCCTGGGACACCGACCGCATCCCCGGCGGCTCCTCCGGTGGCTCCAGCGCCGCGGTCGCCGGGCACCTCGCGCCCTGGTCGATCGGCACCGACACCGGTGGCTCCATCCGGCAGCCCGCCGCCGTCACCGGCCTCGTCGGGCACAAGCCGACCTACGGGTCGGTCTCCCGCTACGGCCTGATCGCCTTCTCCTCCAGCCTGGACCAGGCCGGGCCGATGGCCCGCACGGTGCTGGACGCCGCGGTGATGCACGAGGTCATCGGCGGCCACGACCCGCGCGACTCCACGAGCATCGACACCCCGCTGGCCCGGCTGGCCGACGCCGCCCGCGAGGGGGCTGCCGGCGACCTGCGCGGCGTGCGGATCGGCGTCGTGCGCGAGCTCGGCGGCGAGGGGCACACCGAGGGCTACGAGCCCGGCGTCCTGGCCCGCACCCGCGAGGCGGTCGAGGTGCTGGCCGGGCTGGGCGCCGAGGTCACCGAGGTCTCCTGCCCCTCCTTCGATCTGGCGCTGCCCGCCTACTACCTGATCGCCCCGAGCGAGGCCTCCAGCAACCTGGCCCGCTACGAGGGCGTCCGGTTCGGCCTGCGCGCCGGTGACGACGGCAACCGGGACCTCGACGAGGTCATGGCGCTGACCCGCGAGCAGGGCTTCGGCCCCGAGGTCAAGCGGCGGATCATCCTGGGCACCTACGCGCTGTCCAGCGGCTACTACGACGCCTACTACGGCCAGGCGCAGAAGGTGCGCACGCTGATCACCCGCGACTTCGGCGCGGCCTTCGCCGACGTCGACGTCCTGGTCAGCCCCACCATGCCGACCGTCGCGTTCCCGATCGGTGCCCGGGTCGACGACCCGATCTCGATGTACGCCGCCGACCTGTGCACGCTGCCGGCCAGCCTGGCCGGCCTGCCGGCGATCTCGGTGCCCAGCGGCCTGTCCGACGGGCTGCCCGTCGGGCTGCAGGTCATGGCGCCGGCCCTGGCCGACGAGCGGTGCTACCGGGTCGCCGCCGCGCTGGAGGCCGCGCAGGACGCCGCCCGCGGTCACCGGCTGCTCGACGAGCTGGGCACCCCGGCGGGTGCGGCGTGAACGGGCCCATGAAGGCGGCCTGGGGGCTGACCGCGTTCGTCATCGTCGTCGGTGCGGTGCTGTGGTTGCTGACCGGGCAGGCGATCTTCGCCGTGTTCATCGTGCTCGGCGTGCTGACCGCGATCGGTGCCTGGTTCACCACCCGCAGCGCCGCCACCGGCCCGACCACGCCGTCCCACCCGGAGGAGAAGCCATGACCAGCACCGCCGACCGGCTGGTCGAGTTCGACGACGTCCTGACCCGGTACGAACCGGTCTTCGGCCTGGAGACCCACGTCGAGCTGGGCACCGCCTCCAAGATGTTCTGCGGCTGCGCCACCACCTTCGGTGCCGAGCCCAACACCCACACCTGCCCGGTGTGCCTGGGCATGCCCGGCTCGCTGCCGGTGGCCAACGCCGCCGCCATCGAGGCGACCATCAAGATCGGTCTGGCGCTGGGCTGCCGGATCGCGAGCTGGTCGCGGTTCGCCCGGAAGAACTACTTCTACCCCGACATCCCCAAGGGCTTCCAGACCAGCCAGTACGACGAGCCGCTGTGCGTCGCCGGCCACCTGGACGTCGAGGTCGACGGGACGACGCACCGGGTGGAGATCGAGCGGGTGCACCTGGAGGAGGACACCGGCAAGAACCTGCACGTCGGTGGCGCCACCGGGCGCATCCACGGCGCCGACCACTCGCTGATCGACTTCAACCGGGCCGGCATCCCGCTGGTCGAGATCGTCACCCGCCCGGTGCCCGGCGCCGGCGCGCTGGCCCCGGAGGTGGCGCGCGCCTACGTCACCGAGCTGCGCGAGATCCTCCAGACCCTCGGCGTCTCCGACGTCCGGATGGAGCAGGGCAGCCTGCGCTGCGACGTCAACATCTCGCTCAACCCGGTCGGCGACCTGGAGTGGGGCACCCGCACCGAGACCAAGAACGTGAACTCGCTGCGGTCGGTCGAGCGCGCCGTCCGCTTCGAGATGCGCCGGCAGGCCGCCGTCCTCGACGGCGGTGGGCGGGTCGTGCAGGAGACCCGGCACTTCCACGAGGACACCGGCAGCACCTCGTCGGGGCGCAGCAAGGAGGAGGCGACCGACTACCGGTACTTCCCCGAGCCCGACCTGGTGCCGCTGGCGCCGGACGCCGAGTGGATCGAGAAGCTGCGCGCCGAGCTCCCCGAGCTGCCCGCCGCGCGCCGCACCCGGCTCCAGCAGGAGTGGGGCATCTCCGCCACGGAGATGACCTGGCTGGCCAACGCCGGAGCGCTCGGCCTGGTCGAGCAGACCGTCGCCGCCGGTGCCACCCCGGGTGACGCCCGCAAGTGGTGGCTGGGTGACCTGGCCCGCCGGGCCAACGAGGCCGGCACCGAGCTCGCCGAGCTGGCGATCACCCCGGCGCAGGTGGCCGAGCTGGTCGGGCTGGTCAACGCGGGCACCATCAACGACGGGCTGGCCCGCCAGGTGCTCGACGGCGTGCTCGCCGGCCAGGGCGACCCGGCGCAGGTCGTCGAGGCGCAGGGGCTGGCGGTGATGGGGGAGTCCGACGAGCTGGTCGCCGCCGTCGACGCCGCGATCGCCGGCGCCCCGGACGTCATCGCCAAGGTCAAGGCGGGCAAGGTGCAGGCGCTGGGTGCGCTCGTCGGGGCGGTCATGAAGACCACCCGCGGCAAGGCCGATGCCCCCACCGTGAAGCGGATGCTGGAGGAGCGGGTGCTGGGCTCCTAGCCTGGGGCGGTGGGGCTGCCCGCCGTCGAGCTGCGCCCGCTCCGGCGGGCGGACTTCCCGCTGCTCTGCCGCTGGCTGGCCGAGCCGCTGGTCGCCCGGTGGTGGGACGACGACCCGAGCCCCGCGGCGGTCGAGCGGCAGTACGGCCCCAGCGTCGACGGCACCGACCCGACCGCGGTCTACCTCGGCGTGCACGAGGGGCAGCCGTTCGGGCTGGTCCAGGTGTACGCGTTCGCCGACGAGCCCGAGTCGCTGGCCGAGCTGTCGGCGATCTGCCCGGTGCCTGCGGGGGCGCTGAGCATCGACTACCTGGTCGGTGAACCGGAGGCGCGCGGCTGCGGGCTGGGCGCGGCGATGATCGCCGCCGCCGTCGCCCGCGGCTTCGCCGACCACCCCGGGGCGCAGGACGTGCTCGTGCCGGTGGCGCTGGGCAACGAGGGGTCGTGGCGGGCGCTGCGCCGCGCGGGGGCACGCTGGTACGCCGCCGGAGAGCTGGTGCCGGACAACCCGGTCGACCCGCCCGACCACGTCGTCCACCGCTTCACCCGGTGACCCGGCTCAGAGCGGCGAGCCCGCCGAGGAGGTCGGCGGGAGCACCCGCAGCACCTTGTCGTCGTCCTCGGCCGGTGTGCCCACCCCGTCGCGGTTGGAGGTGGTGATCCACAGCGCGCCCTCGGCGTCCACGGCCACCGAGCGCAGCCGCCCGTAGTCCTCGTCCAGGAACGCTGTCAGCTCCTCGACCGGGACCCGCCCGCCGTCGAGCTCGACGACGTGCACCTGCTGCCCGTCGAGCGCACCCAGGAAGACGTAAGGGCCGGTGACCGCGCAGCCGCCCAGCCCGCCCTCCTCCCCGGGCACCTCGAGCACCGGCGGGATGCCGCCGGGGCCGAAGTCGCCGCCGCCGACGAGGGCGTTGAACTCGTCGGGCCCCTGCAGCGCGTCGTCGGTGGCGTAGAGCTGCTGGTCCCCGCCCTGGCACAGCGCGGTGACGTCCCGGTGCCCGCGGGTGACGATCGGGCCGACGCCGACCGGCTGGCCGAACACGTCCATGGCCAGCACCTTGCCGGCCGGCGATGCCGGGTCGGCTGCCAGCGCCGGCTCCCCGACGTCGCCGGTGCCCACGTACAGGACGCCGTCCGGGCCGAACAGCAGCCCGCCGCCGTTGTGCACCTCTCCGCGGGGGATGCCGGTCAGCACCGGGTTGGGCGTGCCGCCGATCGGGAAGCGCACCACCCGGTTGTCGGTCGCGGTGGAGACGTAGGCGTAGAACAGGCCGTCCTCGAGGAACGTCGGCGACAGGGCCAGCCCGAGCAGCCCGCCGTCCCCGCCGGTGTCGAGGCCTGGCACGGTCATCAGCTCCCGGGGCTCGGCGCCGTCGGGGAAGACCTGCAGCAGCCGCCCGGTGTCCCGCTCACCGACCACCGCCGTCCCGTCGGGCAGCAGCACCAGGCCGGTGGGCACGGCGAGGCCGGTGGCGACCACGTTCGGGTCACCGGCCTGCTCGTCGTCGGCGCCGGGGGTGGACGGCTGGCCGGGGGCCGGGATCGGGGAGGTCGTCGGCGGCGGGGCGACCTGCGGTGGCTGCCCCTGCGGCACGTCGCGGAAGGGGCCGGCCGGCTCGTAGCCGCCGCCGCACCCGGCCAGCAGCAGCCCGCCCAGGAGCAGTGCTGTCCGTCGCCGGGCACCCGGTGCCGCCGTCCGCCGTCCCACCTCGGCAAGGGTACGGCGGCGGCCCGGCGCGCTGCGCCGCGCGGACCCGCCTAGGGTCGGGACCCGTGCCCGACGTCACCGGTCCCGACACCGCTGCTCCTGACACCGCCCCCAGGCTGCCCCTGGGCCCGGAGGAGACGCTGCACGTGCTCGTCCCCTCCCGGGCCCTCGCCGAGGCGGTCGAGGCCGTCTCCCCTCGCATCCGGGCCCACCGGTCCCCGGACGAGGGGGTGCCCAGCGGCGAGGCGGCGCAGGCGCAGGTCCTCGTGCCGCGCGGTGGCGGGGAGATCCCGGCCGAGGTGCTCGACGCGCTCCCGCAGCTGCGGCTGGTCCAGCTGATGAGCGCCGGGGCGGAGAAGTTCGTCGGCCGGCTGCCCGAGCGGGTCACGCTGTGCAACGCGCGCGGCGCGCACACCCCCTCGACCGCGGAGTGGACGGTCGCCGCGACGCTGGCCGCGCAGCGCGGCATCCCGCACTTCACCCGCGCGCAGGACGCCGGCCGCTGGGACTTCCGCACCGAGCACTCGCTGGTCGGCGCGAAAGTGCTGATGGTGGGCGCCGGTGACATCGGCCGCACGATCGGCCGGATGATGGCCGGCTTCGACGTCGACCTGACCTACGTGGCCCGCACCGCCCGGGACGGTGTCCGCGGCATCGACGAGCTGCCGCAGCTGCTGCCCGAGGCCGACGTCGTGGTGCTCATCGTGCCGGTGACCCCGCAGACCACCGGCCTCGTCGACGCGGCCTTCCTCGCCGCCATGAAGGACGACGCCCTGCTGGTCAACGCCGCCCGCGGGGTGGTCGTGGACACCGACGCGCTGCTGGCCGAGCTCACCTCCGGCCGGCTGCGCGCCGCGCTGGACGTGACCGACCCCGAGCCGCTGCCCGCCGGGCACCCGCTGTGGTCGGCGCCGAACCTGCTGCTCACCCCGCACGTGGCCGGTGCGGTGCCGGACACCAACGCCCGGGCCACCGCGGCTGTCACCGACCAGCTGGCCCGGGTGCTGGCCGGCGAACCGCTGCGCAACGTCGTGTCGGACTACTAGAAGGACCCCCTCGCCCCCGCGACACGCTCCGCGCGCCGCGGGGCCCTGCGAGGGGGCCGGACGAGAGTCCGGGTCCGTCACGGGTGGGAAGGCGCCCCGGGGTCGGGTATGCGGCCGCCGGAGAGGGCGGCGAGGCGGGGCAGGTCGCGGGCCCGCAGCACCGGCAGCTGCAGCTGGGTGCCGGCGGTCGTGACCAGCCACAGGTCGGCGCGCTCACCGACCCGGATGCCGGCCACCTCGGCCCAGGGGACCGTCCGACGGGAGACCAGCGACCGCACGGTGACCCCGTCGTCGGAGAGGTCGACCCCGACCCGGAACACCCAGCCGGCCAGCGCCAGCGGCACCGCCATCAGCAGCCACGCCCAGGGCGAGGCGACGGTCACCGGGAGCACGCAGATCGTCAGGAAGAGGACGGGGACGAGCGCGATCCGGCTCATCCGCATCCGAGCCACAGCCACGTCGCGATGGTCCCAGATCCGGCGGGGTGGCCGGTCGGGGCCGGTCAGGCGCTGGACAGCCGGGCCAGCCGGGCGGCGCTGTCGGTGCCCTCGGCGGCCGTGTAGACGACCAGGTGCAGGTCGGGGGAGTCGGCCAGGGTGAGCTGGTGGTGCTCCAGCAGCAGGCTGCCCACCCGGGGGTGCTCGAAGCGGCGCTCGCTGGAGCTGAACGAGTCGACGTCGTGGCTGGCCCAGCCGGCCCGGAAGTGCTCGCTGGCCTCCTGCAGCCGGGTGACCAGGTCGACGACGGCGGGGTCGTGCACCCGGCTGCCGACCTCGGCCCGGAACTGGGTGAGGAAGCGCCGGCTGTCGGTGGCCCAGTCGCCGAGCAGGCTGCGCACGGCGGGGTCGGTGAACACCACCCAGAGCAGGTTCCGCTCGCCCTCCGGCGCCGTGGCCACGCCGGGGTAGAGCCGCTCGTAGGCGGTGTTCCACCCGAGGATCGACCAGCTGTGCGTGATGACGAAGGCGGGGGAGGGGCCCAGGGCCGACAGCAGCCGCACCGCGTGCGCCGGCAGCTCCGCCGGACCGGGCTCCGCCGGGGCCGTCGCGGCGTGCCCGGTCAGCCGCAGCACGTACTCGTGCTCGGCCGGCGAGAGCTGCAGCGTGCGGGCGACGGCGTCCACCACCTGGCGGGACGGCGAGATGTCCCGGCCCTGCTCCAGCCACGTGTACCAGGTGTGGCTGACGCCGGACAGCAGCGCGACCTCCTCCCGGCGCAGCCCGGGTGCGCGCCGGGCGCCGTGCCCGGGCAGCCCGACCGACGCGGGCTCCACCTGCCGGCGCCGGGAGCGCAGGAAGGCCGCCAGCTCGGTGCGTGGGGAACCGGTCACGCGGACCTCCTCGGGACGGCGTCGGGTGGTGGTGTCACTACCAGCATCAACGCTCTCCTTGTGCCGTCGTCGACCGGCCCGCACGCTGGGCCGGCTGCAGCGTCGCGGGGGAGGAGAGCCGGGTGCACCAGGTCAGGGTCGTCAGCTCGTTCGTCGGGCGCTGGTTCGCCGTCATCGTGGTGCTGGCGGGCGCGCTGGCGCTGGCGGTCCCCGAGGCCTTCGCCGGCGGGACGGCGGCGGTCCCGTGGCTGCTCGCGGTGATCATGCTCGGGATGGGCATGACCCTGCGGCCGGTCGACTTCGCGATCGTGGCGCGCCGCCCGTGGGCGCTGCTGGCCGGGGTGGCCACCCAGTTCGTCGTCATGCCGGGGCTCGCGTTCGGGATCGCCGAGGTGCTCGACCTGCCCCCGGCCCTCTCGGCCGGCATGGTGCTCGTCGGCTCCGCCCCCGGTGGCACCGCGTCCAACGTGATCGTCTACCTGGCCCGCGGCGACACCGCCCTCTCGGTGGCGATGACGTCGGTCTCCACCCTGCTCGCGCCGCTGCTCACCCCGCTGCTGGTGCTGTGGCTGGCCGGGCAGTACCTCCCGGTCGACGGCGCCGGGCTGTTCACCTCGATCCTGCAGGTGGTGCTGGTGCCGGTCTTGCTCGGGCTGCTGCTGCGCCGCCTCGTCCCGGGGCTGGTCGAGCGGCTGCTCGACGTCCTCCCGCTGGTCTCCGTCGCCGGGATCACGGTCGTGGTGGCGATCGTCGTCGCGGCGAGCGCGGACACCCTGCTCTCGGTGGGGCTGCTCGTGGTCGTGGCGGTCGTCGCGCACAACCTGCTCGGCTTGGCCCTGGGCTACGCGGTGGCCCGCGTCTGCGGCTTCGACGAACAGGGCCGGCGGGCGGTCAGCATCGAGGTCGGCATGCAGAACTCCGGCCTGGCGGCGGCGCTGGCCACCGCGCACTTCTCCGCCGCCGCCGCGCTGCCGGCGGCGCTGTTCTCGGTCTGGCACAACGTCTCGGGCTCGCTGCTGGCCGGCCACTGGGCGCGCCGGAGCGCCGCGGCTGCGTCCGAGCCCACCCTCCCGGCCGGTGCCCCCGGCCCCCGTCCCTGAGATCAGGAGCACGCCATGACGACCACCCAGCCCACCGCCGGACCCGCGGCCACCGGCCTACCATCGCCGGTCGTGACGACCGTCGAGGACCGCCCCACCAGCAACGACCGCACCGTCGACGTCAAGCCGCGCAGCCGCGAGGTCACCGACGGGGACGCCAAGGCCCCGGCCCGGGCCATGCTCCGCGCGGTGGGCATGGGCGACGACGACTTCGCCAAGCCGCAGATCGGCGTCGCGTCGTCCTGGAACGAGATCACCCCCTGCAACCTGTCGCTGGACCGGCTGGCCAAGCGGGCCAAGGAGGGCGTGCACGCCGCCGGCGGCTACCCGCTGGAGTTCGGCACCATCTCGGTCTCCGACGGCATCTCCATGGGCCACGAGGGGATGCGCGCCTCGCTGGTCTCCCGCGAGGTCATCGCCGACTCGGTCGAGACCGTCATGTTCGCCGAGCGGCTGGACGGCTCGGTGCTCCTGGCCGGCTGCGACAAGTCGCTGCCCGGCATGCTCATGGCCGCGGCCCGGCTCGACCTCGCCAGCGTGTTCGTCTACTCCGGCTCCACGCTGCCCGGGAAGCTCGGCGACAAGGACCTCACCCTGATCGACGTCTTCGAGGGCGTCGGCGCCTGCGCCGCCGGGAAGATCACCCGCGACGAGCTGACCGCGATCGAGAAGGCCGCCTGCCCGGGGATGGGCTCCTGTGGTGGCATGTACACCGCGAACACGATGGCGAGCGTCTCCGAGGCGCTGGGCATGGCCCTGCCCGGCAGCGCCGCGCCGCCCGCGCCCGACGCCCGCCGCGACGCCATCGCGATCGCCTCCGGTGAGGCCGTGGTCAACCTGCTCCGCAAGGGGATCACCGCCCGGCAGATCATGACCAAGGAGGCGTTCGAGAACGCGATCACCGTGGTCATGGCGCTGGGCGGCTCGACCAACGCCGTCCTGCACCTGATGGCGATCGCCCACGAGGCCGACGTCGACCTCACCCTGGACGACTTCAACCGGATCGGTGACCGCACCCCGCACCTGGCCGACGTGAAGCCCTTCGGCCGGTTCGTGATGACCGACGTCGACCGCGTCGGCGGCGTGCCGGTCGTGCTGCGCGCGCTGCTGGACGCCGGCCTGCTGCACGGCGACGTGCTCACCGTCACCGGGAAGACGATGGCCGAGAACCTCGCCGAGATCAGCCCGCCGGACCTCGACGGCACGATCGTGCACGCGATGAACGACCCGATCCACAAGACCGGTGGGCTGACGATCCTGCGGGGTTCGCTGGCGCCGGAGGGCGCGGTGGTGAAGTCCGCCGGCTTCGACGCCGACGTCTTCGAGGGCACCGCCCGGGTCTTCGACGGCGAGCAGGGCGCGATGGACGCCGTCACCGAGGGCACCCTGGCCAAGGACGACGTCGTGGTGATCCGCTACGAGGGCCCGCGCGGCGGCCCCGGCATGCGGGAGATGCTCGCCGTCACCGGCGCGATCAAGGGCGCCGGCCTGGGCAAGGACGTGCTGCTGCTCACCGACGGCCGGTTCTCCGGCGGCACCACCGGGCTGTGCGTCGGCCACATCGCCCCCGAGGCGGCCGACGGCGGCCCGATCGCCTTCGTCCGCGACGGGGACCGGATCCGGCTCGACCTCGCCGCCCGCACGCTGGAGCTCCTGGTCGACGACGAGGAGCTGGACGCCCGCCGGGAGGGCTGGGCGCCGCCGGCGCCGCGCTACACCCGCGGGGTGCTCGCCAAGTACGCCAAGCTGGTCGGCTCGGCGGCCCACGGGGCGGTCTGCGGCTGACGCCGGCCGCGGCCCGGCCCCGCCCGAACGGGTGAGGCCGGGCCGTCGGCCCTGTTGCCGGCGCACTGCCGCGCCGACAGTCCTGAGGTGCAGCAGACGCGCCGATGGCGGACACCCGGATGGCTGGTCGCCGTCCCGGTGCTGACCGGTGCTGCCGGCGGCGCCGCCCCGCTGGCCGCCGACCTGCTGCTCTGCGGCGCCGCGCTGGTCACCGCCGGGCTGCTGTGGCGCGCCGGGGGCCGCCTCTCCGGCGGCCTGCGCGGCTGGCGGCTGCTCTCCCTCGCCGTGGTCCTCGGGCTGGGCACCAGCCTGTCCGCGGGGCTGGCCGGCACCCCGCCGGTGCGCGGGTTCGACGTGACCGGCCAGCTGGTCCAGCTGCCGGCGGCGCTGCTCGCGCTGGTCGCCGTGCTCACCCTGCTGTCCCCGGGGCACCTGCGCCGGGGCGGCGCCCGGCTGGCCACCCAGACGGCCCTGTTCTTCTGCGCCTCGCTCGTGCTGGCCCAGGTGCTGGTGGTCGGACCGGCGATGCGGACCCAGTCCCTGACGGGCGTGGACCGTGTCGTGCTGGAGGTCAGCTGCCTGGTGACCGCCTCGGTGGTCTCCGCCGTGCTCCTGCTCATCGCGGCGTCCCCGGCACCCCGGCGGGGCGCCGGCGCCCTGCTGCTCCTCGCCTCGGCGACCTGGGCGACCACGCACGGCCTGGCGATCGCCGGGGAGGACCTGCCGCTGCCCGCCCTGGGCGGCGCCGCGCCCGCCGGTGAGCTCGTCGGCCTGCTGCTGCTCTGCCTGGCCGCGCTGCGCGAGCCGGGCGCCCACGCCGAGGCACCACCGACCCGGGCCAGTGCCCGGCTGAACGTGGTCGGCCAGCTGCTCCCGCACCTGGTGACGGTGGCGGCCGGGGTCGCCTACCTCGGTGCGCCGCTGCTCGGCGCCGATCCCTCCCCGGCCGCCACGATCGCGCTGCTGGGCTGCCTGTCGCTGACCGCCGTCCACCGGGCCGCCGCGGCCCGGGACGAGCACCGGGTCGCCGCGCGGCTGCGGCGGAGCGAGGCGCACTTCCGCTCGCTGGTCCGCTCCAGCAGCGACGCGGTGCTCGTCCTGGACAGCGACCTGCGGATCAGCTGGGCCGCTCCCGCCCTGGAGCCGGCCGACGGGCCCGGCCTGCGGGGCCGGCTGCTGGCGGACGCCGTGCACCCGGAGGACGCCGCCGAGGTGGCCGCCTGGCTCACCGGCGACGGGCCGGACGGCGACGTCCTCGGCCTGCGCAGCTTCCGGCTGGCCGACCGCAGCGGCGCCTGGCGGGTCTTCGAGGCCGGGGTCAGCGACCTGCGTGGGGACGCCGACGTCGCGGCGCTCGTGCTGCACTGCCGCGACGTCACCGCCCGGCTCGACCGGGAGCACGAGCTGCGCTCGCTGGCCTTCGTCGACCCCCTCACCGGGCTGCCGAACCGGGCGGCCCAGCGGCTGGCCCTGGCCGGGTTGCTGGCCGGCGGGGACGACGGCCCGACCCGCGCGGCGCTGCTGCTGATCGAGCTGCACGGCCTGCGCGAGGCCCTCGACAACGCCGGCAGCGAGGTGGCCGAGACGACGCTGGCCGAGGTCGCCCGCCGGCTGCGCGCCACGGTGCGCGGCGAGGACCAGGTGGCCCGGATCGGCACCGAGCTGTTCAGCGTGCTGGCGCACGGGACCGGGGACGAGCACGACCGGCTCGCGGCCCGCTGCCTGGCGGCGATCGAGGCGCCGATCACGACCGACGCCGGGATCGTCGACCTGTCCGGTGTGGTGGGGCTGGCGCCGCTGGACCCGGGGCTGAGCGAGGGGCAGGCGGTCGACCGGGCCGAGCTCGCCGTCCTGGACGCCCGGTCGGCCGGCAGCGGCTCGGTGCGCCGGTACCGGTCCGAGCTGTCCGCCGCCCGCGACCGCCGGGAGCACCTGCGCGCGGACCTGGTCGGTGCCCGGGAGCGTGGTGAGCTCACGCTGGCCTGGCAGCCGATCGTCGCCCTGGACGACCAGCGGGTCACCGGTGTCGAGGCGCTGCCGCGCTGGCAGCACCCGCTGTACGGGGAGGTGCCGCCGGAGGAGTTCCTGCCGGTCGCCGCCCGGGCCGGGCTGGTGGTGGACCTGCAGCGCTGGGTGCTGCACGAGGCGACCGCCGCGGTGCGGGCCCTGCCGGTCGGCGACGGTGAGCTGAAGCTGGGGGTCGACGTCCCGGCCGCCCACCTGGCCGCCGGGACGCTGGTCGGCGACGTGACCGCCGCCCTGCGGGACAGCGGGCTGCCGCCGGAGAGGCTGGTGGTGGAGATCGCCGAGTCGGCCCTCGAGGTCGGTGCCCTCGCCGACGACGTGACGGCGCTGCGACTGATGGGCGTGCACGTCGCCGTCGACGGCTTCGGCAGCGGACGCTCCTCGCTGCCCGCCCTCGGCCGGCTGCCGGTCGACATCATCAAGCTGGACCGGGGCCTGCTGTCCCGGGTCGACCGGGACCCCTACAGTCGGGCGGTCTGCCAGGCGGTGGTCGCGCTGGCCGCGACGCTGGGCGTCGACGTCGTGGCGGAGGGGGTGGAGACCACCAGTCAGCTGACGGTCCTGCGGGCCCTCGGGTGCGGCTACGCCCAGGGGTACCTCCTCTCCCGGCCGCTGGCGCTGCCCGGCCTCGCGCAGCTGCTGGAGGCCGACACCGGCCGGCTGTGGCCCGGGCTGACCGGCCGGGTCGGCGCCTCGTGACCGCGCTGCCGGCGTCGTCGGCCGGCGTGCCGGCGCTGCCCCAGGTACCGCCGGTGGCGCGCTGGCCCCGGGCGGCGGTGCTGTCCCTGCTCGGTGCGGTCGCCGTCGGCCTCGCGCTCGTGGAGACCGTCTGGCCCGCGGCCGCGGCGCACTCGGCGCCGGCGGTGCTCAGCGTGGCGTCGCTGGCCATGGGGGTGCTCGTGGCGCGGCACGCCCAGCGGCTGGACCCCGAGTCCGCGGCACCGTGGCGGGCGTTCGCCGTCATCGCCGGGCTGCTGACGCTGGGCCAGGCGATCGCCGCCGTCCGCGGGGTGGGGGTCAACCCGGCGACCGCCGGGCCGCAGGACGTCCCGCTGGTGGTCGCGGTCCCGTTCGCGCTGCTGGGCTGCGCCCGGCTGATCCGGTCGGCCGCCACCGGGATCGGCTCACGGGTGGCGCTGGACGCCGCCGTCGGCCTGGTCGGCCTGTCCGCGCTGGCCGAGATGGTGATCAGTGCGGCGCTGGGCCGGACCGTCGACTCCGTCGACGACCTCGTGGCGTGGGGCTACCCCGCCGCCGGGGTCGTGCTCTGCACCGTCGGGCTGGTCACCTTCGCGCGGGTGAGCCAGGCCCGCCGGGCCGCCGCCGGGTGGCTGCTCGCCTGCTTCGCCTCGGTCGCCGTGGTCACCGTCAGCGGGGCCATCGCCGTGGTCCGTCCCTCCGTCGTCACCGACGTGGTCACCGGCACGGCCTGGCTGGCCATGCTGGGCTTCGGCACCCTCGCCATCGCCGCCGACCCGGGGCGGTCCACCGACCCGGACGAGCCCCCCGAGGTCCCGCTGCTGGGCGTGGTGGTCAGCTACTGCGCCGCCTTCGGCGTCGTGCTCGTGCTGCTGGTCGGCCGGATCGCCGGGCGGTCGATCCTGCCGGTGGAGGCGGCCGCCGCGGCCCTGCTGCTGCTGCTGACCTTCGCCCGGACCCTGGTGTGGGCCGCCGACGGCGCCCGGCTGACCAGGCAGGTGCTGCGCACCGAGGCCTACTTCCGGACGCTCGTGCACAGCGCCGCCGACATCACCATCGTGCTGGACCACCACGGGCGGATCACCTGGGACTCCGGCGCCGGGCGCCACGCCCACGGCTGGTCGGCACGGGAGCTGGAGGGCCGGCTGCTCACCGACTTCGTCCACGTCGAGGACCGGGACGAGCTGCTGGCCGCGCTGGCCGCGGGCGCCGACCCGGACGGCGACCAGGGGCAGGGGCGCACCTTCCGGCTGCGGTCCCGGGACGGCCGCTGGCCGTTCTACGAGACCGTGCGGGTGGTCACCTCCGGGGACCTGCACCGACCTGCCGACGGCGCGCCCGCACCGGGTGGCGCCGGGCTGGTGGTGCACCTGCGCGACGCCGACACGCGCCGGCACAGCGAGCTCGAGCTGGAGCGGATGGCCTACACGGACTACCTCACCGGGCTGCCCAACCGCGCCCGGCTGATGGCCGCGCTGGCCGGTGCCCGCAGCCGGGCGTCGGAGGGGGAGGCCTCCTGCCTGCTCCTGCTGGACCTCGACGGCTTCAAGGCAGTCAACGACATCGCCGGGCACGAGGCCGGTGACCTGCTGCTGACCGAGGTCGCGGACCGGCTGCGGGCCACGGTCCGGGACCGGGACGTGGTCGGCCGGCTCGGCGGCGACGAGTTCGCCGTCCTCGTGCGGGCCGACCTGGACGAGGCGACGGCGCTGGGGGAGCGGATCATCGCCGAGCTGGCCGGCGTCCACCGGTCGGTGCCCACCCCGGGCGCCGACCCGGACCTGGTCTTCGACGTCTCCTGCAGCATCGGGGTCACCGAGCTGGCCTCCGCCGAGGAGGTCGCGGCCACGATCCGGCACGCGGACCTCGCCCTGCGTGCGGCCAAGGCCGCCGGCAAGGGGCGCGTCCGTCGGCACGGCGAGACCGCCGACAGCGCGACCGTCCGGCGGACCCGGCTGGCCCGCGACCTGCCCGACGCGCTGTCCCGGGGGCAGCTCCGGCTGGTCTACCAGCCCGTCGTCGGCGTCGCCGAGCGCCGGGTGCTGGGCATCGAGGCCCTCGTCCGCTGGGACCACCCGGTGCTCGGTGAGGTGTCGCCGGAGGAGTTCGTGCCGCTGGCGGAGGACGACGGGCTGATCGTGCCGCTGCAGCGGTGGGTGCTGGACCAGGCGACCGCTGAGCTCGCCGCCCTGCTCCGCGCCGGCCGTGACCTGCAGCTGGGGGTGAACATCAGCGTGCGGCACCTGCAGTCGGGGAGCCTGGTGCCCGACGTCGCCGCCGCCCTGGCGCGGGCCGGGCTGCCGCCCCAGCGGCTCATGCTGGAGGTGACGGAGTCGCTGTTCATCGGTCAGCCGGACCGGGCCGACGGCGACCTGCAGACGTTGCACGACATGGGCTGCGTCATCTCCCTCGACGACTTCGGCCGCGGCTACTCGACCTTCGCCTACCTGGCCCGGCTGCCGGTCGACGTGCTCAAGATGGACCGGGAGTTCCTCGCCGGCCTCACCGACGACGCGCGCTGCGCGGCGCTCGTGGAGAGCGTGATCGAGCTGGGGAACCGGCTGTCCATCGACGTGGTCGCCGAGGGCGTCGAGACCCCGGGGCAGCTGGCGGCGCTGCGCGACCTGGGCTGCCGGTACCTGCAGGGCTTCCTGCTGGGCCGGCCGACCGGCCCGGCGGAGCTGGCGGCCGTCATCGACGCCTTCGACCCGGCGTCCCTCGATGTCGTGGGGGCGCAGCCGGCAGCTGCCGTCCCAGGAACAGCCTGACCGGTTCCCATCCAGTGGGACGACGCGGTTGACGGCGCCGTGCCGGTGGGCGCACAGTGTCCCCGTGCCACGCACTCGTCTGCTCGTAGCGATCCACTAGCGCGCCGGTCCCTCCCGACCGACGCGCCACCCCTCCGTGCCAGCGGCACGAGGGGTTTTTTGTTGGCCGGGCACCGTCTGGCCGACTCCCCGCCCACCGACAGGCGTCCGCCGCAGCACCCCACCCCGCGCCCAGGGAGATCGTCCAGATGAGCACCACCAGCAGCACCGGCCGCACCGCCGCGGCCCACCCCTCCTCCGCAGCCGGCCCCGCGGCCGGTCCGGCTCCCGGCGCCGGTCCCGCGCCGGCCACGGCCGTGCCGCCCAGCGAGGCCGCCGCCCAGGCCACCCTCGGGGTCGAGACGACCGCCCGGTCGATGGCCGAGGCCGCCGCCGAGCCGGTCACCGGGATCACCGGGGCGCAGAGCCTGGTCCGGTCGCTGGAGGCGGTGGGCGTCGAGGTGGTCTTCGGCATCCCGGGCGGGGCGATCCTCCCGGCCTACGACCCGCTGTTCGACTCCGCGCTGCGGCACGTGCTGGTCCGGCACGAGCAGGGCGCCGGGCACGCCGCCACCGGGTACGCCCAGGCGACCGGGCGGGTCGGGGTCTGCATGGCCACCTCCGGGCCGGGGGCGACCAACCTGGTCACCCCGCTGGCCGACGCCTACATGGACTCGGTGCCGGTCGTCGCCATCACCGGCCAGGTGCCCAGCGCCGCGATCGGGACCGACGCCTTCCAGGAGGCGGACATCCGCGGCATCACCATGCCGATCACCAAGCACAACTTCCTGGTCACCGACCCCGACGAGATCCCGCAGCGGATCGCCGAGGCGTTCCACCTGGCCGGCACCGGCCGGCCCGGCCCGGTCCTGGTCGACATCTCCAAGGACGCGCTGCAGGCCACCACCGACTTCAGCTGGCCGCCGCGGCTGGACCTGCCCGGCTACAAGCCCACCACCCGCCCGCACGGCAAGCAGGTGCGCGAGGCCGCGGCGCTGATCGCCGCCGCCCGCCAGCCGGTGCTCTACGTCGGCGGCGGCGTGCTGAAGGCCGGCGCCGCCGCGGAGCTGGCCGAGCTCGCCGAGCTGACCGGCGCCCCGGTGGTCACCACGCTGATGGCCCGCGGCGCCTTCCCGGACAGCCACCGGCAGAACCTGGGCATGCCGGGCATGCACGGCAACGTCACCGCGGTCACCGCGCTGCAGAAGGCCGACCTGCTGGTCGCCCTGGGCGCCCGCTTCGACGACCGGGTGACCGGTGAGCTGTCCAGCTTCGCCCCGCACGCCGCCGTCGTCCACGCCGACATCGACCCGGCCGAGATCGGCAAGAACCGCAAGGCCGACGTCCCGATCGTCGGCGACGCCAAGGCGACGATCGTCGAACTGGTCTCCGCGCTGCGCGCCGAGCACGAGGCCGGGCGTACCCCGGACCTGGACGGCTGGTGGGCGCAGCTGGAGGACTGGCGCGCCCGCTACCCGCTGGGCTACGACTGGCCCGAGGACGGGATGCTCTCCCCGCAGTACGTGATCGAGCGGCTGGGCGCGATCGCCGGCCCGGACGCGATCTACGCCTCCGGCGTCGGGCAGCACCAGATGTGGGCGGCCCAGTTCATCTCCTACGAGAAGCCCGGCACCTGGCTCAACAGCGGCGGTCTGGGCACGATGGGCTACGCCGTCCCGGCCGCCATGGGCGCCAAGTACGGCATGCCCGGCACCACCGTGTGGGCGATCGACGGCGACGGCTGCTTCCAGATGACCAACCAGGAGCTGGCCACCTGCGCGATCGAGGGGATCCCGATCAAGGTCGCCGTCATCAACAACGGCAACCTCGGCATGGTGCGGCAGTGGCAGACCCTGTTCTACGAGGGCCGCTACTCCAACACCCACCTCAACACCCACGGCGGCAAGGAGGGTGGCAAGGAGGGGACGGCCCGGCAGGTCCGCATCCCCGACTTCGTCACCCTCGCCGAGGCGCTGGGCTGCGTGGGGCTGCGCTGCGAGTCCAAGGACGACGTCGACGCGGTGATCGAGAAGGCCATGGCGATCAACGACGCCCCGGTCGTCATCGACTTCATCGTCGGCTCGGATGCCCAGGTGTGGCCGATGGTCGCCGCCGGCAAGAGCAACGACGAGATCCTGGCCGCGCGCGACGTGCGCCCGGTCTTCGGGGAGGGACAGGTCTGAGGAAGGACCCCGTCTCCCCCCACCACTCGCACGCTCGCGGCGGGCCCCTGAGACGGGGCCGACACCGCAGAACGGAACAGGTCTCATGACACGACACACGCTCTCGGTCCTGGTCGAGAACAAGTCCGGCGTCCTGGCCCGGGTCTCGGCGCTGTTCAGCCGGCGCGGGTTCAACATCGAGTCCCTCGCCGTGGGGCCGACGGAGAACCCGGACCTGTCCCGGATGACGATCGTGGCCGACGCCGAGGCGCAGCCGCTGGAGCAGATCACCAAGCAGCTGAACAAGCTGATCGAGGTGATCAAGATCGTCGAGCTGGACACCGCCGCGGTGCAGCGCGAGCTGCTGCTGGTCAAGGTGCGCGCGCCGCTGGCCGACCGCGCCCAGGTGCTGCAGACCGCCGAGCTCTTCCGCGCCCGGGTGATCGACGTCAACACCGACACGGTCACCCTCGAGGCCACCGGCACGCCGGACAAGCTGCAGGCGCTGCTCGCCGTCCTCGCCCCGCTGGGCATCAAGGAGATGGCGCAGTCCGGCACCGTCGCACTGGCCCGCGGACCGCGGTCGATGAGCGGCGCCGGTACCTTGCGCCCGGTCGAGCGCTCCGCCTAGCCGACCCCGCCCCGCCCACCCGCACTTCCACCAAAATGGCCATTTTGGTGGTCCATCCACTGAAGGAGCACGAACCGCATGGCCGCCGAGATCTTCTACGACGACGACGCCGACCTCTCGATCATCCAGGGGCGCACCGTCGCCGTCCTGGGCTACGGCAGCCAGGGCCACGCCCACGCGCTGTCGCTACGCGACTCCGGCGTCGACGTCCGGGTCGGCCTGCCCGAGGGCTCCAAGAGCCGGGCCAAGGCCGAGGCCGAGGGCCTGCGCGTGGTCACCCCCGCCGAGGCCTCCGCCGAGGCCGACCTGATCATGATCCTCGCCCCCGACCACGTGCAGCGGACGCTGTACACCGAGTCGGTCGAGCCCAACCTGCAGGACGGCGACGCGCTGTTCTTCGGCCACGGCTTCAACATCCGGTTCGGCTACATCAAGCCCCCGGCCGGCGTCGACGTCGCCATGGTCGCCCCCAAGGGCCCCGGGCACCTGGTGCGCCGCGAGTTCAGCGACGGCAAGGGCGTGCCCTGCCTGATCGCCGTCGAGCAGGACGCCAGCGGCAGCGCCCAGGCCCTCGCGCTCTCCTACGCCAAGGGCATCGGCGGCACCCGCGCCGGCGTCATCAAGACGACGTTCGCCGAGGAGACCGAGACCGACCTGTTCGGTGAGCAGGCCGTGCTCTGCGGCGGCATGTCCGCGTTGGTGGCTGCCGGGTTCGAGACCCTCACCGAGGCCGGCTACCAGCCCGAGATCGCCTACTTCGAGTGCCTGCACGAGCTCAAGCTGATCGTCGACCTCATGTACGAGGGCGGCATCGCCAAGCAGCGCTGGTCGGTCAGCGACACCGCCGAGTACGGCGACTACACCTCCGGCCCGAAGGTCGTCGACGCCCGCGTCAAGGAGTCGATGAAGGAGGTCCTCGCCGCGATCAAGGACGGCTCCTGGGCTGCCGCCTTCATCGCCGACCAGGACGCCGGCGCGCCGGACTTCAAGGCCAAGCGGGCCGCCGCCGAGGCGCACCCGATCGAGGAGACCGGCCGCAAGCTCCGCGGCCTGATGAGCTGGGTCAGCGCCAGCGACGACTACACCGGGACCGCCGCGCGCTGACGCCGCGCCCCGGACCGGGGCGCGACACGACACGGCCCCCGCAGCGTCTGCTGCGGGGGCCGTGTCGTGTCCGGGGGAGGGGTCAGCGGGTGGCTGCCCGCTGGGCGCGGCGGGCGGCGAAGTAGCGGCTGGCCGACCTCAGGCACAGCAGTGCGACGGTCGCGATCGCGGCGGCGACCAGCAGCAGGGCGAACACGATGCCGCCGCCGTCCCCCTCGCCGAGGGCGCCGACGAGGATCAGGCCGGTGAACGCGATCGCGATCGACCCGCCGACGATCAGCAGCACCCGGCTGCGGCCGGTCAGCGCCCACACCGAACCCCAGATCATCAGCACCGTCCACAGCACCGTGACCAGCCCGAAGGCCAGCGAGATGCCGCCGACCGCACTGAGCCCGCCGCCGGCGACGGAGAAGAGCTCCTCGTCGAAGCCCTCGGCGCCCGCGAGGGCCGCGGCGCCGAAGACGATCAGGAAGAAGCCGACCAGGACGCCGAAGGCCGCCAGCACGAAGCCCAGGACGGCGGCGGTGATCACCGCTCCGGGGCGGGCGGTCGACGGGGACTCCCCGTACCCGTACTGCCCGTAGGACTGTCCGGGCTGGACGTACTGCTGCTGGCCGTAGGGCTCGGGCTGGCCGTACTGAGCCGGCCCGTACTGGCCCTGCGCGTACGGGTTCTGGCCGTACTGCGGTCGGCCGTGCTCGCCCTGCCCGTACTGCGGCTGCCCGTACTGGGGTTGCCCGTACTGCGGCTGGCCGTACTGACCCTGGCCGTACTGACCCTGGCCGTACTGACCCTGCTGCTCGTACGGGTTCTGCTCGTACGGGTTCTGCCCGGTCGGGGGCCCGTACGAGGGCTGCCCGTACTGCTCCTGGCCGTACTGGGGTCGCCCGTACTGCGGCTGGTCGTACTGGTCCTGTCCGTACTGGTCCTGTCCGTACTGGGGCCGGCCGTACGGGTCCTGGCCGTACGGGTCCTGGCCGTACCGGGGCTGGCCGGGGCCGTCCTGGCCCTGCTGTGCACCGGGCTGGGAGCCCTGCCCGTAGGCGGTGGAACCGGTGCTCCCCGGGGCCGGCGGCGGGCCACCCTCCTCCGGCTGCTGGCCGAACGGGGTCGTCTCGTGACGGCCCTGGGCGTCGTCCCGGTCGCTGCTCATGATCTCCTCCGACGAGGCCGGTGGCACCGGCGCTTCGTCGCCAGCTTGGCGGTGCCGGCAGGGCCCGGCAAGCACCGGGGTCCGTCCGGGTGTCCACCCAGTGGGACCGTCGGGCACCGGCGTGCCGCGGGGTGGGCGGCGTCCCTAGGCTGTGGAGCCGTGACCACGACCACGCCCGTCGTCCTGATCGCCGAAGAGCTCGCGCCCAGCGTGTTGGAGGTGCTGGGGGGCGACGTCGAGATCCGCCACGTCGACGGCGCCGACCGGGGTGCCCTGCTGCCCGCGCTGGCCGAGGCCTCGGCCGTGCTCATCCGGTCGGCCACCCAGATCGACGCCGAGGCGCTCGCGGCCGCGCCGCAGCTCAAGGTCGTCGCGCGGGCCGGCATCGGCCTGGACAACGTCGACGTCCCCGCGGCCACCGAGCGCGGTGTGCTGGTCGTCAACGCGCCGACCTCCAACATCGTGAGCGCCGCCGAGCACGCCGTCGCGCTGCTGCTGGCTGCCGCCCGGCACATCCCGGCCGCCGACGCCTCGCTGCGGGAGGGGAAGTGGGCCCGGTCGAAGTACACCGGCGTCGAGGTCACCGAGAAGACCGTGGGCGTCGTCGGGCTGGGCCGGATCGGGGTGCTGGTCGCCCAGCGGCTGGCTGCCTTCGGCGTCACCCTGATCGCCTACGACCCCTACATCCAGCCCGGCCGGGCCGCCCAGCTCGGCGTCCGCCTGGTGTCCCTGGACGAACTGCTGCGCGAGTCGGACTTCATCACCGTCCACCTGCCCAAGACCCCCGAGACCCTCGGGCTGATCGGCGCCGAGCAGCTCGCCGCCACCAAGCGCGGCGTCATCATCGTCAACGCCGCCCGCGGCGGGCTGGTCGACGAGGCCGCCCTAGCCGAGGCGCTGCAGTCGGGTCAGGTGGGCGCCGCCGGCATCGACGTCTACGCCAAGGAGCCGTGCACCGACAGCCCGCTGTTCGGCCTGCCGAACGTGGTGGTGACCCCGCACCTGGGCGCCTCCACCACCGAGGCGCAGGACAAGGCCGGCACCGCCGTGGCGCGCAGCGTCCGCCTCGCGCTGCAGGGCGACTTCGTGCCCGACGCGGTGAACGTCCAGGCCGGCGGCATCGTCGCCGAGGACGTCCGGCCCGGGTTGCCGCTGGCGGAGAAGCTCGGCCGGGTGTTCACCTCGGTCGCCGGCGGGCTGGCCCAGTCGGTGCACGTGCAGGTGCAGGGCAAGATCGCCGAGTTCGACGTCTCCGTCGTCCAGCTGGCGGTGCTGCGCGGCGTCTTCTCCGACGTCGTCGAGGAGGCGGTCACCTACGTCAACGCGCCGCTGCTGGCCGACCAGCGGGGCCTGGACGTCACCCTGTCCAGCAGCACCGAGAGCCCGGACTACCGCAACCTGATCACCGTGCGGGGGGCGATGGCCGACGGCACGGAGGTGACCGTCTCGGGCACCCTCTACGGCAAGAACCAGGTCCCCAAGCTGACCGAGGTCGGTGGCTTCGAGATGGACCTGACCGCCGACGGCTACCTGCTGTTCTTCGTCTACGCCGACCGGCCCGGCGTCGTCGGCACGGTCGGCGCGGCGCTCGGGGAGGCGGGGGTGAACATCGCCGGTGCGCAGGTCAGCCGCACCACCCAGGGCGGCGAGGCGCTGATGGCCGTGACCGTCGACGGCACGGTCAGCGGGGAGCTGCTGGCCGACATCGGCCAGCGGATCGGCGCCCGGCAGGTCCGTGCCGCCGACCTCAACCCGAGCTGACCCCCCGCATCCAGCGCGACCACAGGCCGCGTCGTCCCGCCCGGGACGGCGCGGCCTCGTCGTGTCCGAGCGTGACCCGGCGGACCGGCCGACTGGGCCGAACGGGTGGTTGAGCGCTGTCCCAACGTGTCATCTGCCCGATCTCGTTCCGCCGAACGGCGCCCGGCACGCCCAACGGCAGATGTCGACGGCTCGGCTGCCGGGCCGATGCCCGCCCGGCCGCCGCAGATGCGCCGTCCGCGGGCCGGTGATGCGCCGAACGGCCTATTGGCCGGTGGGAGCGGGAGCGCGCACCGTGTGACTGGTCCGTCCCGGCTGGTCACCGTCCGTGGTGGTCGATCGAGCGGTCCCTCCCGCACGAATCACTGACAGGGGTGCACGTGGGTCCGAGCAGCACACACACGAACCGGGCGGGACGCCGTCGCGTCGCCGTCCGGACGGGGGTCGTCGCCATGACGGCCGCCCTGGTGACCACCGGGGGTGTCAGCGGTGCGCTGGCCGCCCCCGGTGCCCCGGTGGCCGACCGGGCGCAGGCCGACCTGAGCGCCGGTCAGCTGGACCAGGTCCGGTCCCAGCTGGCCGCGCAGGCACGGCCGGCCGGTCTGCCGCAGAGCGGCCCGACGTCCTTCTTCCTGGCCATCGACGAGACCAGCACCTCGGAGGTCTACTCCGAGGCGCTCGACGAGGGGGAGGGGGAGGCGCAGGCCGCGGACGCCGCCCGGGCCGCCAAGCCGGCGGTCGAGGCCGCCGCCGACCAGGTCGTCGCCGACCTGCCGGCCTCCGTCGCCGACGCCGAGGTGCTCTACACCGCCTCCACGGTCGTGCCCGGCGTCGCCGTGTCCGCGGACGCCGCCGACTACGAGGCGCTGACCGCGCTGCCGGGCGTCACCGCGGTGCACCCGATCACCCCGAAGGAGACCAGCAACACCGGTGCCGCCGAGGTCGTCCGGGCCGTCGAGGCCTGGCAGGCGCTGGGGAACACCGGTGAGGGGGTCTCCGTCGGCATCATCGACACGGGCATCGACTACACCCACGCCGACTTCGGCGGCAGCGGCGACATCGACCAGTTCGCCGCCCTGCAGGCCGCCGAGGCGTCCCCCGCCCCGGCCGGGGTCTTCCCGAACGCCAAGGTGGTGGGCGGCCGCGACTTCGTCGGCGACAGCTACAACGCCGACCCGAGCTCCCCCGAGTACCAGCCGGTCGCCATGCCCGACGACAACCCGTTGGACTGCAACGGCCACGGCACCCACGTGGCCGGCACCGCGGCCGGCTACGGCGTGACGGCGGAGGGGGAGACCTACACCGGCGCCTACGACGAGTCCTTCGACCCGGGCGCGCTGCGGATCGGTCCCGGCATGGCGCCGGACGCCTCGCTCTACGCCCTCAAGGTCTTCGGCTGCGACGGCTCGACCGACGTCACCATCCAGGCCCTGGAGTGGGCGATGGACCCCGACGGCGACGGGTCGATCGACGACCACCTCGACATCGTCAACCTCTCCCTCGGCTCGGACTACGGCCTGGCCGACGACGCCGACGCCATGGTCGCCAACGAGGCGATGGAGCACGGCATGCTCGTCGTCATGTCCGCCGGCAACGCCGGTGACAGCTACGACATCGGCGGCTCGCCGGGCAACGCCCCGCGCGGCATCGGGGTCGCCGCGTCCAACGACGGCTACGGCATCTTCGACGGCTGGCAGGTCGTCTCCGGCGGGGGCCCCACCGGCATCCGGCCGGGTCTGCGCTCGATCGCCTACAGCGACCGGGACGAGGCCGGGCAGCTGAAGCCCGACGTGACCGGCCCCGTCGTCCTGCCCGAGGCCGGGGACGACCCGACCGGCTGTGCCCCGTGGAGCGGGGACTACACCGGCGAGATCGTCCTCATCGAGGCCGACGGGTTCGCCTGCGGCTCGGTGGCCAAGGGCTCCAACGCCCGGGACCACGGCGCCGCCGGCTTCATGATCATCGGTGACGACGACCTGCTCGAGACCGGCATCACCGGGGTCCCGGAGATCCCGGGCATCCTCACCACCGCGACCGACGGTGCGGCGCTCGCCGCCGCCGTCCAGGCCGGCCCGGTGACGGTCACCTTCGGCCCGAGCCTCAAGGACGCCGCCACCGTCGACGACCCGGCGCAGGTCGACCTGCTCGCGTCGTTCTCCTCCCGCGGCACCCACCAGGCCGGCGGCCTCAAGCCCGACGTCTCCGCGCCCGGCGTGACGGTCTACTCCGCCGCGGTCGGCACCGGCGACGAGGGGTCCAGCCTGTCCGGCACCTCGATGGCCGCCCCGACCACCTCCGGGGTCACCGCGCTCATCCGCGCCGCCCACCCGGACTGGACGACGGAGGAGGTCAAGGCCGACCTGATGAACACCGCCGTCCACGACGTGCACACCGCCGAGGGCGTCGTGTACGGCCCGAACCGGCAGGGTGCCGGCCGGATCGACGCCCGGGCGGCCCTGGACAACCAGGTGCTGGCCTACGCGGACGCCGGGTCCGGCGTCGTGTCGGCCTCGTTCGGCGTGATCGAGGCGGTCGACCCGAAGCTGGTGCAGAACAAGCAGATCACCGTCTCCAACAAGAGCGACCGGACCGTCGGCTACAAGCTCCGGTACGAGGCGCTGGTCGACCAGCCCGGCGCCAGCTACCGGGTGGAGCCCTCGGTCGTGCACGTCGCACCGAACACCACGACGGTGGTCAACGTCGTCCTGACCGTGAAGCGGGACCAGCTGCGCAAGGTGGCCGACCCCACGATGGTCACCGACGACGGCCGGCAGTTCCTGGGCGAGGCCAGCGGCCGCGTCGTGCTCACCCCGAAGAAGGGCGACGCTCCGACGCTCCGGGTGCCGGTGCACGCGAACCCGAAGCCGGCGTCGAACCTGGTCGCGCAGGACCGGCAGGGCGGCACCTCGATCACCCTGGTGGGCCGGGGCGTGAGCAACGGCCCGGCGTTCGAGCCGACGTCCTACACCTCGCTGGCCACCGCCTTCGAGGGCCTGGGCCGCAGCCCGGAGATGCCCCGGTGCACCGACGCCGCCCTGCCGGACTGCTACAAGTCCGAGCTGGAACGGTCGGTCGACCTGGAGACGGTGGGCGTGGCCTCCGACGTGGCGAGCAGCCCGGCGGACCCCTGGCTGTACTTCGGGGTCTCCGCGCACGGCCGGTCCACCTCGCCGGAGACGGCCGTGAACTACGGCGTCTACGTCGACGCGACCGGTGACGGCGCGTGGGACTACCAGGTGACCACCACCCGGATCCCGGACTACGACGTGCCGCTGGTGGTCGTCACCGACCGCCAGTACCAGCTGCTGCCGGCCGGGGAGCCCTACATCGGGTTCCTCAACGTGGCCGACGGCACGGTGGACACCAACGTCTACGACTCCGACGTCCAGATCCTGGGCGTGCCGACGGCGGTCATGCCCATGGTGCAGGGCCGGATCGGCTTCGGGGTCCAGTCCGCCAGCGCCTACGGCACGGTCGACAACGTGGGCACCGTGGTGAGCCTGACGGGTGAGGCCGAGCTGGCCTCGGAGGCGATGAGCTTCGACCCGCTGGACCCGGGGCTGTCGTTCACCGTGGACGGCGCACCGGCGGTGCTCGTCCCGGCCACGAACGGCACGACGATCGCGATCGACCAGAGCGCGTCGTACGCGGCCGACCGGTCGGTCGGCGGCCTCAAGGGGGCGATGGTGGTGGTGTCGCACAACGACACCGGCACCGGTCGCACCCAGACGTTCCCGGTCCCGGTACGGCCGGCGGCGCCCTGACGGCGCGGTCACCCGGGGTCCCCGGGTGACCCGCTGACCGCACCGCACCACCCGGACGCCCTCCGCGAGCACCACCTGCGGGGGGCGTCCGGCGTGTGCGGGTGCGGGGCCGCGGCCGGCCCCCACTAACCTCTGGCCTCATGCGCCTGGCAGTGGTCCCTGGAGACGGCATCGGTCCCGAGGTGGTGGCCGAGGGCCTCAAGGTCCTGGGCGCGGTCGCCCCGGACATCGAGAGCACCTTCTACGACCTGGGGGCCGCCCGCTGGCACCGCACCGGGGAGCTGCTCCCGGACGCGGTGCTCGAGGAGCTGCGCCAGCACGACGCGATCCTGCTCGGCGCGGTCGGCGACCCCGGGGTGCCCAGCGGCATCCTCGAGCGGGGGCTGCTGCTTAAGCTGCGCTTCGAGCTCGACCACCACGTCAACCTCCGGCCCGCCCGGCTCTTCGACGGCGTCCGCAGCCCGCTGGCCGAGCCCGGCGAGATCGACATGCTCTGCGTGCGCGAGGGCACCGAGGGCCCCTACGTCGGCAACGGCGGGGTGCTGCGGCGCGACACCCCGCACGAGGTGGCCACCGAGGTCAGCCTGAACACCGCCTTCGGGGTCGAGCGCGTCGTCCGGTACGGGTTCGAACGGGCCGTCGCCCGGCCGCGCAAGCACCTCACGCTGATCCACAAGACCAACGTGCTGACCCACGCCGGCTCGCTGTGGTCGCGGACCGTCGAGGAGCTCTCCGCGGAGTTCCCCGAGGTCACCGTGGCCTACCAGCACGTGGACGCCGCGGCGATGTTCTTCATCACCGACCCGGGCCGGTACGACGTCATCGTCACCGACAACCTCTTCGGCGACATCGTCACCGACGTCGCGGCCGCCGTCACCGGGGGCATCGGGCTGGCCGCCAGCGGCAACCTCGACGTCTCCGGCACCAACCCCAGCATGTTCGAGCCGGTGCACGGCTCCGCGCCGGACATCGCCGGGCAGGGCATCGCCGACCCGACGGCGACCGTGCTGTCGGTCGGGCTGCTGCTGGAGCACCTGGGCCGGCCGGAGCTGGCCAAGAAGGTCAACGCCGCCGTCGCCTTCGACCTCTCCACCCGCGACCCGAAGGCGACCCTCCGCACCACCGAGGTCGGCGACCGGCTGGCCGCGCTGTCGGGTTGATCGGGGTGCCGGCCGGCCCGTCGGGCCGGTACGTCGACAGCGGGCAGAAGACCGGCAGCGTGGTCGTCGAGGTCGGGTGATCGGCGCGGCCGCCGTCCCAGGACGTGGGACGACGGTTCCACCGAGCGGCTCTGCCGTGCTCTACTGGTGGTGATGGACGCCACCCGCACGATCATCATCAGCTAGCGCGCAGTCACCTCCCCCGGACTGCGCGCAACCTCCCGTACCCCGGGAGGTTTTTTCGTGTCTGGGCCCAGTACCGAACCGACCCGGGAGACACCGTGGCCACGCACCCCGCCACCGAGCTCGACCTCGACCCGACCGACTTCCACGTCTTCGACACCACGCTGCGCGACGGCGCCCAGCGCGAGGGCGTGAGCTGGTCCGTCGCCGACAAGCTCGCCGTCGCGCGACTCCTCGACGAGATCGGCGTTGGCTTCATCGAGGGCGGCTGGCCGGGGGCGCTGCCCAAGGACACCGAGTTCTTCGCCCGGGCGCGCAGCGAGCTGGACCTCCGGCACGCCCAGCTGGTGGCCTTCGGCGCCACCCGCAAGGTCGGCGTCCGGGTCGAGGACGACCCCCAGGTGCGCGCGCTGCTGGACGCGGAGACGCCGGTGGTCTGCCTGGTGGCCAAGTCCGACGTGCGGCACGTGCGGGAGGCGCTGCGCACCACGCCGGAGGAGAACCTGGCGATGGTCGCCGACACGGTCGCCTTCCTGGTCGCGCACGGCCGGCGGGTCTTCGTCGACTGCGAGCACTTCTTCGACGGCTACGCCGCCGACCCCGACCACGGCGTGCAGGTCCTGGAGACCGCCTTCGCCGCCGGCGCCGAGGTGGGCGTGCTGTGCGACACCAACGGCGGCATGCTGCCGATGGGCGTGGGCCGGGTGGTCGCCGACGTCCGCGCGCGCACCACCGGCAAGCTCGGCATCCACTGCCAGGACGACACCGGCTGCGCGGTCGCCAACAGCCTGGCCGCCGTCGAGGCCGGCGTGACCCACGTGCAGGGCACCGCCAACGGGTACGGCGAGCGGGCCGGCAACGCCGACACGTTCGTGCTGATCGGCAACCTGGTCACCAAGATGGGGTTGCCGGTGGTGCCGGCCGAGTGCCTGCCCGAGCTGAAGCGGGTGAGCCACGCGATCGCGGAGCTGGCCAACATCGCCCCCGACGACCACCAGCCGTTCGTCGGCGCCTCGGCGTTCGCGCACAAGGCCGGCCTGCACGCCAGCGCCATCAAGGTCAGTCCGGAGCTCTACAACCACCTCGACCCCGCCGTCGTCGGCAACGACATGCGCATCCTGGTCACCGAGATGGCCGGCCGGGCGTCGATCGAGCTCAAGGGGCGGGAGCTGGGGGTCGACCTGGCCGGCCAGGCCGACGCCATCGGCCGGGTGGTCGACCAGGTCAAGGTGCTGGAGGCCGACGGCTGGTCCTTCGAGGCCGCCGACGCCTCCTTCGAGCTGCTGCTGCGCGCCCAGCTGCCCGGCGACCCCGAGCCGCTGTTCGAGCTGGAGAGCTACCGCACCTCGGTCGAGCACTGGGGCAACGGGGTGGTGGTCAGCGAGGCGACGGTCAAGGTGCACGTCCCCAACGGCGACGGGACGACGGAGCGGGTGATCAGCACCGGGGAGGGCAACGGCCCGGTGAACGCGCTGGACAACGCGCTGCGCCAGGCCCTGGTCGGCCGGTACCCGCACCTGGCCGACGTCTCGCTGGCCGACTACAAGGTGCGCATCCTGGGCTGGAAGGGCGGCACCAGCGCCACCACCCGGGTGCTCGTCGACAGCACCGACGGGGCAGGGGAGTGGACCACCGTGGGGGTGCACGACAACATCGTCGAGGCCTCCTGGCACGCCCTGGTCGACGCCTTCACCTACGCGGTGCGGCACCGCTGAGCAGACCGGGTCAGCCGGGGCTGCGGCGCAGGTCCAGCTCGATCTCCCGGGCCGCGGCCTGCAGCGGGGGCAGCAGCTCGTCCCGGATGGCGTCGGGGGTGACGTGCCGGGCGGAGGCGGAGATGTTCATCGCGGCGAGGACGGCGCCGTCGCCGTCCCGCACCGGCACCGCGATCGACCGCAGCCCCTCCTCCAGCTCCTGGTCCACCAGGGCCCATCCCTGGTCGCGGGTCTCGGTCAGCACCCGGCGGAGCCGGTCGGGGTCGGTGACGGTGAACGGGGTCAGCGCCGCCAGCGGTGCGCTCGCCAGGTACCGCTCCCGCTCGTCCTCCGGCCGGGACGCCAGCAGCACCCGGCCCATCGACGTCGCGTGGGCCGGGAACCGGGTGCCGAGGTTGATGGCCACGGTCATGATCCGCCTGGTCGGCACCCGCGCGACGTAGACGATCTCCTCCCCGTCGAGCACCGACAGCGAGCAGGACTCGTGCACGCCCGCGGCCAGCTGCTCCATGTGCGGGCGGGCCACCTCCGGCAGGGAGAGCCCGGAGAGGTAGGCGTAGCCGAGTTCCAGCACCCGGGGGCGCAGCGCGAAGAGCCGTCCGTCGGAGCGGACGTACCCGAGCTCGACGAGGGTGAGCAGGAACCGGCGGGCGGCGGCCCGGGTCAGGCCGGTCTGCCGGGCGACGTCGCTGAGGGTCAGCCGGGGGTGCTCGGCGTCGAAGGCCCGGATGACGGCGAGCCCGCGTTCCAGCGACTGGACGAACGTGGCCGATCGCTCGCCGTCGCCGCCGTCGCGGGGTGTCGTCGCGTCCATCGTTCTCCTCCCGGGCGGCTGCCTCGACGCCCGATCACGGTTCGAGCACGAGCGTTGACGTGACCCGGCTCACGACTTATGTTCCCTGTCAGAACGGTCGTTCGTCCAGCGAACACCCAGGTCCATCCCGTGGACGATCCGCCGGCCGGCTGTGCGCCCGCCGGCCACCGGATCCGCCAACGCGCCCTCACCGTGGAGGACAGGCACCTGATGCACCTGCTCACCCGGGGCAGCGCCCTGCGCCCGACGACGGCGCCATGAGCACGACGGAGGTGCGCCCCGCCCGCGCGGCCGCCGAGCCCGTCCGCCGGCGCCGGCGCGAGCTCCCGTCGGCCGTCCTCGGCTTGGCCGGGCTGGTCGGGTTCGCCGTGCTGCTGGAGCTGCTGCCCCGCACCGGCATCGTCTCGGCCGACTACTTCCCGCCGTTCAGCGAGATGGTCGGGGCGCTGGTGGAGGCAGCCGGCACCGACCGCTTCTGGGCCGCGACCGCGGAGACCGTCCAGGCCTGGGGCATCGGGCTCGGGATCGCACTCGTGGCCGGCATCGGCCTGGGCCTGCTGATCGGCAGCATCGAGGTGCTGCGCCGGTTCACCGCCTCGACCATCGAGTTCCTGCGGCCGGTGCCGTCGGTGGCGCTGATCCCGCTGGCGGTGCTGCTGCTCGGTCTCGGTCTGCAGTCGACGCTGCTGCTGGTCGTGTACGCCTCGTTCTGGCAGATCCTGATCCAGGTGATCTACGGCGTGCAGGACGTCGACCCGGTGGCCCGGGAGACGGCGCGCTCCTACCACCTCGGCCGCTGGGCGCGGGTCCGGTACCTGATCTGGCCGACCGCGCTGCCGTACGTGATGACCGGCGTCCGGCTGGGCGCGGCGGTCGCGCTGATCCTGGCCGTGACGGCCGGCCTGGTCGGCATCGGCAGCGGGCTGGGCGCGGAGATCGCGCTGGCCCAGTCGTCCAACGCCGTCCCGCTGGTCTACGGCCTGGTCATCTTCACCGGGTTGCTCGGGGTGGTCGTCAACCTGGCGGCCCGGGTGCTGGAGCGCCGGACGCTGGCGTGGCACTCGTCGGTGCGCGCGGACGTGGGGGGCTGATCGCGGTGGGGCCGGTGCTGCGCTGGGGGAGGACGGTGGGCTTCGCGCTCACCCTGCCCGTCGTCCTGGTCACCCTGTGGTGGGTGTGGTCGGCGGACAGCACCAACTACTACGCGCCGCCGCTGCAGACGATCCTGACGACGTTCGGTGACGTCTGGTTCTCCGAGCGGCTGCGCGCCGACGTCCTGCCCAGCGTCACCCGGCTGCTCATCGGCTACACCGGTGCGGTCGTGCTCGGGGTCGGGCTGGGCGTGCTGCTGGGCGCCAACCGCACGCTGCGCCGGGTGACCGAGCCGGTGCTGGAGTTCTTCCGGGCCATCCCGCCGCCGGCGCTGATCCCGATCCTGTTCCTGTTCGCCGGGATCGGGGACACCGCCAAGGTCATCGTGATCATCTCCGGTGCGGTCTGGCCGGTGCTGCTCAACACCGTCGAGGGCGTGCGCGCCGTCGACGACGTCCTGTCCGACACCTCCCGGTCCTACGGCGTCACCGGCCTGGCCCGGCTGCGCCACCTGGTGCTGCCGGCCGCCAGCCCGCAGATCGTCGCCGGCATGCGCCAGGCGCTGTCGATCTCGATCATCCTCATGGTCATCAGCGAGATGTTCGCCTCCACCAACGGGCTGGGCTTCAGCGTCATCCAGTTCCAGCGCAGCTTCGCCATCCCGGAGATGTGGAGCGGCATCCTGCTGCTCGGCCTGCTCGGGTTCGTGCTGTCCCTGCTCTTCCAGCTTTTCGAACGGCGCACCCTGCGCTGGTACCACGGCCTGCGCCGATCTCAGCGAGGAGAGAACTGATGACCCAGCCGCTGCTCGACGTCGCCGGGGTGCAGAAGACCTACACCGGCTCCGGCCGCACCGTGGAGGCCGTCCGCGACCTGACCTTCTCCGTCGCGGACGGCGAGCTGGTCTGCATCGTGGGGCCCTCGGGCGCGGGGAAGACGACGCTGCTCAAGTGCATCGCCGGGCTGCTGGAGCCCACCGCCGGCACGGTCACGCTCGCCGGCTCGCGGGTCGACGGGCCGCCGGAGGCGATGGCGGTGGTCTTCCAGGAGTACGGCCGCAGCCTCTACCCGTGGATGACGGTGGAGGGCAACGTCGAGCTGCCGCTGAAGCAGAAGAAGCTGGACAAGGCCCGCCGGCGGGAGCTGGTGCGGGACGCGCTGGAGGCCGTGGGCCTGGCCGACGTGCACGGCGCCTACCCGTGGCAGCTGTCCGGCGGCATGCAGCAACGGGTGGCGATCGCCCGCGCGGTGGCCTACCAGCCCAAGGTCCTGCTGATGGACGAGCCGTTCGCCGCCGTCGACGCGCAGACCCGCGCCGACCTCGAGGACCTCATCCGGTCGCTGTGGCACAAGCTGGGCGTGACCATCCTCTTCGTCACCCACGACATCGACGAGTCGGTCTACCTGGGGCAGCGGGTGCTGGTCCTGTCCTCCTCGCCGACGGTGATCATGGAGGACCTCGCCATCGACCTGCCCGACGAGCGCAACCAGCTGGAGACCCGGTCCTCCCCGCGGTTCGCCGAGCTGCGCGGGCACGTCTACGAGCAGATCCAGCTGGCCAAGCACCGCAAGGGCGACCAGCACCAAGCCGACGAGGTCGCCACCGGCAGCCACCGCGCCGGGCAGCCCGCCGTCGCCGCGGACCCGCGCCCCTAGCCCGGGCTCCACCCCCTCCCACCTCGCACGTCCGGCAAAGGAGCCCCCCATGCGTCGCCTGCTCGCCCCGATCACCGCCCTCGCCCTGCTCGCCACCGCCACCGCCTGCGGCGGCTCGTCCGACGAACCGGCCGCCGAGACCGAGGGCGGCCTGGCCCAGGTCACCGTCGGGATCATCCCGATCATCGACGTCGCCCCCATCTACCTCGGGCAGGAGCAGGGCTTCTTCGAGGAGCGGGGCATCGAGCTCGAGCTGGTGCCCGGCTCCGGTGGCGCCGCGGCCGTCCCCGGTGTGGTCGCCGGTGACTTCGACTTCGCGTTCGGCAACGTGACCTCGCTGCTGCTGGCCCAGACCCAGGGGCTGCCCCTGAAGGTCGTCTCCAACGGCACGTCGTCCACCGGCGACCCGGAGACCGACTTCTCCGCCGTCGTCGTGCCCGCCGACAGCCCGGTGCAGACCGCCGCGGACCTGGCCGGCAAGACGGTGGCGGTCAACAACTTCAAGAACATCGGCGAGGTGACGATCCGCAAGGCGGTCGAGGACGCCGGTGGTGACTCCTCGACCGTCAACTTCGTCGAGCTGCCGTTCCCGGACATGCCGGCCGCGGTCGCCAACGGCAACGTGGACGCCGCCTGGGTGGTCGAGCCGTTCGTCAGCGTCGCGACCGGCCAGGGTGCCCGCCCCGTGGTGCGCAACTTCGCCGAGCCGGTCGAGGACCTCACGGTGGCGACCTACTTCACCACCGAGCAGATGCTCGCCGAGAACCCCGAGCTGGTCGACGACTTCCAGGCCGCCATGGCCGAGTCGCTGGCCTACGCCCAGGAGAACCCGGAGGAGCTGCGCCGGATCATCACCACCTACACCAGCATCTCCCCGGAGGTCGCCGAGCAGATCGCGCTCCCGTCCTTCCCCGAGGAGATCAACGTGGAGTCGATGGAGACCGTCGCCGACCTGATGGCGGAGTACGGGATCACCGAGCAGACCGCCGAGGTCGACGCGCTGCTCGCCACCGACTGACCGTGCCCGCCGCCACCACCCCTCCCGGGACGCCGACGGTCCGGGACGTCACCTTCGACGTGCTGCGCCGGCTGGGCCTGACCACGATGTTCGCCAACCCGGGCTCGACCGAGGTGCCCTTCCTCGCCGGCCTGCCCGACGACATCGAGTTCGTGCTCGCCCTGCACGAGGGGTCGGTGGTGGGCATCGCCACCGGCTGGGCCATCGCCCACGACCGGCCGGCCCTGGTCAACCTGCACACCACCGCGGGGCTGGGCAACGCCGTCGGCGCGCTCGCCACCGCCCGGGTCAACCGGGCACCGCTGGTGGTCGTGGTCGGCCAGCAGGACCGGCGGCACCTCGCCCTGGAGCCGTTCCTCGCCGGTCGGCTCGCCGGTCTGGCCGGCGACTACCCGGTCTGGGTCGACCAGCCGGTGCGCGCCCAGGACGTCCCGGGGTCGATCGCCCGGGCGCACCACGAGGCGGTCACCGGACGCGGCCCGGCGATCGTGGTCGTCCCGATGGACGACTGGGCGCAGGAGATGCCCGACACCGGGCCGCTGGCCGCGGCGACCGTGGTGCGGCGCCCGGCGGGGGTCGACGAGGCGACGGTCGCCGAGGTCGCCGAGCTGCTCGACGGGGCGCGGTCCCCGGTGCTGGTGGTCGGGGCGGGTGCGGACACCGCCACCACCCGGGCCGCGCTGGTGCAGCTGGCCGAGCGGCTGGCCGCTCCGGTGCGCCAGGAGGCCTTCGGCGCCCGGGCCGGCTTCCCGCAGGACCACCCGCAGTACCAGGGGCTGCTGCCCGCCGGCCGGGAGCGGCTGCGCCGGGTGCTGGCCGGCCACGACCTCGTGCTCGTCGTCGGCGGCCCGGCCTTCCGGCAGTACCCCTACGAGCCCGGTCCCTTCGTCGACCCGGCAGCCCGGATCGTGCAGGTCAGCCAGGACCCGGCCGAGGTGCACCGGAGCCCCGCCGACCTGGCCGTGCTCACCGACCCGGGCGTCTTCTGCGCCGCCCTCGCCGAGCGGGTGAGCGACCGCGGCGTGCCGCCTGGGCCACCGCGGACACCGGTCACCGTGCCGCCGCCGGCCCCGGGGGAGCCGCTGCGGGCCCCGCACGTCTACGCCCAGCTCGCCCAGCGCCTCGACCCGGACACGGTGGTGGTGGAGGAGTCGCCGTCCACCCGCCAGGTGCTGGAGGAGATAGTCCCCTCGCGGCAGCCGCTGGGGTACCTGGGCGTGGCGATGGGCGGCCTGGGCTTCGGCATGCCGGCCGCCATCGGCGTCCGGATGGCCCGGCCGGACCGGCCGGTGGTCGCGGTGCTCGGCGACGGGTCGTCGATGTACGCCGTCCAGTCGCTGTGGACGGCGGCCCGCTACGGCGTGGGCGTCCTGTTCGTCGTGTTCGCCAACGGCGGCTACGCGATCATGGACAAGCTCGTCGAGCGGCAGGGCACGGGCAAGGCGCCGTGGCCGAGCTTCCCCGAGGTCCGGCTCTCCGCCCTGGCCACCGCACTGGGCTGCCCGGCCCGGCGGATCAGCAGCCACGAGGAGCTGCTGGCGGTGCTCGACGACGTGCTGCCCCGGTTGCGGGAGCTCGACGCCCCGCTGCTGCTGGACGTCGACGTCGCGCCGGAGCGTGAGTTCAACCCCTGAGGAGCTCAGCTCCCGAGCGGTTCAGCTCCCGAGCGGCGCGACCGTGCTGGCCAGCAGGCAGAACTCGTTGCCCTCCGGGTCGGCCAGCACGTGCCAGGTCATCTCGTCGGTGCGCGGGCCCTGGCCGACGTCGACCGGGGTGGCGCCGAGGGCGAGCAGCCGGTCGAGCTCCTCGGCCTGTGACCGGTCGGTGGCGTTGAGGTCCAGGTGCAGCCGTCGCCGACCCGGCGTGGGATCGGGCACCGGGACGAAGTCCAGGGTCGGCTGCGGGCCCTTCGGGGCCTGCCCGGGGGCGCCGATCGTCACGACACCGTCCTCGTCGGTGTCCAGGACCTCATACCCGAGCACCTCGGCCCACCAGGCGGCGAGGGCGGCGGCATCGGTGCTGTTGACGACGATCGCGGTGATCCGGCTGGCCATGGGCCACCGTAGCGCCGTCGCGGGGCCCGGCTGCGGCGGCGACTAGCCTCGTGCCGTGCGCATCGTCCGTTTCGCCCACCCAGCCGGCATGTCCTTCGGGGTCCTCGACGGGGACGGCCAGGTCGCCCAGATCGAAGGCCACCCGTTCGGTCAGATCTCCTTCACCGGTCAGCGGCACGCCGCGGCCGACGTCCGGCTGCTGTCCCCGATCCTCCCCAGCAAGGTGGTCGGCATCGGCAAGAACTACGCCGACCACGTGCAGGAGATGGCGACCGGCGACGCGCCGAAGGAGCCGCTGGTCTTCCTCAAGCCCTCGACCACGGTCATCGGCCCCGGCGATGCGATCCGCATCCCGGCCGGCAGCACGAACGTGCACCACGAGGTCGAGCTCGCCGTCGTCATCGGGGCGCGCGGCGCGCGGCAGGTGAGCCCGGAGCAGGCGCTGTCCAGCGTCTTCGGCTACACGATCGGCAACGACGTGACCGAGCGGGACATGCAGCGCAGCGACGGGCAGTGGACCCGGGCGAAGGGCTTCGACTCCTTCTGTCCGCTCGGCCCGTGGATCGAGACCGACCTGGCCGGGCTCGGCAAGGACCCGGCGGACCTGGAGATCACCTGCAGCGTGGACGGCGAGCTGCGCCAGTCCGGCCGGACCAGCCAACTGCTGTTCGGCATCCCGACCCTGATCTCCCACATCTCCCAGGTCATGACCCTGCTGCCCGGTGACGTGGTGCTGACCGGCACCCCGGCCGGTGTCGGACCGATCGCCCCCGGGCAGCGGGTCGAGTGCACGATCGAGGGCCTCGGCACGCTGACCAGCACCGTCGCCGGCGCCGACCCGACCTCCACGGCCGGCACCCGATGACCGCTCCGGCCGGCCCGGTGCGCACCCGGTTCTGCCCGTCGCCCACCGGCACGGTGCACGTCGGCGTCATGCGCGCGGCGCTCTACAACTGGGCCTACGCCCGGCACACCGGCGGGCAGTTCGTCGTCCGGATCGAGGACACCGACCCGGCGCGCAACACCGCCGAGTCCGAGCGGCACCTGCTGGACTGCCTGCGCTGGCTCGGGCTGGACTGGGACGAGGGCCCCGAGGTCGGCGGCCCGCACGGGCCCTACCGGCAGTCCGAGCGCAGCGAGGTCTACCGCGACGTCGTGGCCCGGCTGCTGGAGTCCGGGCACGCCTACGAGTCCTTCTCCACCACCGAGGAGGTCGACGCCCGCCGCCGGGCCGCCGGTCAGGACCCCAAGCTCGGCTACGACAACGCCGACCGGACGACGACCGACGCCCAGCGCGCCGCGTTCCGGGCGGAGGGCCGCGAGGCGGTCGTCCGGCTGCGGATGCCCGACACCGACCTGACCTGGGTCGACCACGTCCGTGGTGAGGTGCGCTTCGCGGCCGGTGCCGTCCCGGACTTCGCGCTCGTCCGGGGCAACGGGACGCCGCTGTACACGCTGGTGAACCCGGTCGACGACGCCCTGATGGGGATCACCGACGTGTTGCGAGGCGAGGACCTGCTGTCCTCCACGCCCCGCCAGCTCGCCCTCTACGCGGCGCTCACCGACATCGGTGTCGCCGGCGGGACGCCGCGCTTCGGCCACCTCCCCCTGGTGATGGGGGAGGGGAACAAGAAGCTGTCCAAGCGCGACCCGCAGTCGAACTTCGACGTCTACCGGGACCGCGGCTTCCTGCCGGAGGGCCTGGTCAACTACCTGGCCCTGCTGGGCTGGTCGATCGCCGAGGACCGGGACGTGTTCTCGCCCGCGGAGATGGCGGAGGCCTTCGACGTCGACAGCGTCAACGCCAACTCGGCCCGCTTCGACCTGAAGAAGGCCGAGGCGATCAACGCCACCCACCTGCGGGCGCTGCCGGTCGAGGAGTTCCTCATCCGGGTCACCCCGTTCCTGGCCGGTGCCGGGCTGGTCGCCGACCCGCCGACGGCCGATCAGGCCGCCACGCTGGCGGCGATCGCGCCGCTGGCCCAGGAGCGGATGATCGTGCTGTCCGACGCCGTCGGGCTGCTCGGCTTCCTGTTCACCGACACCGTCGAGATCGAGCCCGCTGCGGCCGAGAAGCAGCTGGGCGCCGGTGCCGGTGAGGTGCTCGACGCCGCCACCGCCGCGCTGCAGGCGCTGCCGGAGTGGACGACCCCGGCGATCGAGACGGCGCTCAAGGAGGCCCTGGTCGAGGGGCTGGGCCGCAAGCCGCGGCAGGCCTTCGGCCCGGTGCGGGTGGCGGTCAGCGGCCGGACGGTCTCCCCGCCGCTGTACGAGTCGATGGAGCTGCTGGGCCGCGAGCGCACCCTCGCCCGGCTCGCCGCTGCCCGCGGGGCAGCGACCGGATGACCGGCGGGGGCTGGCGCGCCTGGGGGCAGGGCGAGCGCCCGTCCGCGGGTGAGTCGCCGTACCCGGCCGGGTCGCCGTACGCGGGCCCGCCGCCGACCGGCCGGTACGGCGCCCCGCCCCGGGTCCCGCTCGGCCCCCCGCCGGGCGGTCCCGCCGGCTGGCCGGCCGGTGCGGGAGGGGCAGCCCCGGGCGGGGCGCCGTACCCGGCTGCCGGCACCCCGGGTCCGGCGTTCGGTACCCACCCGCCTCCGGTACCGGGTGGGTACCCGCCGCCGGCGGTGCAGCGTCCCGCGCGACCGCCCCGGCCGGTCACCCCGCCCGGTGCGCCGCCGCATGACACCCCGCAGCCCTACGCGCTGCTCATGCGGACCCGGGACTGGGCGTGGTGGCGCCCGCTGCTGGGCCTGCTGCTGTTCACCGTGCTGTACGGGGTGGCCGCGGTGGTCCTGGTCCTGCTCGTCCTCGTGACCGGGGTGGTGCCCGACCTCGCCATGCAGGACCTCACCGATGTCGGCGTCCTGCTGTTCACCAACGCCTCGCTGATCATCGCGATCCCGATCGTGTGGGTGTGCTGGCTCGTGCCGCACGGGTTGCGGATCGGCTGGTCCTCCTCGGTGCTGGGCCGGCTGCGCTGGCGGGCCCTGCTGCCCTGGACCTGGCGGGCCCTGGCGACCCTCGGGCTCGCGGTCGCCGTCGGTCTGCTGCTCACCGTGGCGGTCACCGACCTGTCGATCACCGGACCGACCGACTCCTTCGGCTGGCTCCTGGTGGTCGTCCTGCTGACGACGCCGCTGCAGTGCGCGGCCGAGGAGTACTTCTTCCGCGGCTACCTGAGCCAGGCGATCGCCGGCTGGGTGGGCCGGCCCCAGGCCGGCGCGGCGGTCGCGGCGGTGCTGACGGCCGCTCTCTTCTCCGCCGCGCACCTGCCGCCGGACGTCGAGACGTTCCTCTACCGGTTCGTCATCGGCCTGGTGCTGTCCGGGGCGGTCTGGCTGACCGGGGGGCTGGAGGCCGCCATCGCGCTGCACGCGGTCAACAACGTGGTGATCTTCGTGCTGGCCGGCGCCCTGGGTGAGGAGCTCGCCACGGCTGACCCCGGTGGTGCCGTGGGCTGGGCGACGACCCTGCTCGGGATCGCCGGCATGGTCGCCTTCGTCGTCTGGGTGGCCGTCGCGAGCCGGCGGATGCGGCCGGAGCTGCTCAGCCCGGCGATGCAGCTGGCGGCGCCGGCCCCCGCGGCCCGCCCCCGTCCGTCGTGGGGCGGACCGCCGGCCCCGCCGTCGTGGGGCGGACCGCCGGCCCCGCCGTCGTGGGGGCCACCGGCGGTGCCGGGGGCCTGGACAGCGCCGCCGTCCTCCGGCGGCTGGACCCGGCCGCCGGGCGGCTGACGCGCCCAGGAGGGGGGTGCCCGTGCTGGCTCCAGGGGGATCGGGTAGTGTTCTTTCCCGGCGCCGCAAGGTGCTGCACGGCCAATGGGGTATGGGGTAATTGGCAGCCCGACGGTTTCTGGTTCCGTTAGTCTAGGTTCGAGTCCTGGTACCCCAGCGAGGAGCACGACTCCTCAGCACGACCGCACCACAGCAGCACCTGGCCCCGTCGTCTAGCGGCCCAGGACGCCGCCCTCTCACGGCGGTAGCGAGGGTTCGAATCCCTTCGGGGCTACACCTGGCAGAGCCCCCGACCCACCCGGGTCGGGGGCTCTCGTCGTCTCCGGGTGCCCGTGTCGTCCCCCGGGCGGCCCGGCCTGCCGCCGACGACGCCGCGGGGGAGGGGTGTCGCGAGCAGGTCCCGGGCGTCTGGCAGAATCAGCGCCGCAGCACCTGGCCCCGTCGTCTAGCGGCCCAGGACGCCGCCCTCTCACGGCGGTAGCGAGGGTTCGAATCCCTTCGGGGCTACACCTGGCAGAGCCCCCGACCCACCCGGGTCGGGGGCTCTCGTCGTCTCCAGGGGCTCCCGCGCCCGGGGGTCCCGTGCTCCCGCAGACCCCGGCATGGCGGTGGTCACAGAGTCCCCCGTTGCGGTGACCAACGAAGTGCCGAGTCGTCCGGCCGGTGTTAGCTTCGCGAAGCTGATCACCGCGCCGCACCACCGTGCCGCCCTGAGATGCAGGCAGGGGTCCCGGTCGTCCGTGGCTGGGGCCCGATCTCACCGAACCTGGAGGGAACCCCCGGTGGTCCTCGCAGCGGACGACTCCCTGCGGCTCGACGCGAACATCGTCGACTACACGCTCGTCGCCGCCTACTTCGCCGTCGTCCTGCTCATCGGCTTCGCCGCCCGTCGCCGGGTGTCCGACAGCCTCGACTTCTTCCTGTCCGGCCGGTCGCTGCCCGCGTGGGTGACCGGTCTGGCGTTCATCTCGGCCAACCTCGGTGCGGTCGAGATCATCGGCATGTCGGCCAACGGTGCCCAGTACGGCATGGCCACGTTCCACTACTTCTGGATCGGCGCCGTCCCGGCGATGCTGTTCCTGGGCATCGTGATGATGCCCTTCTACTACGGCTCGAAGGTCCGCTCCGTGCCGGAGTTCATGCGCCGGCGCTTCGGCACCGGCGCCCACCTGGTCAACGCGATCAGCTTCGCGGTGGCCCAGGTGCTCATCGCCGGCATCAACCTGTTCCTGCTCGCCACCATCGTGAACGCGCTGCTGGGCTGGCCGTTGTGGGTCTCGCTGATCGTGGCCGCCGCGGTGGTGCTCAGCTACATCACCCTCGGTGGTCTCTCGGCGGCCATCTACAACGAGGTGCTGCAGTTCTTCGTCATCGTCGCGGCGCTCCTGCCGCTGACGCTGATCGGCCTGCACCGGGTGGGCGGCGTCGGCGGGCTGATCGACTCGATCCGCGAGGCCGGGTACGAGAACGACCTCAGCTCCTGGCCGGGCTCGGACCTGTCCAGCATCGACAACCCGGTGCTGTCGGTCATCGGCATCGTCTTCGGGCTGGGCTTCGTGCTCTCCTTCGGCTACTGGACGACGAACTTCGTCGAAGTCCAGCGGGCGATGGCCACCAAGAACATGTCCGCGGCGCGGAGCACCCCGATCATCGGGTCGTTCCCGAAGATGTTCATCCCGTTCATCGTGATCGTCCCCGGGATGATCGCCTCGGTGCTCGTCTCGGAGGTCGCCGAGGCGAAGGCGACCGAGGGGTCCTTCGACTACAACGACTCGATCCTGCTGCTGATCCGCGACGTGCTGCCCAACGGTCTGCTGGGCGTGGCGATCGCCGGCCTGCTGGCGTCGTTCATGGCCGGCATGGCCGCGAACATCTCCGCCTTCAACACCGTCTTCAGCTACGACCTGTGGCAGCAGTACGTGAAGAAGGACCGGTCCGACGGCTACTACCTGGGCGTCGGCCGGGTCGCGACGGTGCTGGCCACCGTGATCGCGATCTTCACCGCGATCATCGCCTCGGGCTACAGCAACCTGATGGACTACCTGCAGACGCTGTTCGGCTTCTTCAACGCGCCGCTGTTCGCCACCTTCATCCTCGGCATGTTCTGGAAGCGGATGACCCCCACCGCGGGGTGGGCCGGTCTGGTCTCCGGGACGCTGGGGGCGGTGCTCGTCGCGGTGCTGAGCGAGGACAACCTGGGCGGGCTCTCCGTCGGCGTCCTCCCGATCAGCGGCCAGGGTGCCAGCTTCGTCGCCGCCTCCACGGCCTTCGTCCTCGACATCGTCGTCAGCGTGGCGGTCAGCCTGGTGACCCGGCCCAAGCCGGTCGCCGAGCTCGCCGGGCTGGTCTACTCCGAGACGCCGAAGGAGGTGCGCACCGACCCCGACGCGCACCGCCTGCCCTGGTACCAGTCGCCGACCAAGCTGGCCGGCATCGCGCTGGTGATGGTGGTCATCCTGAACGTGGTCTTCCGCTGACCCGGCCCGGCACTGGAGAGAGGACACCCTCATGAGCACCGCACACGACGGGCAGGACGCGGGCGGGCAGCCGGCCTCCGGCGGCCGGCACACCGCGGGCGCCTACGACGTCCGGGTCGTCATCGCCGGCCTGATCGGCCTCTACGGCGTCGTCCTGATCGTCCTGGGCATCGTCGACTACGGCGAGGCCGAGGCGGCCAAGACCGGCGACGTGAACGCCAACCTGTGGGCCGGCCTCGGCATGCTGGTCTTCGCCCTGGTCTTCGTCGCCTGGACCCGGCTGCGGCCGGTGGTCGTGGAGGACGGCGAGGCCGTCGAGGACCCGACCGGCGGGGCGGACACCGCCGGCCGGTAGCCCGGCAGCCGACGACGGCCCGCAGCGCAGATGCCGCTGCGGGCCGTCGTGCGTCCGTCCCGCTGCGTGGGAAGAGGTCAGCGCGACGCGCGGGAGATGGCGATCGCGGCGTCCAGGACGGCGGAGACGACCTCGGCGCTGGGGCGGCGACCCAGCCGCTCGACCGGCCCGGAGATCGAGACGGCGCCCAGCACCCCGCCGGCCCCGTCGCGCACCGGGGCGGACAGCGAGGCGACCCCGGCCTCCCGCTCGGCGACGCTGTGCGCCCAGCCGCGGCGGCGGACGTCGAGCAGGGTGCGGGCGGTGAAGCTGGCCGCCGGCAGCAGGGCGGTGACCTCCTCGGCGGGGGAGAAGGCCAGGAGGACGTGCGCCGCCGAGCCGGCGGTCAGGGGGAGCCGCGCGCCCAGGGGCACGGTGTCGCGGAGCCCGCTGGCGCGCTCGGCGACGGCGATGCACACCCGGCTGCCGCCGTCGCGGACGTAGAACTGGGCGCTCTCGCCGGTGCTGTCGCGCAGCACGGCGAGGTGCCGGCCGGCCAGGTCGCCGAGGTCGACGCCGCCCCGCCCGAGCTCGGCGAGCGCCGGGCCGGGGGCCCAGGCGCCGGTGTCGGTGCGGCGCAGCAGGCGGTGCGCCTCCAGGGCGGTGGCCAGCCGGTGCGCGGTCGCCCGGGGCAGCTCGGTGCGCACCACCAGCTCGGCGAGGCTGGCCGGTTCGGCCGAGACGGCACGGAGGATGGCCACGGCTTTGTCCAGGACCGCGACGGGGTTAGGCTGTCCCACGCAGCAATACTCGCATCCCAACATGTGAGATGGCAACGAGGAGGACCCCGTGGGCAGGACCCTGGCGCAGAAGGTGTACGAGCAGCACGTCGTCCGGCGGACGGCGGGGGAGCCCGACCTCCTCTACATCGACCTCCACCTCGTGCACGAGGTGACCAGCCCGCAGGCGTTCGACGGGCTGCGGGCCGCCGGGCGCACCGTGCGCCGGCCGGACCTCACGATGGCCACCGAGGACCACAACGTCCCGACGCTGGACATCCTGTCCCCGATCGCCGACCCGATCTCCCGGGCGCAGGTCGACGCGCTGCGGCGCAACGCCGCCGAGTTCGGCATCCGGCTCGCCCCGATGGGCGACCGGGACCAGGGGATCGTCCACGTCATCGGCCCGCAGCTGGGGCTCACCCAGCCGGGGATGACCATCGTGTGCGGCGACAGCCACACCTCCACGCACGGCGCCTTCGGCGCGCTGGCCTTCGGCATCGGCACCAGCGAGGTCGAGCACGTGCTGGCCACCCAGACGCTGCCGCAGCTGCCGGCCAAGCAGATGGCGGTCACCGTCGACGGCGAGCTGCCCCCGGGTGTCTCGGCGAAGGACGTCATCCTGGCGGTCATCGCCCAGATCGGCACCGGTGGCGGCCAGGGGCACGTCATCGAGTACCGGGGCAGCGCGATCCGGGCGCTGTCCATGGAGGCCCGGATGACGATCTGCAACATGTCGATCGAGGCCGGCGCCCGGGCCGGGCTCATCGCCCCCGACCAGACGACGTTCGACTTCCTGGCCGGCCGCCCGCACGCCCCGCAGGGTGCGGACTGGGACGCCGCCGTGGCGCACTGGTCGACGCTCACCACCGACGAGGACGCCGTCTTCGACCACGAGGTGCGCATCGACGCCGCCTCGCTGACCCCCTACGTCACCTGGGGGACGAACCCGGGTCAGGGCCTGCCGATCGACGCCGCCGTGCCCGACCCGGCCACGATCGCCGACGAGAACGAGCGCCGGGCCGCCGAGTCGGCGCTGGCCTACATGGGGCTGACCGCCGGCACCCCGCTGCGCGAGATCGACGTCGACACCGTCTTCCTGGGGTCGTGCACCAACGGCCGGATCGAGGACCTCCGGGTCGCCGCCGCGCTGCTCAAGGGCAAGCACGTGGACGCGAACACCCGGATGCTCGTCGTCCCCGGTTCCGTGCAGGTGAAGCTGCAGGCCGAGGCCGAGGGGCTGGACCAGGTCTTCATGGACGCCGGCGCCGAGTGGCGGGGCGCGGGCTGCTCGATGTGCCTGGGCATGAACCCCGACCAGCTGAAGCCGGGCGAGCGCTCGGCGTCCACCAGCAACCGCAACTTCCAGGGCCGGCAGGGCAAGGGCGGGCGCACCCACCTGGTCTCCCCGGCCGTCGCCGCGGCGACCGCGCTCACCGGCCGGCTCACCGCCCCCGCCGACCTGCCCGACGCCACCCCGATCGGAGTCTGAGCCCGATGGACGCCTTCACCACGCACACCGGCAGCGCCGCCCCGCTGCGGCGCAGCAACGTCGACACCGACCAGATCATCCCGGCCGAGTACCTCAAGCGGATCACCCGCACCGGGTTCGAGGACGGCCTGTTCGTCGCCTGGCGCACGAACGAGCCGGACTTCGTGCTCAACCGGCCGCAGTACGCCGACGCCTCGATCCTGGTCGCCGGTCCGGACTTCGGCACCGGTTCCTCCCGCGAGCACGCGGTGTGGGCGCTGCTCGACGGTGGCTTCCGGGTGGTGATCAGCTCCCGGTTCGCCGACATCTTCAAGAACAACTCGACCAAGTCGGGGCTGCTCACCGTGCTGATGGCCCAGCCGGACGTCGAGGCGCTGTGGGCCGCGATCGAGGCGGACCCGGCCACCCCGGTGACCGTGGACCTGCACGCCAAGCAGGTCACCTACGGCTCGGCCACGGTGCCGTTCGAGATCGACGACTACACCCGCTGGCGGCTGCTCGAGGGGCTCGACGACGTGGGCCTCACCGAGCGGCACCTCGACGACATCACCGCCTTCGAGGCGGCCCGCCCGGCCTGGCTCCCGCGCTCCCTGCCGGCCCTCCCCGCGTAGCGCGGGGCCGGGTCAGCTCCGGCCGGCGGTGCTGGGCGTCAGCGCGCCGGCCGGGGCGGCGGGGTCCTTCTCGAAGTCGCGGTAGTAGTCGGCGACGAGGGCACCGGGGCGGCCGCCGAGCGCCCACACGCTGCCCTTGGCCGACGGCGGCCACAGCGCCCCGGCGGTGTCGTGCCAGCGCACCCCCAGGGCGAGCAGCACCGCGGGGATGGCGCCGCCCTGGCTGCAGACGACCACCGGGCCGTCGGCGTCGCCGTCGGCCAGCAGCCGGGTCACCAGCTCGATCCCGGCCTGCGGGTCGGCGTCGAAGCCCTCCTCGCCCAGCTCGGGTGCCGGCCCGACGGGGAGCCCCAGCTCACGGGCCAGCGGGTCGAGGGACTGCCCGCAGCGCACCGGTGGGGCGGCCAGCAGCCGGGACGGCGCGAAGACCGGCAGGACGGCGGCCAGCCTCGCGGCCTGTGCGCGCCCCCGGCGGTCCAGCGGACGGGTGTCGTCCGGGCCGTCCCAGTCCGACCGGTCGCCCGCCGAGGCGTGCCGCACCAGCAGCACCCGGGGTGCCCGGGGCACATCGGCGCGGGTGAGGTCCTCCAGCACCGCCCGGTCGTGGCTGTGGCTGACCAGCTCGACGGCCGCGGGCACCGGCAGCCAGCGCAGCTCGTCGACCTCGTCGTTGGGGGCGAAGGCCCCGCCGACGGCCTGCATCACCCAGTAGTCGACGCGCTTGGGCCCCTGGCGGTGCGCGTACCGGGTCTGCACGCTGCGCCGGCCGACGGCGACCTGCAGGCCGGTCTCCTCGCCGACCTCCCGGACGGCGGCGACCAGCGGGTGCTCACCGGCGTCCAGCTTGCCCTTGGGCAGCGACCAGTCGTCGTACTTGGGCCGGTGCACCACCGCGGTCTCGACCGTGCCGTCGTCCCCGGTGCGCCAGACCACGCCCCCGGCGGCGGGGATCAGCCGGTCGTCGTCAGCCAGCGTTCTCACCCCGCAGCGCCAGCAGCTCCTTCTGGTTGTCGCGCTCGCCGGTGCGGGTCCAGGTGGCGTCGCCGGCCAGCTGCCAGCTGCGCACGTCCGGGGCCATCGCCTCGTCGAACATGCGCTTCAGCTGGCGGGCGGCCACCGGGTCGTTGACCCGCAGCAGGACCTCCACCCGCCGGTCCAGGTTGCGGTGCATCAGGTCTGCGCTGCCCAGCCACCACTCCGGTGAACCGTCGTTGGCGAAGTTCACGACCCGGGAGTGCTCCAGGAACCGGCCGACGATCGAGCGCACCCGGATGTTCTCGCTGAGCCCGGGCACCCCCGGACGCAGTGCGCAGATGCCCCGGATGACCAGCTCCACCGGCACGCCGGCCAGCGACGCCTCGTACAGCGCGTCGATGATCTGCTCGTCGACCAGCGAGTTCACCTTGATCCGGATGCCCGCCGGCTTGCCCTCCGCGGCGTGCCGGGCCTCGCGGCGGATCTTCTCCACCAGGCCGGTGCGGATGCCGTGCGGGGCGACCATGAGCGAGCGGTAGGTCGTCTGCCTCGAGTAGCCGGTGAGGGTGTTGAACAGGTCGGTGAGGTCGGCACCCACCCGCGGGTCGGCGGTGAGGATGCCGAGGTCCTCGTAGATCCGGGCGGTCTTGGGGTTGTAGTTGCCGGTGCCGATGTGGCAGTAGCGGCGGATCACCCCGTGCTCCATCCGGACGACGAGCGCGGTCTTGCAGTGCGTCTTCAGGCCGACCAGCCCGTAGACGACGTGGCAGCCGGCGCGCTCCAGCGAGCGGGCCCAGCTGATGTTGGCCTCCTCGTCGAACCGGGCCTTGATCTCGACCAGGACGACGACCTGCTTGCCCGCCTGCGCCGCCTCGATCAGCGCCGAGACGATCGGGGAGTCACCGGAGGTCCGGTAGAGCGTCTGCTTGATCGCCAGCACGTCCGGGTCGGCCGCGGCCTGCTCGATGAACCGCTGCACGCTGGTGGCGAAGGAGTCGTAGGGGTGGTGCACCAGCACGTCGCCCTCGCGGAGGGTGGCGAAGACGCTCTTGGGGGTCTCGCCCTCGCTGAGCCGGGGGTGGGTCGCCGGCACGAACGGCTCGTCCTTGAGCTCGGGGCGGTCCAGGTCGTACAGCGCCATCAGCGAGCCGAGGTCGAGCAGCCCGGGCACCGAGACGACGTCGGCCGGGCTGATCTCCAGCTCGTGCACCAGGACGTCGAGGATCTGCGGGTCCATCGTCTCGGTGACCTCCAGCCGCACCGCCGGGCCGAACCGGCGCCGGGCCAGCTCGCGCTCCAGGGCCTGCAGCAGGTCCTCGTCGCGGTCCTCCTCGACCTCCAGGTCGGCGTTGCGGGTGACCCGGAACAGGTGGTGGTCGAGCACGTCCAGCCCGGGGAACAGCGCGGTGAGGTGCGCCGCGATCAGGTCCTCCAGCGGCAGGAACACCGCCTCGGCGTCCGTGCTCTTCGTGCTGGTCCCGATCGGGATGAAGCGCGGCACGTTGTTCGGCACCTTCACCCGGGCGAACCGCGGGGCACCGGTGTCCGGGTCGCGCACCGAGACCGCGAGGTTCAGCGAGAGGCCGCTGATGTAGGGGAACGGGTGTGCGGGGTCGACCGCGAGCGGCGTGAGCACCGGGAAGACCTGGTCCCGGAAGTACTCCCGCAGCCGCATCGCGTCGGGCTCGCCGAGGTCGGACCAGTGGACGATCCGGATGCCCTGCTCGGCCAGCCGCGGCGCCACGTCCTTGTCGAACACGCTGGCGTGCCGGTGGACCAGGTCCTGGGTGCGCTCGGTGACCCGGGCCAGCTGCTCGCGGATGGTCAGGCCGTCGGGGGAGCGCACGGTCAGGCCGGTGCTCTGCCGGCGCTTCAGCCCGGCGATGCGGACCATGAAGAACTCGTCGAGGTTGCTGGCGAAGATCGACAGGAACTTGACCCGCTCCAGCAGCGGCAGGTCGTCGTCCTCGGCCAGCTCGAGGACCCGCGAGTTGAAGTCCAGCCAGGACAGCTCCCGGTTCAGGAAACGGTCGGCGGGCAGCGGCGGAGAGGCAGCGGGCACGGGTCGATCCTGCCTCACCCGACGGTGGACGACAGGAACCCCGTCGTCTGGGGTCCGACGCCCAGCCGGCGGGCGACCGCCAGGTCGGCGGGGGTGTCGACGTCCTGGCGGAGCCCAGGCCACCGCCCGGTCAGCGAGACCGCTCCGGCGGCCGCGTGGGCGGCGGCCGACCCGGGGCCGAAGCGCGGGTCCAGCTCGCCGGCGGGCACGGCCAGCAGCGTCGTCCCGGTGCCGGCGGTGTCTGCGACGAAGCTGCGCGGCCGGCCGGCCGCCTCGGCCAGCGCCTCGGCCAGCTCATCGGACCGCAGCGCCGGCAGGTCGGAGTTCAGCGCGGCCAGCGGACCGGCGCCGTCGGCCCGGGCGACCCGGGCACCGTGCTCCAGGGCGGCGTTCAGGCCCCGGCCGGGCCCGTCGCCGACCGTCCGGGCACCCAGGCCGGTGACCACGGCGGCGGCCCGCGGGTCGTCGGTGACCACCAGCACCAGCCCGACGGCGGGGCTGGCCAGCGCGGCGGCGACGGTGTCGCCCAGCAGGGCCAGCACGAGTTCCCGGTGTGCCGCCGGGGCGCCCCCGGACAGCGTCGCGGTCAGCGGCGCCAGCCGGGTCTTGGCCACGTCGAGCCGCTTCGCCGGGACGACGACCGACCACCGCTGCACCCGGCAAGCTCAGCACACCGGGGCCGGGTGGGGTGCGCGGCCGGGTCCGGCAGCCCGGCGCCGGGGGCCCGCTGCTGCCGTGCCGGGGCGGGGTGATGTGCTCCCCACACCACAGTCCGCCGGCCCCCGAGGAGCCCGCCGCGATGAGCACCACCCCCGAGCGCACCGCCGAGGTCGCCGCCGCAGCGGCCGGCTACCTGGAGTCGTGGCTGGAGCACCAGCGCCGCCGGCTCCGGGTGCCGGGCGTGCAGGCCGCCGTCCGGGTCGGTGGGCAGCTGGTGCTCGACACGGCCCTGGGCGTGGCCGACCTGGACAGCGGGGCGCCGCTCACCCCCGGCCACCTGTTCCGGATCGCCTCGCACTCCAAGACCTTCACCGCCACCGCGGTGCTGCAGCTGGTCGAGGCCGGGCGGCTGCGGCTGGACGACCCGATCGGCCAGTGGGTGCCGGCGCTGCAGGGGTCGGCGGTGGCCGCGGTCACCGTCCGCGAACTGCTCGGGCACCAGGGCGGCGTCATCCGGGACGGCCGGGACAACGACCACTGGCAGCTCGGGCAGCCGTTCCCGGACGCCGAGCTGTTGCTCCGCATCGCGGTCGAGGAGGGCGCGGTGCTGGAGCGCAACGAGCACTTCAAGTACTCCAACATCGGCTACTCGCTGCTCGGGCTGGCGATCGAGGCGGTCACCGGCCGCCCCTACGCCGCGCACGTGCAGCAGGCGGTGGTCGACCCCCTCGGGCTGGCCGACACCGGCCCGGAGTGGGAGCCCGGCCGGGCCGGCGAGCACGCCACCGGGCACACCGGCCTGCTGGACGGCGAGGACACCCGGCTGACCATCCCGGCGGTGGACACCCGGGCGATGGCCGCGGCGACCGGCTTCTGGTCCACCGCCCGGGACCTGACCGCCTTCGGTGCGGCGCTGACCACCGGCGACCCCCGCCTGCTGCGGGACGACACCAAGCGGCTGATGCGCCGGCCGGAGTCCGAGATCCGCGCGCACGCCGCGCCGCCCCGGCACTACGGCCTGGGGCTGGACCTGCGGACGCAGGGCGAGCGGCGGCTGGTCGGGCACAGCGGCGGCTTCCCGGGACACATCACCCGCACCTGGATCGACCCGGAGGCCCAGGTCGTGGTCAGCGTGCTGACCAACGCCGTCGACGGGCCGGCCGACGCGCTGGCCCGCGGCCTGTTCGGCCTGCTCGACCTCGCGCTGGCCGCACCCGCCGACGTGCCGCAGCCGCCGGCGGCCGAGCTGGCCCGCTACGCCGGCCGCTTCGTCAACCTGTGGGGGGCCACGGACGTCGCGCTGCTCGGCGGCCGGCTGGTGCTGCTGCACCCCAGCGCCCCGGACCCGGCCGAGGAGCACCTGGAGCTCACGGTCGAGGGCCCGGACACCCTGCGCCTGGAGACCGTCGCCGGGTTCGGCTCGGCCGGCGAGACGGTGGAGTACCGCTGGGCCGACGACGGCACCGCCGCGGTGGTCCGGCTCGGTGGCATCTCGGCCTGGCCGGCCGAGGTGTTCCGGGCGCAGCGGGCCGCCCAGGTCCGCGCCGGCGGGGCCGCCCGGTGACCGCGGTGCTGCTGCGGTCCGCCCGGCTGGGCGGCCGGACCCGGGACGTGCTGCTCGCCGACGGGCGGGTGCAGGCGATCGCCGACAACCTGTCCGGCGGGGCCCCCGGGCTCGACCGGCTGCCCCAGCCGCTGCAGGTGGTCGACCTGGCCGGCGCGGTCCTGCTGCCCGGGCTGCAGGACGCGCACACCCACCTGGAGCAGTGGGCGGCCGCGCGGCGGCGGGTCGACGTCTCCGCGGCGTGCTCGGCGCGGGAGGCCGCGGCGCTGATGGCCGCCGCGCTGCGGGCCGCACCGCCCGCGCCGGCCGCGGTGGTGATGGGGCACGGCTTCCGGGACGCCCTGTGGGCCGAGCCGGCCACCGCCGCCGTCCTGGACGAGGCGCTGGCCGGGGTGGTGCCGCCGGACACCAGCGTCGTCCTGGCCAGCGGCGACCTGCACACCACCTGGGCCAACACCGCCGCCACCCGGCGGTTCGGGCTCAGCAGCCCGTCCGGGCTGGTGCTGGAGCAGGAGGCGATGGACGTCGTGGCCCGGGCCGCGCGGGTCGACCCCGCCGTCCTGGACGGGTGGGTGCTGGACGCCACCGTCGCGGCCGCGGCCCGCGGGCTGACCGCCGTCGTCGACCTCGAGTACGGCGACCTGATCGCCTCCTGGTCCCGGCGGGCCGGGCTGCGGGAGGGCGGTCCCGCGCTGCGCGTGCGGGCCGGGGTCTGGGTCGACCGGCTCGAGGAGGCGATCGCCGCCGGGCTGCGCAGCGGCGACCCGCTGCCCGGGGTGGCCGACCCGGTCGCCGCCGACCGGGTGCGGATGGGCCCGCTGAAGGTCTTCGTGGACGGGTCCCTCGGCACCCGCACCGCCTTCTGCCACGACCCGTACCCCGGGGTGGCGGAGGCGGACGCCCACGGGGTGCTGCGCACCCCGCCGGAGGAGCTGGAGCGGCTGCTGCGCCGGGCGAGCGCGGCCGGGCTGGACCTGGCCGTGCACGCCATCGGCGACCGGGCCGCGGGGGTGGCGCTGGACGGCTTCGCCGCCGCCGGCTGCACCGGCCGGATCGAGCACGCCCAGCAGGTGCACGACGCCGACCTGCCGCGCTTCGCCGAGCTCGGCGTGGTCGCCAGCGTGCAGCCCCGGCACGCCCTCGACGACCGGGACGCCGCCGACCAGCACTGGGCCACCGCGACGGCGCGGGCGTTCCCCTACCGGGCGCTGGTCGACGCCGGCGCCGAGGTCGTGCTGGGCTCCGACGCGCCGGTCGCGCCGCTGGACCCCTGGGACGGCATCGCCAGCGCCGTCCACCGGTCGCTGGACGACCGCCCGGCCTGGCACCCCGAGCAGCACCTGGAGCTGGACACCGCGCTGGCCGCCGCCAGCGGGGGGCGGCGCGCGGTCCGGGTCGGGGACGTCGCGGACCTGGTGGTGGTGGCCGAGCCGCCCGCGGCGGTGCTCGCCCGCGACGGCGCCGACGGTCTGCGGGCGACCGAGGTGCTGGCCACCCTGGTCGGCGGGCGGTTCACCCACCGGGCCCCCGGCCTGGGCTGAGGCGGACGCCGGCCGACACCCGGGGGCGGGTGCCGGCCGGTCCGGGCCGGAGGGCACGATCATGGGCCGGGTCGTCGGTGCAGCGCCGGCGGGCCACGAGACGGAAGGGGGCACGGTGCCCGAGCGACTGTCGCCGCGCGCGGCCACCGCGCCCTCGGGCCGGGCGACCGGCCGCCCGGGGTCTCCCCACCGCCTGCCCGGGGCGGCCGCGTGACCCGCGCCGCGGTGCTGGGCGCCGGCTCCTGGGGCACCACCTTCGCCAAGGTGCTCGCCGACGCGGGGTGCTCGGTGAGCCTGCACGCCCGCCGTCCCGAGCTGGTCGCGACGATCACCGCCAGCCGGGAGAACGCCGACTACCTGCCCGGTGTGCGGCTGCCCGACGCGGTGCGCGCCACCGGCGACGCCGCCGAGGCCCTCGACGGTGCCGACGTCGTGGTGCTGGCCGTGCCCAGCCAGACGCTGCGGGCCAACCTCACCGACTGGGCGCCGCTGCTGCCCCCCGACTCCTCGCTGCTGTCGCTGATGAAGGGCGTCGAGCTCGGCACCACCAAGCGGATGAGCGAGGTGATCCGTGAGGTCACCGGCGCCGGCGCCGACCGGGTGGCGGCGCTGTCCGGGCCCAACCTGGCCCGGGAGATCGCCGAGGAACAGCCCTCGGCCACGGTCATCGCCTGCTCCGACGACGACCGGGCCGCGGCGCTGCAGGCGGCCTGCCACACCCGCTACTTCCGGCCGTACACCAACCCCGACCTGGTCGGCTGCGAGCTGGGCGGCGCGGTCAAGAACGTCATCGCGCTGGCCTGCGGCGTCGCCGCCGGCCTCGGCTTCGGGGACAACACCCGTGCCTCGCTGATCACCCGCGGTCTGGCCGAGACCGCCCGGCTGGGCATCGCGCTCGGCGCCGACGTGACCACCTTCGCCGGGCTGGCCGGGCTCGGTGACCTGGTCGCCACCTGCTCCTCGCCGCTGTCGCGCAACCGCACCTTCGGGGAGCACCTCGGCCAGGGCATGTCGGTGGCCGAGGTCGAGCAGATCACCCGGCAGACCGCGGAGGGCGTGAAGAGCTGCCGCTCGGTGCTGGACCTGGCCCGCGCGCACGGCGTCGACGTGCCGATCACCGAGGCGGTGGTCCGGGTCTGCCACGAGGGCGAGTCCGCCGCGCAGATGGTGCGCGAGATGATGTCCCGAGAGGCCAAGCCGGAGTAGCTCCCGGGGCGCCGCCGCACACCCGTGGAGGACCGTTCGTGACCACCCCTGACCTGCCCGCCGACCTCGGCGACGGCACCCGGCTGGTCCACGCCGGTGACGACCCGGCGGTGCCGGGCACCCCGCTCCGTCCGTCGCCGGTCTTCGCCGCGCCGTACCACCTCGGGGAGGAGGTCCCCGGCTGGCAGGGCGCCGACGGCTACGCCCGCCCGGACAACCCCACGCTGCGGGTGTTCGAACGGGCCGTCGGCGAGCTGGACGGCGGCGACTGCCTGTCCTTCGCCACCGGCATGGCGGCGATCAGCTCCGCCGTCCTCGCGCTCGTCGCCCCCGGCGACCGGGTCGTGCTGCCGTCGGACGGCTACTACGCCACCCGGGTGCTCGCCCGCGACGAGCTGGCCCGCTTCGGCGTCGAGGTGCAGCTGGTGCCCACCCTGGAGATCGAGGACGTCGCCGCCCGCGGGGACCTCGACGGTGCCCGGATGGTGCTGCTGGAGACCCCCAGCAACCCGCAGCTCGACGTCTGCGACATCGCCGCCGTCGCCCGGGCCACCCAGGCCGCGGGCGCGCTGCTGGTCGTGGACAACACCACGGCCTCCCCGATCGGGCAGCGCCCGCTGGCGCTGGGTGCCGACGTGACCGTGGGGTCGGACACCAAGGCCCTGACCGGGCACAGCGACGTGCTGCTCGGGCACGTCAGCACGGCCCGCACCGAGCGCGGCCGGGAGCTGCACGCCCGGATGGCCGCCTGGCGCAAGACCACCGGCAACACCCCCGGGGTCTTCGAGGCCTGGCTGGCGCACCGGTCGATGGGCACGCTGGACCTGCGGCTGGCCCGGCAGGCCGCCAACGCTGCCGCGCTGTCGGAGCTGCTGGCCGGGCACCCGGCGGTCAACGGCGTCCGGTGGCCCTGGCGGCCGCAGGACCCCTCCTACGCCCTGGCGACGAAGCAGATGCTGCGGCCCAACGGCGTGGTCTCCGCCGAGCTCGCCGACGAGGCCGCCGTCGCGCAGCTCGTGCGCAGCAGCCGGCTGGTCGCGGCCGCGACCAGCTTCGGGGGCATCCACACCACGGTCGACCGGCGGGCGCAGTGGGGCGGGGACGCCGTCCCGGCCGGGTTCGTGCGCTTCTCCTGCGGCATCGAGGACACCGCCGACCTGGTGGCCGACCTGACATCCGCGCTCGGGACCCTCGGCTAGGGTCGGCGGCGATGACCGGGAAGGCGCGTAGGACCAGGGTCGCTGTCGTCTTCGGCGGGCGGAGCGCGGAGCACGCGATCTCCTGCGTGTCGGCCGGGAGCGTGCTCGCCGCGCTGGACCCGGAGCGGTACGAGGTGGTGCCGGTGGGCATCACCCGGGACGGCCGCTGGCTGCTGCACGACGGCAAGGCCCTGGCCATCGAGGACGGGCGGCTCCCCGAGGTCGCCGACGGCACCGCGGTGTCGCTCGTGGGCGACCCGGCCGGCCGGGGGCTGGCGGTGCTCGACGCCGGGCAGGCGATCGGCCGGCTCACCGAGGTCGACGTCGTCTTCCCGGTGCTGCACGGCGCCTACGGCGAGGACGGCACCATCCAGGGCCTGCTGGAGATGTCCGGGCTGCCCTACGTCGGCTCCGGGGTCTTCGCCAGCGCCGCGTCGATGGACAAGGAGTTCACCAAGAAGCTGCTCACCGCGGCGGGCATCCCGCAGGGTGACCACGTGGTGCTGCGCGACGCCTCGGGTGCGCTCCGCGCCGACCCGGCGCTGCTGGACGACGCGGCGCGGGCCCGGCTCGGGCTCCCGGTGTTCGTCAAGCCCTCCCGCGCCGGCTCCAGCATCGGCATCACCAAGGTCACCGACTGGGCGCAGTTCCCCGCCGCCGTCGCGACGGCGGCCGCCGTCGACCCGAAGGTCGTGGTCGAGGCCGCGGTGCCCGGCCGGGAGATCGAGTGCGGGGTGCTCGCCGCGCCCGGCGCCGGGCTGCCCGACGCCAGCCTGCCGGCGGAGATCCGGCTGCGGCCGGGCACCGACTGGTACGACTTCGACGCCAAGTACCTCGAGGACGCCGTCGAGTTCGACGTGCCGGCCGAACTCACCCCCGAGCAGGTCCAGGCGGTGCAGGCGATGTCCCGCCGGGCGTACCTGGCGCTGGACTGCGCCGGCCTGGCCCGGGTCGACTTCTTCCTGACCACCGACCCGGCGACCGGTGCCGACCGGTGGGTCGTCAACGAGGTCAACACGATGCCGGGCTTCACCCCGATCTCGATGTTCCCGCGGATGTGGGCCGCCTCCGGGGTCGGCTACCCGGAGCTGGTGGACCGGCTGGTGGCCAGCGCCCTGTCCGGACGGGCGCCGGGCAGCACGCCGGCCGGCGCGCCCGACGGCGCTGCGCCGGGCGCCGGATGACCTCGCGGCGGCTGCTGCGGGACGTCACGGCCGCAGCGCTGCTGCTGGCCGCCCCGGTGTGCAGCGGCTGCACCGCCACGGACGCCGCGCCGGCGCCGCAGGCCGCGACGGCAGCGACCCCGGACACCCCGGCCGAGCTGGAGGAGCTGCTGGTCGACGACGTCCCGTCCGGGCTGCCGCGGGTGCCCGACGACGAGCTGGAACCGCCGGCGGGGGAGAAGACGATCGACGACGTCGCCCGCTACGGGGAGGACGCGCAGCGTGAGCAGGAGGTGCTCGCCGACTACGGGTACACCCGCGGCTGGGAGCGGTTCTGGCGGTCGGAGGAGGAGCTGACCAGCGTCTTCCTCGACCAGTTCGCCGATCCCTCCGGTGCGGTCAGCTACGCCGCGGACTTGGCCCGCAACGACGCCGAGCACTACGGCGGCCTGCTGAACCGCTCGCCGAACGGGCTGCCGGAGGGCTGTGTGCTGCTCGCCCAGGACGACCCGGCACCCGAGCACCGGATGGCCGGCCCGGCGGCCTTCGCGTGGTGCTCGGCCGGGGTCTTCACCGTCGCGGTCGCGGCCGTCGCCGACACCCCGGAGGACGCGCGCCGTGAGCTGGAGGCGGTCACCACCGCGCAGCTCGACCGGCTCCGGGACTGAAGAAGGACCCCCGTTCAGTCCGGCAGCGGGGCGGGGGTCGGCTCGGTGTAGGGGATCGAGCCGCCGATGAGCGGGCTCAACGCGGTGGGGCCGGCGCTGTCGGAGCTGGCCGGCACGCGCACCTGGACCGGGACGTTGCGGTCGACCGTCGTCCACACGTAGACGTCGGGGTCGGTGGTGTCGACGAACCACTCCACGCCGGAGACGAGCAGCGTCTGCGGGCCGCCCACGACGTAGCCGGCCGGCGGCTCGGCGCCGCAGACCAGCACGGTCGCCGGGTCGCCCCAGGCGTAGGCGAACGGGCTGTCGGAGTCGACCGCGCGCGACGGCTCCCCGGCCAGCTCCAGCGGCAGCTGGCCCATCAGTGCCGGGCAGGCGAGGTCCGCCTCCGGGGTGATGGGCGGCGTGTCCACGGGCAGCGGCGGCAGGTCGGCGCGCGGGGCCGGGGTCGTGCCGGAGATCTCCGCGACCGGACCCGGCTCCTCCTCGGCGTCGGTGCCGACCACGTTGACCAGCACCAGCACGGCGACCACCAGGGCGACCAGGACGGCGGTGGCGACCACCGCCGCCCGCCGCAAGGGGTCCGGAGGCGGCGCGGCGGGCCCGTCCGGGGTGGGCGTGCTCAAGCGGCTCAGAGGTTGACGACGGGGCAGGTCAGCGTGCGGGTGATCCCGTCGACGGACTGCACCCGGGCCACCACGAGCCGGCCGAGCTCGTCGACGGTGTTCGCCTCGGCCCGCACGATGACGTCGTAGGGGCCGGTGACGTCCTCGGCCTTGGTCACGCCGGCGATCTCGCTGATGCTCGCCGCGACCGCGGCTGCCTTGCCGACTTCGGTCTGGATCAAGATGTAGGCGTGGACCACGGGTTGACCTTCCTCGGGCAGTGCCTCGACGGCGACGGGCACGTCGGCATCGGCTGGGGGTGGGACCGGCCTGCCGGGCAGCGGGCCGACCGGCAACGTACCCCAGTCGGGGGGAGTGACCGGTGACTCGGCCCCGTCCGCTGGGCCTCCGGCCCGACCCCGAGGACAGTGCCGGCGCGGTCGGGGAGTTCGCCCTCATCGACCGGGTCGTGGCCCGCTCCGGTACCGCCGCGGTGGCCGAGGTGGGTCCCGGTGACGACGCCGCGGTGCTGCGCACCCCCGACGGCCGGGTGGTGGCCTGCACCGACGTGCTGGTGGAGGGGCGGCACTTCCGCCGCGACTGGTCCTCCGCCGAGGACGTCGGGCACAAGGCCGCGGCGGCGAACCTGGCCGACGTCGCCGCCATGGGCGCGGTGCCGACCGCGCTGCTGGTCGGCCTCGCCTGCCCGGCGGACACCCCGGCCGCGTGGCTGGAGGACGTCGCCGTCGGGATGGCCGCCGAGTGCGCCCCCTTCGGTGCGGCCGTGGTCGGGGGCGACACCTCGGCGAGCGCGCCGGACTCGCAGGCGGTCGTGCTGTCGGTGACGGCGCTGGGCGACCTGGGCGGTCGGGCCCCGGTGCTGCGCAGCGGTGCCCGGCCCGGGGACGTCGTCGCCGTCGCCGGGCGGCTGGGCTGGTCGGCGTGCGGGCTGGCCGTGCTGCGCCGCGGGTTCTCCTCACCGATCGCCGCCGTCCGGGCGCACCGCCGGCCGGCCCCGCCCTACGCCGCCGGCCCCGCCGCCGCGGACGCCGGGGCGACCGCGATGTGCGACACCAGCGACGGCCTGCTCGCCGACGCCGGTCACCTGGCCGCCGACAGCGGGGTGCTCATCGAGCTGGACCGGGCCGCGCTCCAGCAGGCGTTCGTCGACCCCGCCGGGCCGCTCCCGCAGGTCGCGGCCGCCCTGGGCGGTGACCCGATGGCCTGGGTGCTGACCGGCGGTGAGGACCACGCGCTGGTGGCCACCTTCCCGGCCGGCGCCGACCTGCCGGACGGCTGGGCGGTCGTCGGCGCGGTGCACGAGCCGGCCGACGACGGGCCGGGCGTGCGGGTGGACGGGGTGCCCGCGAGCCGGGTGGCCGAGGAGCTGGGGGAGGGGGCCGGGCATGTCCACTTCGGCTGAGTCGTCTCCGGCCGGTTCCACGCCGGCCGGGCTGCGCGCCGTCGGGTACGCCGACCCGGTGGCCCAGCACCTGATCGAGCGGGTGCAGCAGGAGTACGTCGTCCGGTACGGCGGCCGGGACGCCGCCGTGGTGGACCCGGCTGAGTTCTCCCCGCCGCAGGGGCTGTTCCTGGTCGCCGAGGTCGACGGCGTCCCCGCCGGCTGCGGCGGCTGGCGGGCGCACGGGCACGGGGTGGCCGAGCTCAAGCGGATGTACGTCGAGCCGGGTTTCCGGCGCCGCGGGCTGGCCGCCCTGGTGCTCGCCGAGCTGGAGCGCACCGCAGCCGCGGCCGGGCACCAGCAGCTGCTGCTGAACTCCGGTGACCGGCAGCCCGAGGCCCTGGCGCTCTACGACCGGGCCGGCTACACCCCGGTGGCCGGCTACGGCATCTACGCGGACTCACCCGAGGCGGTCTTCCTCGGCAAGCAGCTGGTCGTCGACCAGCCCACCCCTGAGGAGGACGCATGGGCGTCGTGACCTTCTCGGCCTCCTTCGGCGCCGGGGGCGCGGAGATCGCCCCGGCCGTCGCCGAGCGGCTCGGCCTGCCGTTCCACGACCGGGTCATCCCGGCGCAGGTGGCCGGCCGGCTCGGGGTCCCGGTGGCCGAGGCCGAGGCCAACGACGAGACCATCACCCGCGGGCTGTGGCGGCTGGTCAGCTCGCTGGGCACGATGCCCGACCCGGTGGGCGGGGTGCTGCCGACCGGGTCGCTGCCGGACGAGCGGGCCTACCGGCAGCAGACCGAGTGGGTGCTGACCGAGATCGCCGCCGGCCCGGGGGGCGTCGTGCTGGGCCGGGCGGGCGCGATGGTGCTGCGCGACCGGCCCGACGTCCTGCACGTGCGGCTGGACGGCCCCGCGGAGCGCCGGCTGGCGGCCGCGGTCGAGCACCTGCACCTGCCCGTCGAGGAGGTGCGTCGGGAGCAGGAGGCCGCCGACGCCGCGCGGACGGCCTACGTGCGGCACTTCTACCGCTGCGACCCGGCAGAGGCCCGGCACTACCACCTGGTGGTGGACAGCACGGCGCTGCCGCACGACACCGTGGTCGACCTGGTGGTCACCGCGGCCCGTGCGCGCGGGATCGGCCGCTGAGCCGGCCGGGAACGCCAGCGACCCCGGAGGTCCGAGGACCTCCGGGGTCGTGTCAGCTCACCGTCCGTGCGGTGCGGCCCCCGTCCAGAGGCTCGCCCCGAGCGTGCGAGGGGTGAGGAGGACGGGGGTCCTTCCTCAGGCGCGGGCGACCTTGCCCGCGCGGATGCACGAGGTGCAGACGTTCATGCGCTGGCGGCCGCCGCCGGTCAGCGCGGCGCGGACGGACTGGATGTTCGGGTTCCAACGGCGCGGCGTGCGGCGGTGCGAGTGCGACACCGACATGCCGAAACCGGGGCCCTTGCCACACACATCGCACACGGCAGCCACGGTCGATCACTCCCAGAGAATTGGTCCAGCTGAAGTCAGGTCGCGTGCTCGGCGGAGACCCGGGCGGGAGCCCAGGGCATGGTCCAGCCACGCACAACTGGAGACCACTGTAGCCGGTGCCGGAGCGCCGTGTCGCCACCGCCCCGTCCCCGGTGCCGGCCGGCGGTGCGGGCGGTCGTGCGCGCCGGGTCCTGTCGGTGGGCCCCGGTACCCTCCGGCACGTGCTGGAGGCGCTGGACGAGGCCGCGGTCGGCCGGTGGAGCTCCGCCGTCGTCGACACGCTGGCGCAGGCGCGCGGCCGGCTCGACGAGCTGAACGTCTTCCCCGTCCCCGACGGGGACACCGGCACCAACCTGCTGCTGACCGCGCAGGCCGGGCACGCGGCGCTGGCCGCCGCCGACGGCACCGAGTCGGCGTGGAGCGTGCTGGCGCGCGGCGCCGTGCTGGGCGCACGGGGCAACTCCGGGGCGATCCTGGCCCAGCTGCTGCGCGGCCTCGCCGATGGGCTGGCCGGTGCCCGGCGCGTCGACGGGGCGGTGTTCGCCGAGGCGCTGGCCGCGGCTGCCGGCGCCGCCTACGCCGCGGTCGCCGACCCCGAGGAGGGCACCTTCCTCACCGTGGCCCGGGCCGGGGCCGACGCGGCGACCGCCGCCGTCGCCGCCGGGCAGGCCGGGCTGGCCGACGTCGTCCGGGCAGCAGCCGACGGCGCCTTCACCGCCCTGGAGGCCACGACCGGCCAGCTGGCCGCGCTGCGCGACGCCGGGGTGGTCGACGCCGGGGGTGCCGGGTGGTGCCTGGTCCTCGACGCGCTGGTCGGCACGGTCACCGGGACGACGCCGGCCCGCCCCCCGCTGGACGGGCGACCCGCCCACCCCCGCCGCGCACCCCGGTCGCTGCCGGCTGCCCCCGCCCCCGGGCCGGGCAGCGAGGTGCAGTTCCTGCTCGCCGACTCCGACGACGCCGCGGTCGCCCGGCTGCAGGCCCGGCTGGCCGAGCTGGGCGACTGCCTGGTCGTCGTCGGGGTCGACACCCCGGGCGGCCGGGAGTGGAACGTGCACGTGCACGTCAGCGACGTCGGTGCGGCGGTGGAGGCGGGGATCGAGGCGGGCCGCCCGCACCGCATCTCGGTGACCCCGCTGGCGCCGGTGCGGACGCCGGCCGCCGCCGGGGTGCGGGCCGTCCTCGCCCTGGCCTGCTCCGCCGGGCTCGCCGAGCTGTTCGGCACCGAGGGGGTCACCGTGCTGACCGCGCCGGTCGACGCGGTCGACGAGGACGCCGTCCTGCAGGCGGTGCTGGACACCGGGGCCGAGCAGGTCGTCGTCCTGCCCAACCACTGGGAGGTCACCGCGGTCACCGCCCGCGCCGCCGACCGGGCCCGCGAGCAGGGCCGGGACGTCGTGGTCGTCCCCACCCGGTCGGCCGTGCAGGGCCTGGCGGCGCTGGCCGTCGCCGACCCGGCCCGTCGCTTCGGCGACGACGTCATCGCCATGGCCGAGGCCGCGGCCGCGACCCGCTGGGCGGAGGTGACCGTCGCCGAGCAGGAGGCGCTCACCTCGGCCGGCCGCTGCGCCCCCGGCGACGTGCTGGGCAGCGCGGAGGGCGATGTCGTGGTCATCGGCGCCGACCCGGTCCCCGTCGCCCGGGACCTGCTGGACCGGCTGCTGTCGGCGGGCGGGGAGATGGCCACCGTCGTCGTGGGGGAGGAGCCCGCGCTCGGCGACGCGGTGTGCGCCCACCTCGCGGCGGTGCACCCGACGGTCGAGGTGGTCCGCTACCCCGGCGGTGCCGGGGCGGTGCCCCTGCTGATCGGGGTCGAGTAGTGGCGATCTCCATGGACACCCCGCTGAGCCGGGTGCTCGGCCCCAAGACGGCGAAGGTGATGGCCGAGCAGCTGTCGCTGCACTCGGTGCGCGACCTGCTGCGGCACTACCCCCGCCGCTACGCGCGGCGCGGGGAGATGACCCGGCTCGACGGCCTGGAGGTCGGTGACCGGGTGACCGTGCTGGCCCAGGTGAAGAGCGTGAGCACCCGGAAGATGCAGCAACGCCGCGGGACGCTCACCGAGGTGACCGTCGGCGACGGCGCGGGCAGCATGCGGCTGGTCTTCTTCAACAACCGGCACGCGCACCTGGACGTCGGCGAGTGGGGGCTGTTCGCCGGCACGGTGGGGCTGTGGCGCGGCGACAAGCAGTTCACCCACCCCGACTGCCACATCCTCACCGGGGACGACGACGACTGGGCGCGGGCGATGGTGCCGCTCTACCCGGCGAGCAAGGACGTCTCCAGCTGGGTGGTCCAGAAGTCGGTCAAGCTGCTGCTGGACGACGCCCACTCGCTGGAGCAGCTGCTCGACGACCCGATCCCCGCAGCCGTCCGCGAGCGGCACGGCCTGGTCGACCTGGCCACGGCGTTGCGGCAGAAGCACCGGCCGGAGAGCCAGGAGCAGGTCGACCAGGCCGACGAGCGGCTGAAGTGGGACGAGGCGCTCGTCCTGCAGGCGACGCTGGCCGCCCGCCGGCGGTCCGCCGCGCTGGAGCCGGGGATCGCCCGGCCGCCGCGCCGGGGTGGGCTGCTGGACGCCGTCGATGTCGCCCTGCCGTTCTCGCTCACCGACGGCCAGCGCGAGGTCGGCGAGGAGCTGGCCGCCGAGCTGTCCCGTGAGCAGCCGATGAACCGGCTGCTGCAGGGCGAGGTCGGGTCGGGCAAGACGGTGGTCGCGCTGCGGGCGATGGCCCAGGTGGTCGACGCCGGTGGGCAGGCCGCGCTGCTCGCCCCCACCGAGGTGCTCGCCGCCCAGCACGCCCGCAGCCTGGCGGCGATCCTGGGCCCGCTGGGCCGCGCCGGCGAGCTCGACGGCGACCCGGCGGGCACCCGGGTGGCGCTGCTCACCGGCTCGCAGAAGGCCGCCGTCCGCCGGGAGGTGCGGGCCGCGGTCGCCGACGGCAGTGCGGGCATCGTCGTGGGCACGCACGCGCTGCTACAGGAGGGCGTGGACTTCGCCGACCTGGGGCTGGTCGTCGTCGACGAGCAGCACCGGTTCGGGGTGGAGCAGCGGGACGCGCTGCGCGCCAAGGGCACCCGGCCACCGCACGTGCTGGTGATGACCGCGACCCCGATCCCGCGCACCGTCGCGATGACCGTCTACGGCGACCTGGAGACCTCCACGCTCCGTCAGCTGCCGGCCGGTCGCGGCGGTGTGTCCAGCTCGGTGGTGCCGGTGGGGGAGAAGCCGGCCTGGCTGGACCGGGCCTGGGCCCGGGTCCGCGAGGAGGTCGCCGCCGGCCGTCAGGCCTACGTCGTCTGCCCCCGGATCGGCGACCTCGAGGACGGCGGCAAGGGCGACGACGGCCCGGACGACGCCGACGGCGCCCCGCCGCCGGAGGAGAAGGGCGCCAGTGACAAGCGCCCACCGCTGGCGGTGCTGGACGTCGCCGAGGCGCTGCGGGCGGGCCCGCTGTCGGCGCTGCGGGTGGAGGTGCTGCACGGCCGGATGCCGCCGGAGGAGAAGGAGGCCCGGATGCGGGCCTTCGCCGCCGCGGAGATCGACGTCCTGGTCGCCACCACCGTGGTCGAGGTCGGGGTCGACGTGCCCAACGCCACGGTCATGGTGGTGATGGACGCCGACCGGTTCGGCGTCAGCCAGCTGCACCAGCTGCGCGGCCGGGTGGCCCGTGGCGCGCACGCCGGGCTGTGCCTGCTGGTCTCCGAGGCGCCCAGCACCTCACCGACCGGCCAGCGGCTGGCCGCGGTCGCCTCCACCACCGACGGCTTCGAGCTGGCCCGGCTGGACCTGGAGACCCGCCGGGAGGGCGACGTGCTCGGCGCGGCCCAGTCCGGCCGCCGGACGACCGTGAAGCTGCTGTCCCTGCTGCACGACGAGGCGCTCATCGCCGAGGCCCGGGTCGAGGCCACCGCGCTGGTCGAGCAGGGGCGCGGCCTCGCCGACCACCCCGAGCTGGCGGCCGCCGTCGCCGCCCTGGCCATGGACGACCGCGCCACTTACCTGGAGAAGGCATGAAGAACGCATGACCAGGCTGATCTCCGGGGGCGCGGGTGGCCGCCGGCTCAAGGTCCCCCGCACCGGGGTGCGGCCCACCGGCGACCGCGCCCGGGAGGGCCTGTTCAACTCCCTCGGGTCGCTGCTGGACGTCGAAGGCGCCCGGGTGCTCGACCTCTACGCGGGCTCGGGTGCGCTCGGGCTGGAGGCGTTGTCCCGCGGGGCGGCGGAGGCGGTGTTCGTCGAGTCCGGCGGCGGGGTGCTGCCGGTGCTGCGCGCCAACATCGCCGCGGTGGGGCTGCCCGGTGCCGTGGTGCTGCCCGGCAGCGTGCCGACGGTGGTCGGGGGGCGGCCCCCGGCCGCCTTCGACCTGGTGTTCGCCGACCCGCCCTACTCCACCCCCGACGAGGAGGTGCTGGGCGTGCTCGGTGCGCTGGTCGACCGGGCGTGGCTGGCCCCGGACGCCGTCGTCGTGGTGGAGCGGTCCAGCCGCGACCGCCCCTTCCCGTGGCCGACACCCTTCACCGGACTGCGTGATCGTCGGTACGGGGAGGCGGTGCTCCGGTACGGTCGCTTGTCGTGAGGCGAGCGGTCTGTCCCGGTTCGTTCGACCCGGTCACCAACGGCCATGTCGACGTGATCGCGCGCGCCGCCGGCCTGTACGACGAGCTGGTCGTCGCCGTCCTGGTCAACCCGGGCAAGGCGGGCCTGTTCGACGTCGACGAGCGGATGTCCCTGCTGCGCGAGGCGGTCGTGGACCTGCCCAACGTCACGGTCGACAGCTTCGAGGGGCTGCTCGTCGACTACTGCCGGGCCCAGCAGATCCCGGTCATCGTCAAGGGGCTGCGCGCGGTCGGCGACTTCGAGTACGAGCTCCAGATGGCCCAGATGAACCGCGAGCTCGCCCAGGTCGAGACGCTGTTCATGCCCACCGCACCCCAGGTCGGCCACCTGTCCTCCAGCCTGGTGAAGCAGATCGCGAAGTTCGGCGGCGACGTGTCGTCCCTGGTCCCCAAGGCGGTCAACGACCGGCTGGTGGCCCAGCCGAGGGGGAGGCAGTCGTGACGGAGGTCGTGTACCGGCTCTACGAGACCGTCGACGAGCTGACGACGGTCATCGAGAACGCCCGCAGCGTGCCGATGTCCAGCTCCTGCATGGTGCCGCGGGACCACCTGCTCGACCTGCTCGACGACCTGCGGGAGAACCTGCCGGAGGAGGTCCAGCAGGCCGGGGCGATCGTCGAGCAGCGCGCCGAGATCCTGCAGCAGGCGCAGGCCGAGGCCGAGCGGCTCACCGGCCGCACCCGCAGCGAGAGCGAGCAGGTCGTCGTGGCCGCCCGCCGGCAGCGGGAGGAGCTGGTCGGCACCGCCCGCCGCCAGCGGGACGAGATCCTCACCGAGGCGCAGGCCCGGGCCGACGAGCTGCTCGCCAGCGCCGAGGAGGAGGCCGAGGAGCTGCTCGCCGAGGGGCGTCGGCTGCGCGACCAGCTGGTGCGGGACGGGCAGGAGCAGCGCGCCGAGCTGATCGCCGCCGGTCAGGCCGAGCACGAGCGGCTGCTCACCGAGACCGAGGTGTACCGCACCGCGGTCGACCGGGCCGACGAGCTCGGCGCCCAGACCGCGGCCGAGGTGGCCCGGATGCGGGCCGAGGTCGACGACTACGTCGACAGCCGGCTGGCCGACTTCGGGAACACCCTGGCGCACATGGCACGTTCGGTGGAGAAGGCCCGGGACAACCTCCGCAGTCCGTGACCGCTCCGCCCACCCCCTGACCGGGAGGGGCGGACGGGGGGATCGGGTAGGCTGGACGTCTGTCCGGCTGCTGCCGTCCCGCGTGCCCGTCCGGCGCGGGCCCCGCGCCGGCGCCCCCACCTTCGACGACGACGAGTACCGACATGCCTGCTTCCTCTGCGCGCTCCACGGGGCCGTCCTCCGGCGCTGCGTCCACCGACGCCCGGCGTCCGGTCGGCGACCCCGTCGACAAGCAGCTCCCCACGCCGGCCGAGAAGGCCGCCGAGAAGGCCTGGAAGGTCGACCTCCGTGAGCTCGGCCGCCGCGCCGGGTCGATGCGGGAGTGGGAGAAGACGCTCCCGGCCCTGGACGGCTGGGGCGTGGAGATGATCGGCGTCCCCGAGGGTGCGCCGGTCCAGCTCCACCTCCGCCTGGAGTCGGTGATGGAGGGCGTCCTGGTCACCGGCCAGGTCGAGCTCCCGGTCACCGGCCAGTGCGCCCGCTGCCTGGACCCGGTCGAGGACACCCTGGAGCTCGACGTCCAGGAGCTGTACGCCTACGCCGGCAGCACCACCGAGGCCACCAGCGGCGAGGACGAGGTGCGCCGGATCGACGGCGAGCGGCTCGACCTGGCTCCGCTGGTCCGGGACGCCGTCGTCCTCACCCTGCCGTTGTCGCCCACCTGCCGGCCCGACTGCGCCGGCCTGTGCGTCGACTGCGGCGAGCGGCTCGACGACCTCCCTGCCGACCACTCCCACGAGGTGCTCGACCCCCGGTGGGCCGGGCTCGCCGCCCGCTTCACCGAGACGGCCGACAGTGCCGACCCGACCGACAGCGCGGCCGGACCCCAGCCGGGGTCCACCAGCCGCACCAACCCAGAGGAGAACTGACCGTGGCCGTTCCGAAGCGGAAGATGTCCCGGAGCAACACCCGCGCCCGCCGGTCGCAGTGGAAGGCCACGGCCCCCGCCCTGGCGCCCTGCCCCAACCCGGCCTGCCGTGAGCTCAAGCCGCCGCACCAGGCGTGCCCCACCTGCGGCCAGCACGACGGTCGCCAGGTCCTCTCGGTCTGACCCTGCGCAGCTCCGGCGTGGCGCAGTCGACCCGGACACCGGCGTCCTCGGTGCCGGACTCCCTCACGGGGGAGCCCGGGGCCCAGGACGCCGGTGTCGGTGTGCCCGCCGGCGGTGCGGCACACGCCGGACGGGCGGCCCGGTGGCTGCTCGATGCACTCGGCCTCGAACTCCCCGGCGACCTGCTCGCCCTGGCGTTGACCCACCGGTCCTACGCCTACGAGAACGGTGGGCTGCCGACCAACGAGCGCCTGGAGTTCCTCGGCGACTCGGTGCTCGGCCTGGTCGTCACCGACGAGCTCTACCGCAGCCACCCCGACCTGCCCGAGGGGCAGCTGGCGAAGCTGCGCGCTTCGGTGGTCAACATGACCTCGCTGGCCCGTGTCTCCCGGGCGCTGGGCGAGGGGGGCATCGGGCCGCACCTGCTGCTGGGCCGGGGTGAGCAGTCCACCGGCGGCCGGGAGAAGGACTCGATCCTCGCCGACGCGCTCGAGGCGCTGATCGGTGCGGTCCACCTCGGGCTGGGGCTGGACACCGCCTCGGCGGTCGTGCACCGGCTCTTCGACCCGCTGCTGGCCGAGTCGGCCACCCGTGGCGCCGGCCTGGACTGGAAGACCAGTCTCCAGGAGCTCGGGGCCGCCCTGAACCTGGGTGCACCGGTGTACGACGTGCTCGATGCGGGTCCCGACCACGCCAAGACCTTCACCGCCGCCGTGTCGCTGGCCGGTGAGGTGCGCGGCTCGGGCACCGGGCGGACGAAGAAGGCCGCCGAGCAGGAGGCCGCCGAGACGGCCTGGCACGCCCTGTCCGCCGACGGCGGACCGACGCGGGACTGAGCCGTGCCGGAGCTGCCTGAGGTCGAGGTCGTCCGCCGGGGCCTGGAACGCTGGGTCGCCGGCCGGACGATCCGTCAGGTCGAGGTGCACCACCCCCGCGCGGTGCGCCGGCACCTGGAGGGCGCCGACCACTTCGTCGCCGCGCTCACCGGCCGGACGCTCACCGCCGCCCACCGCCGCGGCAAGTACCTGTGGCTGCCCCTGGCCGAGGTCGACGGTGCGCCGTCCGGGCGTGCGCTCGTCGCCCACCTGGGCATGAGCGGGCAGCTGCTGGTGGAGAAGCCCGACGAGCCCGACGAGGTGCACCTGCGGGCGCGCTTCCGGTTCACCGACGGCGGCCGGGAACTCCGGTTCGTCGACCAGCGGACCTTCGGTGGCCTGGCGGTGGAGGAGGCGGCGGGCGACGGGCTCCCGGCGCGGCTGGCGCACATCGCGACCGACCCCCTGGACCCCTCGTTCGACCTGGACGACTTCAGCGCGGCCCTCCGCCGCCGGCGCACCGAGGTCAAGCGGGCGCTGCTGGACCAGACCCTGATCGGCGGGGTCGGCAACATCTACGCCGACGAGTCGCTGTGGCGGGCCCGGCTGCACGGCGGCCGGCCCACCGACAAGCTCACCCGCGCCCAGGTCGCCGACCTGCTCGAAGGCGTGCGCGACGTGCTGGGTGAGAGCCTGGCGCAGGGCGGCACCTCCTTCGACTCCCTCTACGTCGACGTCAACGGGCAGAGCGGGTACTTCTCCCGCCACCTGGCCGTGTACGGCCAGGTGGACCGCCCGTGTCCACGGTGCGGCACCCCCATCCGCCGGGAGTCCTTCATGAACCGGTCCAGCTACAGCTGCCCGCAGTGCCAGCCCCGCCCGCGCGCCCGCTCGGTCCGATGAGCACCCCACGGCGGGTGGTCGCCCTGGTCGACGGGCAGGTGCAGGGCGTCGGGTACCGCTGGTTCGTCCGGCAGGCGGCGACCGGGCGTGGGCTCACCGGCTCGGCGACGAACCTGCCCGACGGCCGGGTGGAGGTGGTCCTGGAGGGCCCGGACGACGACGTCCGTGCCGTGCTCGCCGAGCTCTCCGGGCCGCGGGCCCCGGGGTCGGTGACCGCGGTGGAGCACCGGGACGACGACGCGCGCGGGGTGCCCGACTTCACCGTGGCGTGACGAAGACGACATGCCCCCGACACGGTGGGGCCCCCGCGGTGCCGTTGACCCAGGTCGGAGCTGGTGTCACCCTGAGAGCGCCAGCCCGCGCAGACCGCCCCCCGGCGGTGCGACGGGACCTCCCTCCTGCAGTGAAAGGCCGTTGAGTCATGGCCAAGGCCCTGTTCGGTTCCGTCGTCGCTCCGCACGAGCTTCGGGCAGCCGAGGAGAACGCCGCCCTGCGGGCGCAGGTGCGCCGCCTCGAGGCGCAGCTCGCTGCCCTCCGCGAGGAGCGTGACGCGGCGATCGCCCGCGAGCTGCTCACCATGGCGCACGAGTCGGCCGACCCCGTCCTCGCCTGACGAAGGCGCTCGCTGCCCCCACCGCTCGCACGCTCGCGGCGGTCCCCTGCAGCGAGGCCGACACCACACTGGTCCCAGGCGCCCGTCCCGTGCATCGCCGGACGGGCGATCGGCGTGTCGTGGGTGAGGATGGGGCCGCCCTGCGCTGAGCAGGACCGTCGTACCCCCCTGGGAGTCTCTCCACCGTGCACCTGTCCAGCCTGACGCTCAAGGGCTTCAAGTCCTTCGCGTCGCCGACGACGCTGCGCCTGGAACCGGGCATCACCGCCGTCGTGGGGCCCAACGGCTCGGGCAAGTCCAACGTCGTGGACGCCATCGCCTGGGTCCTCGGCGAGCAGGGCGCCAAGAGCCTGCGCGGCGGCAAGATGGAGGACGTCATCTTCGCCGGCACCGCCGGCCGCCCGGCGCTGGGCCGCGCCGAGGTGACGCTCACGATCGACAACTCCGACGGCGCGCTGCCGATCGACTACACCGAGGTCTCGATCACCCGCCGCATGTACCGCTCCGGGGAGAGCGAGTACGAGATCAACGGCGACAAGGTGCGGCTGCTCGACGTCCAGGAGCTGCTCAGCGACTCCGGCATCGGCCGGGAGATGCACGTCATCGTCGGCCAGGGGCAGCTGGACGCCGTGCTGTCCGGTCGCCCGGAGGACCGGCGGGCCTTCGTCGAGGAGGCCGCCGGCGTCCTGAAGCACCGCAAGCGCAAGGAGAAGGCGCTCCGCAAGCTCGATGCGATGCAGGCCAACCTCGACCGGCTCGGCGACCTCACCGCCGAGCTGCGCCGGCAGCTGAAGCCGCTGGGCCGGCAGGCCGAGGTCGCCCGCCGTGCGGCCGGGGTCCAGGCCGACCTGCGCGACGCCCGGTTGCGGCTGCTCGCCGACGACCTGGTCGGCCTGCGCGACGCCCTAAACGCCGACATCGCCGACGAGACCGCCGCCCGTGCCCGGCGGGCCACCGTCGAGGCGGCACTGGGCGAGGCCGCCCGCAGCGAGTCGGCGCTGGAGCGGCAGCTCGCCGCCGACGCGCCGGTGCTCGCCGCCGCCCAGGACAGCTGGTTCCGGCTGTCCACGCTCGCCGAGCGGTTCCGCGGCGTCGCGCAGCTCGCCGCCGAGCGGCACCGCCATCTCGCCGCGGTCCCCGCCGCCGCCCCCGGTGGCCGGGACCCGGACCAGCTGGACGCCGAGGCCGACCGGGTCGACGCCACCGAGCGCGAGCTGGCCGCCTCCCTGCAGGCCGAACGCGGTCGGCTGGACACCGCCGTGGCCGTCCGCGGAGAGGTCGAGACCACGCTGGCCGAGGCCGAGCGGGCCCTGGTCGCCGCGGCCCGCGCGCTGGCCGACCGGCGTGAACAGCTGGCCCGGCTCTCCGGGCAGGTGGCCGCGGGACGCTCCCGGGCGGCGGCCGGTGAGGCCGAGATCGAACGGCTGGCCGCCGCGGCGGCCGAGGCCGCCGACCGTGCCGAGGTCGCGAGCGACCGGCTGGCCGCCCGCCGCGAGGAGCTGGGCGCCGACGCCGGCGGGGACGAGGGGCTGGCCGCCGCGCACGCGGCCGCCGTCACCGCGCACGCCGAGGCCGCCCGGGCGGTCACCGAGCTCGCCGCCGCCGAGCGCGCCGCCGAGCGCGACCGGGCCGGCTGGCAGGCGCGCCGGGACGCCCTGGCCCTCGGTCTCGCCCCGGCCGACGGCGCTGCCGCGGTGCTCGCGGCCGGCCTGCCCGGGGTGCTGGGCCCGGTCCCCGACCGGCTCACCGTCCAGCCCGGGGCCGAGGTCGCCCTGGCCGCCGCCCTCGGTGGGCTGGCCGACGCGGTCGTGGTCGACGGGGTCGAGCAGGCGGCCGCCGTGCTCACCCACCTGGCCCGTGAGGACGGAGGCCGTGCGGGCCTGCTGGTCACCGGTGGGCTCCCGGCGGTCTCCCGGGACGGCTGGCCCGAGCTGCCCGCGGGCGTCCGCTGGGCCCTCGACCTGGTCCAGGCCCCCGCCGAGCTCGCGCCGGCGCTGGCCCGGGCCCTGGAACGGGTCGCCGTCGTCCCCGACCTGCCGGCCGCCGTCTCCCTGGTGCGCACCCACCCCCGGGTGCGGGCGGTCACCGACGCCGGTGACCTGCTGGGCGCCGACTGGTCGGTCGGCGGTCAGGCCAACGCACCCTCCGGGCTGGAGGTGCGCGCGCGGGTCGACGAGGCCGCCGCGGAGCTGGACCGGGCGGCCGCGCACGCCGCCGGGCTGGCCGACGAGCTGGCCCGGGCCCGCGAGGCCGCCGCGGACCGGTCGGCCGACGTCGACGCGGCGCTCACCGCCCGGCAGGCCGGTGACCGGGCCCGCTCCGCCGCCGCTGCCGAGCTCGCCGAGCTCGGTGCCGCCGCGCGGTCGGCCGTGGCCGAGGCCGAGCGGCTGGACGCCACCCGGGTGCGCGCCGAGCAGGCGCGCGAGCAGGCCGTCGCCGGGCTGGTCGAGCTGGAGGACCGGCTGGCCGCCGCCGAGGCCGCGCCGATGGAGGAGGAGCCCTCCACCGACGAGCGCGACCGGTTGCGCGCCGAGGCGGCCGCCGCCCGGCAGGCCGAGACCGAGGCCCGGCTGGCGGTGCGCACGGCCGAGGAGCGCGCCCGCTCGCTGGCCGGCCGGGCCGAGTCGTTGCGCCGGCAGGCCCGGCAGGAGCGGGCGGCGCGGGAGCGGGCCGCTGCGGCCCGGGTCGCGCGCGAGCGGGGCGCCCGGGTGGCCGCGCAGGTGCGGGCGGGTGCGGAGGAGGCGCTCACCCACCTCGCGAGCTCACTCGCCCGGGCGGCCGCCGAGCGCGACGCCCTGGCCGAGGCCCGCACCGGCCGGGATGCCGAGCTGCTGGTGGTCCGGGCCCGGGTGCGCGAGCACACCGCGGAGCTCGACCGGCTCACCGACGAGGTGCACCGCGACGAGGTCGCCCGCGCCGAGCAGCGGCTGCGGATCGAGGCGCTGGAGTCCCGGGCGGCGGAGGAGTACGGCGTCGACCTGCCGACCCTGCTCGCCGAGTACGGCCCGACGGCGCCGGTGCCCCCGACCCAGGCGCAGCTGGCGGCAGCGGAGGCGGCGGGGGAGCCCGAGCCCCAGCCGGTGCCCTACGACCGGAGCGCGCAGGAGCGCCGGGCCGCCCGCGCGGAGCGGGACCTCGCCGCGCTGGGCAAGGTGAACCCGCTGGCGCTGGAGGAGTTCGCGGCCCTGGAGGAACGGCACACGTTCCTGGCCACCCAGCTCGAGGACCTCAAGGCCACCCGCCGCGACCTGCTCACCGTGGTCCGCGAGGTCGACGCCCGGATCCACCAGGTCTTCGCCGAGGCCTTCGCCGACACCCAGCGGGAGTTCGCGCAGGTCTTCGCCACCCTCTTCCCCGGCGGTGAGGGGCGCATCTTCCTCACCGACCCGGAGGACCTGCTCACCACCGGGGTGGAGGTCGAGGCCCGGCCGCCGGGCAAGAAGGTCAAGCGGCTGTCGCTGCTGTCCGGCGGCGAGCGGTCGCTGACCGCCGTGGCGCTGCTCGTCGCCATCTTCCGCGCCCGGCCCTCGCCGTTCTACGTCCTCGACGAGGTGGAGGCGGCGCTGGACGACGTCAACCTCGGCCGGCTGCTCACCCTGATCGAGCAGCTCCGGGACACCTCGCAGCTGATCGTCATCACCCACCAGAAGCGGACCATGGAGATCGCCGACGCGCTCTACGGCGTGAGCATGCGCGGCGACGGCATCACCGGGGTGATCAGCCAGCGGCTGCGGGAGCTGCAGGCCTCCTGATCAGCCGCCCGCCGGCAGGTCCAGCTCGACCAGCAGGGGGTGGTGGTCCGACGCCCCGGAGCCGTCCAGCACCCGGGCGCCGGTCACCGTCACACCGGCCGACACCCACACCTGGTCGATCCGCATCCGCGGACGGCGGGCCGGGTGCGTCATCCCCTGCCGGGCGTGCAGCGAGAACCGCCCGGCCTGGTCGCTGCGGTTGGCCGCCAGCTCCCAGGCGTCGCTGAGGCGCTCCCGCAGCGGCGCGAGCTCCGGGGCGGTGGCGGCTGCGTTCAGGTCGCCGACCAGCACGGCGGCCTGCGGGTGGTCGTGCAGCCCGGCGAGCGCGGCGGCCTGCGCGGCCCGGTCCTCGGCCGATCGGCTGGACAGGTGCGTCGTGGTCACCCACAGCTCGCCGCCGGCCAGCTGCACCCGCGCGCGCAGCGCCGTGCGTGGCTCCCCCTGCCCGGGCAGCCGGTGCAGTTCGGAGCCCAGCAGCGGCAGCCGGGACAGCAGCGCGTTGCCGTACTGCCGGCGGTCGGTGCCGCCGCCGGGTTCGTCGATCGAGGGCCCCCACGCCAGCTCCAGGTCCAGCGCGCGGGACAGCAGCAGGGCCTGGTCGACGTGCTCGCTGCGGTCGCCGAAGTGCCGGTCGACCTCCTGCAGGCAGACCACGTCGGCGTCCGCGGCCGCCAGCACCTGGGCGAGCCGGGGCAGGTCGTGCCGGCCGTCGCGGCCCACGCCGTGGTGGACGTTGAAGCTGACCAGCCGGACGGAGGTCATGACAGCCGGGTGTCCAGCACCTGGGTGAAGTGCTCGGTGCCGTCGTCGTCGCGGCTGGTCGCCCAGAGCAGGAACCGGGCGTCCCGGCCCTCCAGCAGCAGCTCGCCCAGCTCGTTTCCGAAGAAGGGCCCGGCCTGCTTCCGCCACCGCAGCGGGCTGCCCTCCACCCGGGCCAGCGCACGCAGCCCACCGGTGAGCACCCGGGCCCACCGGCTCCAGCCCACCTTGAAGCCGATCTCGATGGCGTGCGGGGCCTGGTTGTGCAGCGGCGACACGGTCAGCTGGTGCACCCGGGTGGCCAGGTCACCGGGGTCCACCAGTTCGGCGGCGTACGCGTGGTGGACGTCGCCGGACAGCACGAGGGCGGTGGCCGGCGGTTCCCCCAGCTCGCCGCGGGCCGTGGCCACCAGGGTCCGGCCCAGCCGCTCGAAGGACTGCCCGAACGCCGCCCAGTGCTCCAGGTCCGCGGCCTGCCGCAGCTTCTCCATCAGCCGGCCCAGCGGCCTGCCGTGGTGGCGCACCGACAGGGTCTCGTTCCACCGCTCGATGTCGTGCACCGAGTGCGGCAGCAGCCAGGGCAGCGAGGTGCCGATGAGCAGGTGCTCGACGCCGTCCTGCACCGACTGGCGCACCGCGGCGTCGACCCAGTCGAACTCGGAGTCGTCGACGATCTTGCGGTCGTGCTCGTCCAGCCCCCGGCCCGCGCGGGTGTCGACCATGATCAGCCGGGTCGGTCCCCAGTGCCGCACGTAGCTCCAGCGCACCGCCTCCGGCTCGTCGTCCGCCGCCCGGGCCATCGCGTCGAGCATCGGGCCGGCGTCGTCGGAACCGTCGGCGCGCTGCTGGATCGCCTGCCAGGTCGCGTTCTCGGCCAGCTCGTTCGGCGAGAGGTTGCCCAGGTGCTGGTAGACCCAGTAGCTGACCAGCCCGCCGCAGATCCGCTGCCGCCACCAGTCGGTGCGGGTCACCTCTGCGCGCCAGGCGGCCGAGGTGTTCCAGTCGTCGATCATCTCGTGGTCGTCGAACACCATCGAGGACGGGATCGTCGACAGCAGCCACCGCACCTGCGGGTCCCCCCAGGACTCCGCGTAGAGCCGGCTGTACTCCTCGAAGTCCGCGGCCTGGGCACCCGGTGGCTGGGACAGGTCCCGGCGGGCGGCCATCCACTCCCTCGTCGCCGGGGTGACCTCGTCGGCGTAGACCTGGTCGCCGAGCAGGACCAGGGCGTCGGGCCACTGGTCCTCCGGCAGGTCCAGCAACCGGCGGGCGTAGCTGTCCAGCGCGTCCGGCGGGATCGCCTCGCGCACGTCGACCGACGTGGGCGTGGCGTAGCGGCAGGAGCCGAAGGCCAGCCGGAAGGGGCCCGGCCGCCCGGCCGTCCGGATCCGGCTCGGCGGGGTGCTGGAGTCCGCCGCCGGCCAGACCCGCCGGCCGTCCAGGTGCACCTCGTAGGGGGTCGTGCTGCCCGGCTCCAGGCCCTCGACGACGACGAGGGCGTAGTGGTGGCCGTTGACGCAGAACGTCCGGGCCCGCTGGCCCAGCACCGCCACGTCACAGGCGCGGTCCGTCTCCACCCAGATGGTGGCCGACACGGGGTCGACGTGGCGGAGGAGCGGCCCGAGCAGCAGGAGCGGTCGGGTGCCGGCGGTCTCGGGCATGGGGCACAGCCTGCCCCATGATCCTGGGAGACTGTCGGCATGGAGTTCGTGCTGATCGCGATCGCGATCCTCGTCGTCGCCCTCATCGCCGGGGTCGGGCTGCTCGTCAACCGCGGCCGGCGCACCACCCGGCTGGACTCCGACGCCGCGCGCGGCACCACGCTCACCCGCCCGCCGATCGCCCCGGACCCGACCTCGGGCGCCACCGCGGCCGACCGGTACACCGGGCCCCCCACCCCTGCCGCGCCGACCGGGACCGAGCCGACCTCACCGGTCGACCTGCCGGCGGAGCCGGAGCCCGGCCTGGTCTTCGACACCCCGCCGCCCTCGGCCGGCCGGCTGATCCGGCTGCGCTCGCGGCTGGCCCGCTCGCAGTCGTCGCTGGGCCGCGGCCTGCTCACCGTGCTGGCCCGGGAGAAGCTCACCGAGGACGACTGGGAGGAGGTCGAGGAGACGCTCCTGGCCGCCGACGTCGGCGTCGCCGCCACCACCCAGATCGTGAACCGGTTGCGCACCCAGAGCCTGGTGCTGGCCACCGCCTCGGGCCTGCAGCTGCGCGACCTGGTCGTCCGCGAGCTCACCGCCGTCCTGGGCCCGGACCTGGACCGGACCCTGCACACCTCCCGGCACGACGGGCGCCCGGCCGTGGTCCTGGTGGTCGGGGTGAACGGTGCCGGCAAGACGACGACGGTCGGCAAGATCGCCCGGGTGCTGGTGGGTGACGGGAAGAGCGTGCTGCTCGGGGCCGCCGACACCTTCCGTGCGGCCGCCGCCGACCAGCTGGAGACCTGGGGCGAGCGGGTCGGGGTGCTCACCGTCCGCGGTCGCGAGGGCGGTGACCCGGCGTCGGTGGCCTTCGAGGCGGTCCGCACCGGCACCGAGGCCGAGGTGGACGCCGTCCTGGTCGACACCGCGGGGCGGCTGCACACCAAGTCGGGTCTGATGGACGAGCTGGGCAAGGTCAAGCGGGTCGTGGAGAAGCACGGGCCGGTCGACGAGGTGCTGCTGGTGCTCGACGCCACCACCGGTCAGAACGGGGTCGTGCAGGCCCGCGTGTTCACCGAGGCCGTCGAGGTCACCGGGGTCGTGCTCACCAAGCTCGACGGCACGGCCAAGGGCGGCATCGTCGTCGCCGTGCAGCGTGAGCTGGGCATCCCGGTGAAGCTGATCGGGCTGGGGGAGGGGCCCGACGACCTGGCGCCGTTCGAGCCGGAGGCCTTCGCCGAGGCGCTCGTCGGCAACGCCTGAGGGAGACGCCTGAGGGAGGCGCTCAGGCGGCGGGGGCGATGCGCAGGGCGAGCAGCGCGACGTCGTCGGCGTGCTCCGGGGCCATCCGGTCCAGCAGTGCATCGCACAGCTCCTCGACCGGCCGGCCGGCCAGTTCCTGCGCGGCGGCGACCAGGCGGGCCAGGCCGTCGTCCAGCGTCGACCGGCGGTGCTCCACCAGGCCGTCGGTGTACAGCACGACGGTGTCGCCGGGGTGCAGGTCGAGGACGTGCTCGGTGCGGAGCCGGTCGGGGTCCACGCCCAGCAGCAGGTCGTGCGGTCGTTCCAGCAGCTCCGGCGTCCCGTCCGCCCGCACGATCAGGGGCGGCGGGTGCCCTGCGTTGGACCAGCGGAGCCGGCGGATCCCACCAGGGCCCTCCTCGACCCGGGCGAGCACCGCGGTGACCAGGGTGGTCACCCCGAGGCCCTGCTGAGCGCGGTCGAGGGCGCTCAGCACCGCGGCGGGTGGCGCGTCCAGGGAGTGGGCGATGCCCCGCAGCAGGTTGCGCAGCTGGGCCATCACGGCCGCCGCGGTCCGGTCGTGGCCGGTGACGTCGCCGACGACCAGGGTGGTGGCGCCGCCGGGGGTGAGGAAGGCGTCGTACCAGTCGCCGCCGACCTGCGCCTCCTGCGCCGCGGGCCGGTAGCGCACCGCGATGCGCAGGCCGGGCGGCTGTGGCGGAGCGGTGAGCAGGGACCGCTGGAGGGCCTCGGCCAGGCTGCGGGTCGCCTTCGCCCGCCGCCGCTCGGCCTCCAGCCGGGTCACCCGCTCCACCGCCTGCCCGCACTGGGCCGCGTGGGCCTCCAGCACCCGGACGTCGTCGTCGTCGAACTCCCGCGGGTCGGCCCAGCCGATCGTCCAGGACCCCAGCAGCCGTCCGCCCGACCGCAGCGGGAGAGCGGCCCACGAGCGGATGCCCAGGCCGCGGAGGAGGCGGACGGCGTCGGGGTGCCGGGGCTGGTCGGCCTCGGCGTCGGTGATGAGCACCCGCTCGCCGCGCACGGCGGCGCGGGCCATCGGCAGCGGTGAGTCCACCGGCAGGTCCGCGGAGAGCAACCGGCTGCCGCGGTCCTCGGTGAGGGCCAGGCCCTCGCCGTCGGGCGTGCGCAGGACGACCGAGGCGGCGCTGGCACCCAGCGCCGACCGGCCCTGTTCGAACAGCAGGTGCAGCAGCCCGGCCGTGGTCTCGGCGGTGGCCAGGGCGGAGACGGTCGTCGCCAGCCCGGCGAGGGAGCGGGCGGTGCGCCGCTCCCGCTGGCTGCTGAGCTGGAGCGCGGCGTTGTACTGCTCGAGCTCCCGGGTGCGGGCGAAGAGGTCGCTCTCCACCTGCTCCACCCGGATCTGGCCGCGCTCGGCCGCCTGGCGCGCCTCGTCCCGGTCGCGGATGTAGTCGGTGATGTCGTCCGAGCGGTGCAGCAGCAGGACGACCTCCCCGTCGTCGTCCAGGATCGGCACGTTCCGCGGGCTCCAGAAGCGCTCCGTCCAGCTGCCGTCGGGCAGCGGGATGTCGTACTTCTGGATGGGCATGGTGACCGGCCGGCGGGTGTCCCGGGCCTCGGCCAGCGAGGCGCCCAGGTTCGCCACGCCGTCGGCTGCCGGGTCGGCGGGGTTGCGCGGGAAGACGTCGAACAGGTGCCGCCCGACGGTGTCCTCGAGGGTGGTCGCGGTCGCCTCCAGCCGCGCCCGGTTGGCGTGCACGATGACCAGGTCCGGGGTGAGCAGCAGGAACGGCGCCGGGGCCTCGTCGAAGATGCGGGCGAAGTCGGGCACCGGCAGGTCGTGGGCCGCCCGGCGCATCGGTGACCCGTCCATCAGCCGACGGCGCGGGGGTCGAAGCCGAAGGGCAGCTCCAGCCGGTGCGCGGCCAGCAGCCCAGGGTCGGCCAGCAGCTCCCGGGTCGGGCCGTCGGCGACCACCACCCCGCCGTCCAGCACCACCGACCGGGGGCAGAGCTGCAGGGCGTAGGGCAGGTCGTGGGTGACCATCAGCAGCGTGATCGGCAGCGCCTGGAGCACCTCGGCGAGCTCGCGCCGGCCGGCCGGGTCGAGGTTGCTGCTCGGCTCGTCGAGCACCAGCACCTCCGGCTGCATCGACAGCACCGTCGCCACGGCGACCCGCCGGCGCTGGCCGAAGGAGAGGTGGTGGGGTGCGCGGTCGTGGGCGTCGGCCATGTCGACCGCGGCCAGGGCGTCGGCCACCCGCCGGGCGACCTCGGGCTCGGGCAGGCCGAGGTTGCGGGGACCGAAGGCGACGTCCTCGCCGACCGTGGGCATGAACAGCTGGTCGTCCGGGTCCTGGAAGACGATCCCCACCCGGCGCCGGACCTCCTGCAGGTGCCGCTCCTCGACCGGCAGCCCGGCGACCTCCACCCGGCCGCGGCCGCCGCGCAGGATGCCGTTGAGGTGCAGCACCAGCGTGGTCTTGCCCGCCCCGTTGGGCCCCAGCAGCGCGACCCGCTCGCCGGCCTCCAGCCGCAGGTCGACGCCGTAGAGGGCCTGGTGCCCGTCGGGGTAGGCGAACGCCAGGTCGTCGACGAGCAACGAGGGGACGGGGGTGCTCACCCCAGCAGTGAACCCGCTGCCAGCACGGCGACCGCAGCCAGGGGGAGGCTGAGCGCGGTCGCCCAGGCCCGCCCGCCGACGACCGCCACCGGCCCGCCGGGCAACCGCCCGGTGTAGCCCCGCGACAGCATCGCCAGGTGCACCCGCTCGCCGCGCTCGTAGGAGCGGATGAACAGCGAGCCGGCGGCCGGGCCGAGCACCTTGAGGGCCCCCAGGTGACGGCCGCGGAACCCGCGGGACTCCCGGGCCACCCGCATCCGGCCCAGCTCGCCCCCGACCACGTCGGCGTAGCGGATCATGAAGCTGAGGATCTGGACCAGCACCATGGGCAGTCGCAGCCGCTCCAGCCCGCGCAGCAGCGCCCGGGCATCGGTGGTGGCGGCCAGCAGGGTCGCGGCCAGCACCGACAGCGTGGCCTTGGCCAGGATGCTGCCGCCGGCGGCGAGCCCGCTCTCGGACAGGGACACCCCGAGCACGTCGGTGCGGGGGCCGCGGGAGACGAACGGCAGCAGGACGGCGAAGAGGACGAAGGGCACCTCGACCACCAGGCCCCGCAGCAGCCGCCCGGGCCGCACCCGGGCCACCGCGGCGACGATCAGCAGCAGGACCAGGAAGCCGGCGTAGGCCGCCGCCGCCCACCCGACGTGCACCGGGGTCGCCACGACCACCAGGGCGAAGGCGAGGACGGCGACGAGCTTGGTGTGCGGCGCCAGCCGGTGCACCGGGCTGTCGCCCGGCACGTAGGCCGCGGCCAGCGCCCCGCCGTGTCCCGCGCCCACCTCAGTGCCGGCGGGCGTCGGGCCGGGGAGCTCCGTCGTCCGTGGTCGAGCGCCGGCGCACCAGCAGGACCAGGACGCTGGTCAGCGCCAGCACCAGGAGCACGCCGATGACCCCGGCCAGGCCGCCGGAGAGCCGGTCGTCCCCGATCCAGGACGCGGTGTAGTCGGCCAGCGGCGAGTCGGCGGCCGCGCTGTCCCGGGCGGTCGAACCGAAGCCCTGCTCCTCGGCGGTCGCCTCCAGCCCGTCGGGCGCGGAGCTGGCGTACCAGCTGCCCACACCGGCGATGAGCAGCGCGACGACCACCCCGATCAGCACGAAGGTGCGGGTGCGGGTCATCGGGCGTCCGCGGCGGTGCGCGCCGGCAGGTCCGGCCGGGGGGCCAGCGCCCGGGCCCGCTGCAGGTGCCGGGCGCCGCGGACCAGGTCCGGCCGGACGGTGAGCACCGCACCGAGGACGGCGACGGTGATGACCGCCTCGCCCAGGCCGATCAGCAGGTGCACCCCGACCATGGCCACGGTGACCGGGCCGAGCGCGACGTCGGCGACGCCGCCCAGTCCGAACAGTGCGACGAAGACCAGGGCGGCCACCGGCACGGAGAGGAAGGCGCCCACCCCGGCGGAGGTCAGCAGGCCGGTGCGGGTGGCCGGCAGCACGGCCCGCAGCCCCCGGAAGACGCCGTAGCCGACGCCGATCGCCACCAGGCCGAGCAGGGTGACGTTCGTGCCCAGCGCCGTGAGGCCGCCGTCGGCGAAGACCAGGGCCTGGACCATGAGGACGACGGTCAGGCACAGCACCGCCGTCCAGGGCCCGACCAGGACCGCGGCCAGCGCACCGCCCATGAGGTGGCCGCTGGTGCCGAAGGCGACCGGGAAGTTCATCATCTGCACCGCGAAGACGAAGACCGCGGTGAGCCCGGCCATCGGCGCGGTGCGCTCGTCGAGCTCGTGGCGTGAGCCGCGCAGCGCGAGGGCGACGCCGGCGGCGGCGACCACGGCGGTACCGGTGCTGGTCGTGGCGTCGAGAAAGCCATCAGGGACGTGCACACGGACCTCCGGACCTCGGGGTGCTGAGCGCGGCCGGTGACAAGGTGCCCGCGGTCGAACGCCCGGCGAGCTTATTGCACGTCATTGGCACTTGCACACTCTTCGCAAGAAGCGCGCGTGAACGCCCGGTGTCGTGACCCAGCGCACTCCGGCCGACACATCTGCGGGTCGGACGGTGCGCCTGCAACACGGCCGGAACACAACGCGGCGACACGCGCTGGGGAGTTCACCGCGGCGAAACACGTCCACGCCGCAGACGGAAACACGGTGTCGGCACCGTCTTCTCCGCACCGCCTCCTCCGGCGGTGGCACGCCCGAGGCCCCTCGGGGCCCCCGCTTGCGGCCGATGGCCGACGACACCCTCAGGAGGTTGCCGTGGTCAACACCGGCGACACCGCCTGGATCCTCACCAGCGCGGCTCTCGTGCTGCTGATGACCCCAGGTCTCGCGCTCTTCTACGGCGGCATGGTCCGCGCCAAGAGCGTGCTGAACATGATGATGATGAGCTTCGGCGCGCTGGCCCTGATCAGCGTGCTGTGGGTCCTCTACGGCTACTCCTTCGCCTTCGGTGACGACGTCGGCTTCGGCCTGCTCGGCGACCCGACCGAGTTCTTCGGCCTGGCCGGTCTGATGGAGGACCTCACGACCGAGGAGGGCGGCCTGCCGACCATGGCGTTCGTCGGCTTCCAGGCGGTCTTCGCCATCATCACCGTCGCGCTGATCTCCGGCGCCATCGCCGACCGGGCCAAGTTCGGCTCCTGGATGGTCTTCGCCGGCATCTGGGCGACCGTCGTCTACTTCCCGGTCGCGCACTGGGTCTTCGACTTCACCCTCACCGACGACGACGGCGTGGTCACCCACACCGGTGGCTGGATCGCCAACAACCTCGCTGCGATCGACTTCGCCGGTGGCACCGCGGTGCACATCAACGCCGGTGCCGCCGGTCTGGCCCTGGCCCTCGTGCTGGGCAAGCGCCGTGGCTTCGGCCGGGACGCCATGCGGCCGCACAACCTGCCGCTGGTGATGATCGGCGCCGGGCTGCTGTGGTTCGGCTGGTTCGGCTTCAACGCCGGCTCCGCGCTCGCCGCGAACAACACCGCCGCCGTCGCCTGGGTGAACACCCTGGTCGCCACCGGTGCCGCGACGCTGGCCTGGCTGCTGGTGGAGAAGATGCGTGACGGGCACTCCACGTCGCTGGGTGGCGCGTCCGGCGTCGTGGCCGGCCTGGTGGCCATCACCCCGGCGTGCTCGGCGGTCTCCCCGATCGGCGCGATCATCGTCGGCGCCCTCGCCGGTGCGCTGTGCGCCCTCGCGGTGGGCCTGAAGTTCAAGCTCGGCTACGACGACTCGCTCGACGTCGTCGGCGTCCACCTCGTGGGTGGGCTCGTCGGCACCATCATGGTGGGCTTCGTCGGCACGGCCGCCGCCCCGGCGGGGGTGGACGGCCTCTTCTACGGTGGCGGCGTCGACCAGCTGTGGCGCCAGGTCGTGGGCGCCCTGGCGGTGCTCGTGTTCTCCTTCGTCCTCACCCTGGTGATCGGCTTCCTCATCCAGAAGACGATCGGGTTCCGGCTCACCGAGGAGGACGAGGTGACCGGCATCGACACCGTCGTGCACGCTGAGTCCGGGTACGACTTCGCCTCCCTGGGCGGCGGTGGCAGCACCGCGCCCCTGGGTGGCCAGGCACGCGCCGAGGCGCGCAACACGGAAGGGAGCCGGGCATGAAGCTCGTCACCGCGATCGTCAAGCCGTTCAAGCTCGACGACGTCAAGAACGCCCTGGAGCTGATCGGCATCGCCGGCCTGACGGTCAGCGAGGTGCAGGGGTTCGGCCGTCAGCGGGGCCACACCGAGGTCTACCGCGGCGCGGAGTACCAGGTGGACTTCGTGCCGAAGGTGCGGATCGAGGTCGTCGTCAGTGAGCACGACGCGGCGCGGGTCGTCGACGCGGTCGTCGAGTCGGCCTCCACCGGCCAGATCGGTGACGGCAAGGTCTGGGTGACCACGATCGACGAGATCGTCCGGGTCCGGACCGGTGAGCGCGGAGCCGACGCGCTCTGACAGAGGACGCCGTCCCCCGCACGCTCGGGCGAGCCTCGGGACGGGGCCGGCACTGAGCCCGGACGTCGGCCGGGGTGGCGGGGAGACCCGCTGCCCCGGCCGACGCCGTCCCCCCCGCTGGACGACCGAGAGGTGCCCGTGCTCGACCTCGCGACCCTCCCCGCCCTGCCCCGCGCCGAGCGGGTGCAGGCGCTGGACGACTGGCTGGCCGGCCTGCTGGACGACGCGCTCGCCGGCACCCCCCGGGCCTCCCGCCGCCGGGGCGGCCCACCGGCCGAGCCCGCGGGGGCCGGGATCGCCCTGGTGGCCGTGGGCAGCCTCGGCCGCCGGGAGCTGCCCCCGCACGGTGACCTGGACCTGGTGCTGGTGCACGACGGCCGGGGCGAGATCGCCGCCGTCGCCGACGCCCTGTGGTACCCGATCTGGGACGCCGGGGTGCGGCTGGACCACTCCGTGCGGACGGTCGCCGAGGCGGTCTCGGTGGCCGCCGACGACGTCAAGGCAGGGCTGGGGCTGCTGGACGCCCGCCACGTCGCCGGCGACCCGGAGGTGACCGCGGGCCTGCGGACGGCGACGCTGGGCTCGTGGCGTCAGCACGCCGGCCGGCTGCTGCCCCAGCTGCGGGACATCCGCCGGGAGCGGAGCCGGCTGGTCGGTGAGCTGGGGTTCCTGCTGGAGCCCGACCTCAAGGAGGCCTACGGCGGGCTGCGCGAGGGGCAGGTGCTGCGGGCCCTGGCCGCCGCCCAGCTGGCCGACGAGCCGCCGGCCGACGCGGGGGAGGCCTACGACTTCCTCCTCGACGTGCGGGACGCGCTGCGCCGCAGCACCGGGCGGGCGGGCGACGCGCTGGTCCGCCAGGAGCAGGCCGCGGTGGCGCAGGCGCTCGGGCTGGCCGACGACGACGTCCTGCTGCGCCGGGTGAGCCTGGCCGGCCGCCGGCTGGCCTTCGTCGCCGACGAGACCTGGCGGCGGGTCGACGCCTCGCTCGTCCGGCGTCCGCGGGCCCGGTACCGGCGGGTGCGGCGCGAGCCGCTGGCCGAGGGGCTGGTCCGGCAGGGCGACGAGGTGGTGCTGGCGCGGGACGCCCGGCCGGCCGCCGACCCCGGGCTGGTGCTGCGCGGTGCCGCCGCCGCCGCCCGCGCGGACCTGCTGCTGTCGCCCTACACGCTCAAGGTGCTGGCCGTGCACGCGCCGGCGCTGCCGGAGCCGTGGCCCGCAGAGGTGCGCTGGTCCTTCCTCCGGCTGCTGGCCAGTGGCCGCAGCGCCGTCCCGGTCGTCGAGCAGCTGGACCAGGAGGGGCTGCTGGCCCGGATGCTGCCGGAGTGGGACCGGGTGCGGTCGCTGCCGCAGCGGCACCCGTGGCACCGGTTCACCGTCGACCGGCACCTGGTGGAGGCCGCCGCGGCGGCGTCGGAGCTGACCCGCGACGTCGACCGGCCCGACCTGCTGCTGGTCGGCGCCCTGCTGCACGACATCGGCAAGGGCTGGCCCGGTGACCACAGCGTCGTGGGGGAGCCGATCGCCGCGGAGGTGGCGACCCGGATGGGCTTCTCGCCACCGGACGTCGCCACGCTGGCCGCGATGGTGCGCCACCACCTGCTGCTGCCGGCGACCGCCACCCGGCGGGACATCGACGACCACGCGACCATCGACCGGGTCGCCGAGACGATCGGCCGGGACACCGCGCTGCTGGAGCTGCTGCACGCGCTGGCGCAGGCCGACGGCGCGGCGACCAGCAGCTCGGCCTGGTCGCCGTGGAAGGCACACCTGGTCGCGGCGCTGGTCGCCCGGGTCCGGGCCCACCTGGTGGCCGCCCCGGCGCCCGGGCCGGTGCTGGAGCCGACCACCCCGCAGGTCAGCTCCTCGGGCCCGGGGCCCGCGGGGGAGGGCGGGCGCATCTCGGTGGGCGTGCGGGACGTCGCCGACGGCCAGCAGGTGACCTTCCTGGCGCCGGACCGGCCCGGCCTGTTCAGCCGCTGCGCGGGCGTGCTGGCGCTGAACCAGCTCGACGTCCGGGCGGCCAGCATCTCGGTCGAGGGCGGGCAGGCGACGTCGGTGTTCGCGGTGCGCCCGCGGTTCGGCCGGGCGCCGGTGCCGGAGATCCTGGCCGACGGCGTCCGGGCCGCCCTGGAGGGGACGCTGCCGCTGGCCGACCGGCTGCGGCAGCGGGAGATCGACTACCGCCAGCACGGGGACCGTGCGGCGCCGCCCCGCATCTCCTGGCACGACAGCGAGGTCGACGGCGCCGCCGCCAGCATCGTGGAGGTCCGCGCGGGCGACCGGGCCGGCCTGCTCTACCGGCTGACCTCCGCGCTGGCCGACCAGGGGCTGGACGTGACCTCGGCACGGATCGAGACCCTCGGCGCCGATGCGCTCGACTCCTTCTACGTCTGCGACCCCGCCGGCGCGACGATGGACGCCGGGCGGCGCCGCCGGGTCGAGGAGGCGCTGGTGTCCGCGGCCGGTGGCCCGGCCCCCGGGCCGGCCGCCCCGGCCGCGCCGACGACGGCCGGGGGGCCGGGCGTCAAGCGCGACACGCCGCCCGGCTGAGGTCCACGGTTCTGTCGTACCCCCGTGGGACGTTCGACGTGCCGGACGGGAGCGCGCTCCCGACGACCGGCGCCGAGACGAGAGGGGACGCACCCGTGAGCGACCTGCAGCAGTGGCCCTGCCCGACGTGCGGGCACGACACCGACTTCGAGCAGCCCGAGTGCATCGACGGGCACACCGAGGACGGCGGCGCCTGCCCGGAGTGGGCCTGCACCGACTGTGGCACCGCCCTGGTCAGCGGGGACGTGCACCGTCCGGTGGCGGTGACCTGGCACCGCGCCGCCTGAGCCCGTCGCTCAGCGCACGGCGAGGGCGACCCGGTCCGGCAGGGTCCCGTCGTCGACGAACGCCACCCACGCGCCACGCGACAACACCGTCTCGATCAGCTCGTCGACGGCGTCGTCGATGACGTCGGGGTGCTCGACGTCGTCGGCGGGGGTGAGGAGGTCGCCGTCCTCGCTGAGCCGGGCCGGGAAGACGAAGCCCTCCTCGACGGCGAGCGCCTCGGGGCGCTCGGCCCGCGCGGCCAGCCACGCCGCGGCGATGCCGTCCACCACCCGACCGCGTGAACGGCGCCGGTCCAGCAGGTCCAGCGCCTCCCGTTGCCGGGAGGAGAGGTAGCGCTCGAGGACCACCCGGATCCGCGGGGTCAGCCGGCTCAGCGGTGCGTTCGTCAGGGCGCCGGTGACCGTCCCGGCCAGCCGGTCGGTGTTGCGTGAGGTCCTGCGGAACTCGGCGACGGTGCGCTCGGCCCCGACCAGGACGAGCGGGGCGGGGTGCAGGCGCAGGTAGGTGCCGAGTGTGCGGTCCACCTCGCGCAGGAAGGACCCGCCGGAGTCGCGGTCAGGGGCGTGGAGGGGGAAGCCCGACCCCACCGCCGGGGTGAGCAGCTCGCCGACGCCGTCCAGGAGGCGGGCCTCCCGTTCGGACAGCAGGAGCACCACGTGCCGTGGGGTCCGGTGCAGGCTGCGGACCAGGTCGCGGGTGGCGAAGGTGGGGTCGATGACCACCCGGTCGGTGACCGGGATCGGCAGCCGCACCACCTCGCTGGTCGTGGAGCTGACGAAGATGCCGATCGCCTCGCCGGTGGGTCCGGCGGCCGCCTTCGCCACCGTCCGGCCGAGCACCCGGACGACGTCCTCCCGGCCGGGTGGGTCCTCCGCGCACAGCCGGGACGTCGCGTACGCGGTCAGCCGGGCGAGGGTGCGCGCGTCCTCGCCGGTCATCCGGGGAGCGGGGGAGGTCGTCGCCAGGACGGAGACCGACGGGTAGACCCGGGGCGCCTGCAGTGCGACGACCTGAGCGGGGGAGAGGACGCCTGGCCGGGGCTGCCGGCTCACTGCAGTGGTCGCATGATCGGCTCGGCGTCGTGCCGGCGGGCGAGCTCGCGCAGTGCCCGGGTCAGCACGGTCGCCCGGCGGCGCCCGTCCAGGCCGTGCAGCAGGTGGACGACGACCTCGGCCTCCACCTCGGCGGCCCGGAGCCGCTCGGTCACGCGGGTGGTCAGCCGCCCGGTCTCGCGATCGGACACCTCGGCGAGGACCGCCATCAGCCGGGCGTCGATGGTCCACCCGGGATGGGGGCGGAGGACGGCGACGGTCAGGGGCCGGGCGTCGAGCACCGCGGAGGCGAGCGCCGGGGGCAGGACGGTGTCGACGTCGGCCTCCTCGAGCACCACCGCCAGCAGTCGGCGGCGTGCTCCCGGAGGCGGGGGACCTGCGGCTCGTGTCGGTGGCGCCGGCAGTGGGCGGCGCGGGCCAGGGCGGGTCATCGTGGGCACGGGTGCTCCCCGGGGTGACGAGGTCTCTCCCGGCCCTCGGGCCGGTCGCGCCCGGGCACGGGGCCGGGACTGTCGGGCGGCGACACCGCGGTGCGGCGGGTACTCCCCTCGTACGCAGCACAGTACCCGAAATCAGATTCCCCTGTCCACCCGTTCGGCCGTCCCGGGTGAGCGGCATACGCTGCCGCGGGTGACCACCCCACCCCCTGGCTGGACCTTCCTGTCCAACCACGGGCACGTGCTCGTGAGCCTGGCGGCCGACCCCGACGTGCGGATGCGGGACATCGCCGAGCAGGTGGGAATCACCGAGCGTGCCGTGCAGATGATCGTGGCCGACCTGGAGGACGCCGGGTACGTGCTGCGGGAACGGGTGGGGCGGCGCAACCGCTACACCGTCGTCCCCGGTCGGCGGTTCCGGCACCCGCTGGAGGCGCACGTGCCGGTGAGCGCCTTCCTCGCGCTCGTGACCGACGGGCCGGACGGCGACTGAGCCGCCCCGTGCACGCCGCGGGCGACCGCGTCGGCCCGGGGGTCGTTAGGCTGGTCGCAGGTGGCGCGACGGCTCCGGGGTGGCCCCGGGTGCCCGAGCCGAGCCGTCCGCAATGGGCGGTGGCTGCGCGCCCGACTGCCTGAGGACGTGTTGTGTTCGAGACCCTCTCCGACCGCCTGGACAAGGTCTTCACCGGTCTGCGCGGCAAGGGCCGGCTCTCCGACGAGGACATCGACGCGACCGCGCGGGAGATCCGCATCGCGTTGCTCGAGGCCGACGTCGCGCTGCCGGTCGTCCGGTCCTTCATCACCGCGGTCAAGGAGCGGGCGCGCGGCTCGGAGGTCTCCGCGGCGCTGAACCCGGCGCAGCAGATCATCAAGATCGTCAACGAGGAGCTGGTCGGCATCCTCGGCGGGGAGACCCGCCGGATCCGCTACGCCAAGCAGTCGCCGACGGTGATCATGCTCGCCGGCCTGCAGGGCGCCGGCAAGACGACGCTGGCCGGCAAGCTCGGCCGCTGGCTCAAGGCCCAGGGGCACACCCCGCTGCTGGTCGCCTGTGACCTGCAGCGCCCCAACGCCGTGCAGCAGCTGTCGGTGGTGGCCGGGCAGGCCGGCGTCGACGTCTACGCACCGGAGCCCGGCAACGGCGTGGGCGACCCGATCGCCGTCGCGCGCGACTCCATCGACCACGCCCGGCGCACCCAGCACGACGTCGTCGTCGTCGACACCGCCGGCCGGCTGGGCATCGACGCCGAGCTGATGGCCCAGGCCGCGGGCATCCGCGACGCCGTCTCGCCCGACGAGACGCTGTTCGTCGTCGACGCGATGATCGGCCAGGACGCGGTCACCACGGCCACCGCCTTCCAGGAGGGCGTCGGCTTCTCCGGCGTCGTCCTGACCAAGCTCGACGGTGACGCCCGCGGTGGTGCCGCGCTGTCGGTCCGGCACGTGACCGGGCAGCCGATCATGTTCGCCTCGACCGGCGAGAAGCTGGCCGACTTCGACGTCTTCCACCCCGAGCGGATGGCCTCGCGCATCCTCGGCATGGGCGACGTGCTGACCCTGATCGAGCAGGCCGAGCAGGCCTTCGACGCCGACCAGGCCGAGAAGATGGCCGGCAAGCTCGCCAGCCGGGAGGGCTTCACCCTCGAGGACTTCCTCGAGCAGATGATGGCCATCCGCAAGATGGGCCCGATCGCGAACCTGCTCGGCATGCTGCCCGGCGCCGGGCAGATGAAGGAGCAGCTCGCGCAGGTCGACGAGCGGGACCTGGACCGCACCGCGGCCATCATCCGGTCGATGACCCCGGCCGAGCGGGCCACCCCGAAGATCATCAACGCCTCGCGCCGGGTGCGGATCGCGAACGGCTCGGGGATGAGCGTCACCGACGTCAACCACCTGCTGGAGCGCTTCGCCCAGGCGCAGAAGATGATGGGCCAGATGGCCGGCAGCATGGGTCTGCCGGGCATGGGCCCGATGTCGAAGAAGCAGCGCGGCCGGCAGAACCAGGTGCAGGCCCGCGGCAAGGGGAAGAAGGGCAAGGGCGGCAAGAAGGGCGGCCCGGCCCGGCGGCCGATCGGCGCCCCCGGCGGGATGGGCGGGGCTCCCGGCCAGCTGCCCGGGGGGGTGCCGGGCGGGATGCCCGGTCTGCCGCCCGGTCAGGCGCTGCCCGACCTGAGCAAGCTGGACTTCAGCCAGTTCAAGGACCAGCAGGGCCGGTGACCACCGCCGTCGCGCCTGCCCTGCACCTGTCCGGCGTCGTCCTCCCCGAGGGTGAGCACCGCGACCTCTGGGTGAGTGCGGGGCGGATCACCTTCCAGCCGGTCGCGGGGGCCGAGACGGTCAGCCGCGGTGGCTTCCTGCTGCCGGGTCTGGTCGACGCGCACTGCCACGTCGGCATCGGCAACGGCGGGGTCCACGCCACCGGCGTCGAGGACCTGCGCGCCCAGGCGCTGGAGGAGCGTGCCGCCGGGGTGCTGGCCCTGCGCGACTGCGGGTCCCCGGTCGACTCCCGGGTGCTCGACGAGCACCTGGACCTGCCCCGGGTCATCCGGGCCGGCCGGCACATCGCCGCGCCCCGCCGCTACATCCCCGGGCTGGCGATCGAGCTGGAGCCGGCCGACCTGGTGGCCGAGGTCCGGGTGCAGGCCCGGCGCGGCGACGGCTGGGTGAAGCTGGTGGGGGACTGGATCGACCGCGGCGTCGGCGACCTGGCCCCGGAGTGGCCGGACGACGTCGTGGCCGCGGCGATCGCCGCCGCCCACGAGGAGGGCGCGCGGGTCACCGCGCACACCTTCGGCACCGACGCGCTGCCCGGGCTGCTCGCCGCCGGCATCGACTGCATCGAGCACGGCACCGGGCTGACCGAGGAGCTGGTGGGGGAGATGGCCCGCCGGGGCACCGCCGTCGTCCCGACGCTGGTGAACGTGGAGAACTTCCCCGGCTTCGCGGCCGCGGGGGAGGCCAGGTTCCCGTCCTACGCCTCCACCATGCGCCGGCTGTACGCGAACTCCGGCGCCGTGGTGCGCGCGGCCTTCGAGGCCGGGGTGCCCGTGTTCGCCGGCACCGACGCCGGTGGGGGCATCGACCACGGGGTCATCGCCGACGAGATCCGGGCGCTGCACGCGGCCGGGCTGCCCGTCGAGGCCGCGCTGGCCGCCGGCTCCTGGGGTGCGCGCGAGTGGCTGGGCCTGCCGGGCCTCACCGAGGGTGCGCCCGCCGACATCGTCGTCTACGAGACCGACCCCCGGGTCGACCTCGACACGCTGCAGCGACCGCAGCGGATGGTCCTCCGCGGCCGCGTCGTCGCCTGAGGTCGTCGCCTGAGGTCGTCGCCTGAGCAAACCGATGGACGGCGTCCTGTGGCCGCCTGGGACACTCCTCACGTGCTCCTTCGGATGTCCTCCCTGTTCCTGCGCACCCTCCGCGACGACCCCGCCGACGCCGAGGTCCCCAGCCACCGGCTGCTCGCCCGGGGCGGCTACATCCGGCGCGCCGCGCCGGGTGGGTTCACCTGGCTGCCGCTGGGCTGGCGGGTGTTCCGGAACGTCGAGCGCGTCGTCCGCGAGGAGATGGACGCGATGGGCGCGCAGGAGGTGCACTTCCCGGCGCTGCTGCCGCGGGAGCCCTACGAGGCGACCGGCCGCTGGACCGAGTACGGGCCCAACCTCTTCCGTCTGCAGGACCGGCGGGGCAACGACTTCCTGCTCGGCCCCACCCACGAGGAGATGTTCACGCTCCTGGTGAAGGACCTCTACGGGTCCTACAAGGACCTGCCGCTCTCGCTGTACCAGATCCAGACCAAGTACCGGGACGAGGCGCGGCCCCGGGCCGGGCTGTTCCGCGGCCGCGAGTTCACCATGAAGGACAGCTACTCCTTCGACGTGGACGACGCCGGGCTGGACGCCTCCTACGCCGCCCACCGGGCCGCCTACATCAGGATCTTCGATCGGCTGGGCCTGGACTACGTGATCGTGTCGGCGATGTCCGGCGCGATGGGCGGGTCCAAGAGCGAGGAGTTCCTGCACCCGACGTCGATCGGCGAGGACACCTTCGTCCGCTCACCCGGCGGGTACGCCGCCAACGTCGAGGCCGTCGCCACCGTCGTCCCCGAGTCGGTCCCGTTCGACGGGCTGCCCGAGGCGCACGTCGAGGACACCCCCGACACCCCGACCATCGAGACGCTGGTCGCGGCGGCGAACGAGCTGTTCCCCGACGCCGGGTACACCGGCGCCTCGACGCTGAAGAACGTCGTCGTCACCCTCGCCCACCCCGACGGCACCCGGGAGCCGCTGGTCATCGGCCTGCCCGGCGACCGCGAGGTGGACGCCAAGCGGCTGGAGGCGCAGCTCGCCCCGGCCGAGGTCGAGCCGTTCACCGACTTCGCCGCGCACCCCGACCTGGTCAAGGGCTACATCGGGCCGCAGGTCCTCGGCGCGGAGGGGAAGTCCGGCATCCGCTACCTCGTCGACCCCCGCGTCGTCCCCGGCAGCCGGTGGATCACCGGCGCCAACGAGGCCGGCAAGCACGTGTTCGACCTCGTGGCCGGCCGGGACTTCAGCTGGGACGGCGTGATCGAGGCCGCCGAGGTGCTGCCCGGTGACCCCGCCCCCGACGGCTCCGGCCCACTGGAGCTGGCCCGCGGGGTGGAGATGGGCCACATCTTCCAGCTCGGCCGCAAGTACGCCGAGGCGCTGGACCTCAAGGTGCTCGATGAGAACGGCAAGCTCGTCACCGTCACCATGGGCTCCTACGGCATCGGGGTCTCCCGGGCGGTGGCCGCGATCGCCGAGTCCACGCACGACGAGCTGGGCCTGGTCTGGCCGCGCGAGATCGCCCCGGCCGACGTGCACCTGGTCGCCACCGGCAAGGACGCCGCCGTGTTCGAGGCGGCGCAGTCGCTGGCCGAGGAGCTGGTCGCCGCCGGGCTCACCGTCCTCTACGACGACCGGCCGAAGGTCTCGCCCGGGGTGAAGTTCAAGGACGCCGAGCTGCTGGGCATGCCGACGATCGTGACGGTCGGGCGCGGGCTGGCCGAGGGCGTCATCGAGGTGCGCGACCGAGCCACCGGTGAGCGCGCCGACGTGCCGGTCGCCGAGGCCGCCACCGCGGTCCTCGCCGCCGTGCGCAGCTGAGCCAGTGGTGCAGCAGGACCTGGACTCCCAGCTCCGGCGCACCGCCGAGACGGTCGAGGCGAACCTGGGGCACGGCGACCAGGTGCGCTCTCCCCGGCCGATCGACCACCTGGCCGGCTTCCGGTCCCGGTCGGCGGCCACCGCGGCGGGGGAGGAGCTCACCGCCGCCGGCTACCGGGTGGACGGGCTGTACCGCCGGCTGCTCACCGTCTGGCTCGAGTTCAGCGCCATGACCCCGGTGGACCACGCGACCGCGGCCGCCTTCACCCGGGAGATCGTGGCGGTCGTCGGGCGGCACGGGGGCCGCTACGACGGCTGGGGCGGCTTCCTGGTGCCGCCTCACGAGCCGGGCGGGGCCGCGACCAGCTCCACCTCGTAGCCGTCGGCGTCCTCGAGGTAGGCGGCCCGGTGCTCCGGGCCCCCGGCGAACGGATGCCGGTCGGGGAACAGCAGTCGCCAGCCGTGCGCGGGCGCCTCGGCGACCAGCGCGTCGAGTGGAAGGACCCCGTCCTCCTCACGACTCGCGAGCTCGCCGCGAGCCTCGGGACGGGGCCGTTCGGGGACCCAGAAGGCCAGGTGGTTGAGCCCGGGGGCCCGTCGCTCGTGCCGGTCGCCGGTGAGCGCCGGTGACTGCTCCACCACCACGTAGGTGCCGTCCTCGCCCCAGCGCCACGAGCGGCCGTGCTCCCACTCCTGGAACGGCGCGGCGCCCAGTGCGGTGAGCAGCCACCCCCAGGAGGCCTCGGCGCGGCCGAGGTCGGGCACCCACAGCTCCACGTGGTGGAGGACCCCGCCGCCCCTCGCCGCTCCCGAGCTCGCGCCGGGCCCCGGCAGCGGGGCCGTCATGGGTTGGGTTGGAGGAGGGGTCGTCACGTCTGGCATCATGGTCTGTCGAACACGGCGGTGGGCGGCCCTCTCACCATCCCCGCCCGTGTCCATCGCTCCGCCCCGGCGTACCCCCACGCGTCGTCTCCGGCGAGCAACCACACACGTTCGAGGAGCACACCACACACCGTGGCCACCAAGATCAAGCTCATGCGCCTGGGCAAGATGCGCGCGCCCTACTACCGCATCGTCGTCGCCGACGCCCGCACCAAGCGGGACGGCCGGTCGATCGAGACGATCGGCAAGTACCACCCGAAGGAGGACCCGTCCTTCATCGAGGTCGACAGCGAGCGCGCGCAGTACTGGCTCGGCGTCGGCGCCCAGCCGACCGAGGCCGTCGCCGCCATCCTCCGGGTCACCGGTGACTGGCAGAAGTTCAAGGGCGAGCCGGCTCCGGCCCCGATGAAGGTCGCGGCCCCCAAGGCCGACAAGAAGGCCGTCTACGAGGAGGCCGCTCGGGCCGCCATGAACGAGCCGTCCGCCGACGCGACCACGCCGAAGAAGAAGGCTGCTCCCAAGGCCGCCGACGAGGCGCCTGCCGCCGAGGCCCCGGCAGCCGAGCCGGCTGCGGCTGAGCCCGCCGCGGCCGAGAAGCCCGCCGAGTAAGACGTGCTCGAAGAGGCGCTCGAGCACCTGGTCAAGGGCATCGTCGACAACCCCGACGACGTCGTGGTCGACCTCGTCAACGGCCGGCGCGGCAAGACCCTCGAGGTCCGGGTGCACCCCGACGACCTCGGCAAGGTCATCGGCCGCGGCGGGCGCACCGCCAAGGCGCTGCGTCAGGTGATGACCGGTGTCGGTGGGCGCGGCCTGCGGGTCGACGTCGTCGACACCGACGGGCGCTGAGCACTCCCGGCGCCGCTGGCGCCACCCCGCACGACACCGACACCGTGGTGGTCGGCCGCATCGGCCGGCCCCACGGTGTCCGTGGTCAGGTGACCGTCGAGGTGCGCACCGACGACCCCGACCTGAGGTTCACCCCCGGCGCCACGCTGCTCACCGAGCCCGCCACGCGGGGGCCGCTGACCATCGAGGCGGCCCGCTGGCACAGCGGCACGCTGCTGCTCACCCTGGTGCTGCCCGACGGCACCGTGGTCGCCGACCGCGAGGCGGCCGACGCGCTGCGCAACACCCAGCTGCTGGTGCCCGTCGCCGAGCTGCCGGAGCTGGACGACCCGGACTCCTTCTACGACCACCAGCTCGTCGGGCTGGCCGCCGTGCTGCCCGACGGCTCCCCGGTCGGTGAGGTCACCGGCGTCCGGCACGAGGGCACCGAGCTGCTCGTGCTGCGCCGTCCCGAGGGTGGGGAGGTGCTGGTGCCGTTCGTGACCGCGATCGTCCCCAGCGTCGACCTCGCCGCCGGGCGGCTGGTCGTCGACCCGCCCGAGGGGCTGCTCGACCTGTGACGTTCCGGATCGACGTCCTGACGATCTTCCCCGAGTACCTCGCCCCGCTGGGCCAGTCCCTGCTCGGGAAGGCCGCCGCCCGGGGCCTGGTCTCCGTCGGCGTGCACGACCTGCGGCAGTGGACCGACGACGTCCACCGCACGGTCGACGACTCGCCGTACGGCGGCGGCCCGGGCATGGTCATGCGCCCGGAGCCGTGGGGGAGGGCGCTGGAGGCGGTGCGCCCGCCCGGCACCCGGCTCGTCGTCCCGACCCCGGCCGGCCGGCCGTTCACCCAGGCGGTGGCCGCCGGGTGGGCCACCGAGCCCGGGCTGGTGTTCGCCTGCGGCCGCTACGAGGGCATCGACCAGCGGGTCGCCGACTGGGCGGCCGAGGGTGGCCCGGTCTCCGAGGTCTCGATCGGTGACTACGTGCTGGCCGGCGGGGAGTCCGCGGTGCTGGTGATGGTGGAGGCGGTCACCCGGCTCCTGCCCGGCGTCGTGGGCAACGCCGAGTCCGTCGAGTTCGACTCGCACGCCGACGGGCTCCTGGAGGGCCCCTCCTACACCCGCCCGGCGACCTGGCGCGGCCGTGAGGTGCCGCCGGTGCTGCTCTCCGGTGACCACGCCGCCATCGCCCGCTGGCGGCGGGCCCAGTCGCTGCGCCGCACCGCCGACCGTCGTCCCGACCTGCTCGCCGGGCTGCCCGACGGGGCGCTGACCCCCGCGGACCGGGCGGCGCTGGACGCGGACCCGCAGGCGTGACCTCCCGCGTCTGGGTCCGCGCGGCGGCCCGGGTGCTCGTGCTCGACCGCCGGCAGCGGGTGCTGCTGTTCGGTGGGCGCGGGCTGCAGCCCCGCAGCGAGCCCGGGGCCGTCGAGTACTGGTTCACCCCCGGCGGCGGGGTGGAGGACGGTGAGGACCTGCGGACGGCGGCGGTGCGCGAGCTGGCCGAGGAGACCGCCCTCGTCGTCGACCCGGCCGCGCTGGAGGGCCCGGTGTGGCTGCGCCGCTGGCAGGGCCGGTGGGGCGACACCCTGCTGGACGCCCGGGAGACCTACTTCGTGCTGCGCGACGTGGCGCACGACGTCGACGTCAGCGGGCGCACCGAGCTCGAACGGCAGCTGGACGAACCGCACCGGTGGTGGTCCCTCGCCGAGATCACCGACAGCACCGAGACCTTCGCCCCGCGGGACCTCCCCACGGCGCTGGCCGGGGTGCTCGGCGGCCCCTGGACGGGCCCGCCACGCATCGTCGACTGAAGATGTGGCACAGTAGTGAGCTGCTGCAGGCCGTCGGCTCACCCCGACGGTGGCTCCGCACCCCCACCGGGTGGTGGAGCGCAGCCACCCGGTACGGATGCACCGGGACACCGCTGCCCGTACCACGACGACTTTCCCGCTAGGACTGAGGACTGCTGCGATGAACACCCTGGACGCCCTCGACGCCGCGTCGCTGCGCGACGACATCCCCACCTTCCGGCCCGGGGACACCGTGAAGGTGCACGTGCGGGTCATCGAGGGCAACCGCTCGCGTGTGCAGGTCTTCCAGGGCGTGATCATCCGTCGCCAGGGTGGTGGCATCCGCGAGACCTTCACCGTCCGCAAGGTCAGCTTCGGCGTCGGCGTGGAGCGCACCTTCCCGGTGCACACCCCGGTCGTCGAGAAGATCGAGGTGCTGACCCGCGGTGACGTCCGCCGGGCGAAGCTGTACTACCTGCGTGAGCTGCGCGGCAAGGCCGCCAAGATCAAGGAGAAGCGCGAGGTCGTCAGCCGCTGACCTCAGCGATCTCTCCGACCGGGCCGGCTGCACTCGCAGCCGGCCCGGTCGCGTTCGTGGGGTGGGCGACACCGATCCGGCCGCGCAGCAGTGCGCCGGACGCCGCGGGGAGCGGACCGTACGCTGGTGCCGATGAGCACGCACGGGCCCGCTGAAGCCGCCGACTCCGGTGACCCCGGGCGTCCCCCCGCCGACCACGACACCGCCGACCCCGCCGCCACGACCTCGACCGGGGCGGCGGCCGCTGGACGCGGTCGGCGCCAGCAGCCCAAGAAGGGCTCGCTGCTGCGTGAGCTGCCGGTGCTGCTGGTCATCGCCTTCGTGCTCGCCCTGCTGGTGAAGACCTTCCTGGTGCAGGCGTTCTTCATCCCGTCGGGCTCCATGGAGCAGACGCTGCACGGCTGCACCGGCTGCACGGGTGACCGGGTGCTGGTCAACAAGGTGCCCTACTGGTTCGGCGAGCCCGAGCCCGGCGACATCGTGGTGTTCCAGGGCCCGGACACCTGGTCCCCGGAGATCGCGGTGGAGGAGCCCACCAACTGGTTCACCGGCGCCGCCCTGACCCTGGGCCGGGCGATCGGTGTGGCCCCGCCCAGCGAGGACGACTACGTCAAGCGGGTCATCGCCACCGAGGGGCAGACCGTCGAGTGCTGCGACCCGCAGGGGCGGGTCCTGGTCGACGGAGAGCCGCTCGACGAGCCCTACATCTACCAGGACTCCCCGCTGGACACCGGCGGCTCCGGCGGGCGGGAGTTCCCGCCGGTCACCGTGCCCGAGGGCCGGCTCTGGGTGATGGGCGACCACCGTTCGGCCTCGGCGGACTCCAAGCAGCACATGGACGACCGGTACTCCGGCACCATCGCCGTGGACGACGTCATCGGCAAGGCGGCCCTGGTGGTCTGGCCGCTGGACCGGTTCACCCTGCTGGACAGCCCGGACATCCAGCCCGGCCAGGCGGACGCCGCCGGCGTCGTCGCACCCGAACCGGCGCCGGTGCAGGACACCGCCGCCCTCGCTGCCCCGTACGTGCTGGGTCTCGGTGGCGCGGTACCGCTCACCGCCTGGCGCCGGCGGCGTCGTTCCCGGGGTGCCGTCCTCACCGGGCCGTCCCGTCGCCCACCGGGCACCGGGTGGCGCCGGGTCCGGCGGCCGGTCCACACCCGGCCGGGCCGTGAGTCGCAGTCCGACTGAGCCGGGGCTCCTGCGGGCGGTCGTCGAGCCGCCGTGCCGGGGTGATCTCTCCCGAGTGCCACTGTCGGGTTCGGCATGATCTGTGCGCGTTTCGGCACTGATCCCGAGAAGTTGCTCAAGCACTCCGTTCACCCGTCCGATGGACGAGCAGAGAGTCACCAGACTTCGAACGGGGAGCTCCCCGTGTCCATCCCCATGGCCAGCACCCCCCGCGGCGTCACCCGCGTCCTGATCCTGGCCGACGCCCCGGTGCTGCGCCGTGGGCTGGTCGGCATGATCAACGAGACCGCCGGCATGCAGGCGGTGGGCACCCCCGGGGAGCCGCGCCGCGCGCTGACCCTGGCCGAGACCGCCCGCCCGGATGCGGTGGTGGTGGAGCTGGGCACCGGCCGGGCAGCCACGCTGAACGCGGTGCGGGACCTGCGCCGCCGGTTCCCGCAGCTGGCGGTGGTGGCGCTGGCGACCTCGGAGGACCCGGGTGTGGTCAACGAGGCGCTGGCGGCGGGGGTGCGGGGGTATCTGCTGATGAACACCTCCCCGACGCTGCTGGGCTGGGCGGTGCTGGCCGCGCGTGCCGGGCGCACGGTGGTGGACCCGCAGATCCGTCGCGGTGAGGGTGCTGAGGCGCCGGTGTCGCGGGAGCTGACCCCGGAGGTGCCGTTGACCCGCCGGGAGTCCGACGTGCTCGACGAGTTGCTGCAGGGGCAGTCGAACCGGGCGATCGGGAAGAACCTGTTCATCTCCGAGGACACGGTGAAGTCCCACGTGAAGGCGATCCTGCGCAAGCTGGGTGCCCGCGACCGGGCCCACGCGGTCTCCCTGGTGCTGTCGGCCCGCAACCCCGGCTGCTCCTGCGGAGTCCACGCCCTCGCCTCTGCCGACGCCTGACCCGGCAGCCACGACCACGGCCCGCACCCCTCCCGGGAGGCCCGGGCCGGACCGACCGCCGGAGCGGGTCCCGCTGCGGCACGCCGGTCGGCTCGGCGTCCGCGCCACCGACCAGCCGCCCCGAGCCGGTCCCTGTTCCCCCAGGGACCGGCTCGTGGTGCGTCCGGACCGGGACTCGCCGGGCGTCCTCGCGAGCCCGGTGCGGCGACGTAGGGTCGGCAGGCGATGGCCGCTCGACCTGGTGCTGCAGATCCCGCCGACGACCTCTGGACGATGGAGCGCTCGCTCCGCCGCCGGGGGTTCGCCGCCATCGCCGGGGCGGACGAGGCCGGGCGCGGCGCCTGCGCCGGCCCGCTCGTGGCAGCCGCGTGCGTGCTCCCCGCCGGGCGTCGCGGGCGGGTGCCCGGGCTGGCCGACTCCAAGCTGCTCACCGCCGCCACTCGGGACGAGGTCTACGCCGAGGTGGTCGACCGGGCGGTCTGCTGGTCGGTGGTCGCCATCCCGGTCGGGGAGCTCGACGCGCGCGGCATGCACGTGACCAACATCGAGGCGCTGCGCCGCGCCGTCCGGGTGCTCGACCCGTGCCCGGACTACGTGCTCAGCGACGGCTTCCCGGTCAGCGGCCTGTCCCAGCCGTCCCTCGCGGTGTGGAAGGGCGACCGGGTGGCGGCCTGCGTGGCGGCCGCCTCGGTGCTGGCCAAGGTCAGCCGGGACCGGACGATGCTGGAGCTGGACGCGCGCTTCCCGCAGTACGGGTTCGCCGAGCACAAGGGCTACATCACCGACGCGCACAGCGCCGCCCTCGACGAGCACGGGCCGTGCCCGGAACACCGGCTGCGCTTCGTCAACGTCGCCCGGGCCCGGGCCGCACACGCCGCGCGGACGGCACCCCTGCCGGGAGCAGCGGCCATGGACGATGATGGTCCGGTGCCGTCCGGAGCCCCGGCCGCAGCACTGACGTCCCCGGCCCCGATGGAGCACGCGCGATGAGCACCGAGGACCTCGAGAAGTACGAGACCGAGATGGAGCTGCAGCTCTATCGCGAGTACAAGGACATCGTCCGCCAGTTCTCCTACGTCGTGGAGACCGAGCGGCGCTTCTACCTGGCCAACAGCGTCGACCTCCAGGTCCGGGACGCCGGGGGGGAGGTCTTCTTCGAGCTGACCCTCTCCGACGCGTGGGTGTGGGACATGTACCGCCCGGCCCGGTTCGTGAAGAACGTCCGGGTGGTGACGTTCAAGGACGTCAACGTGGAGGAGCTGGACAAGCCGGACCTCGAGCTCCCGGACAACCCGCGCCTGCCCTGATCCCCCGGGGCACCCTGGCTCGTCCTGGGGCAGCTCCGCCGGCCGCTGTCCACACCGACGGCGTCCGTCCACAGACCGGCCGGAGCTCTGGCCCCACCCGGCTCCGGGCAGCGACGGTCGAGGGGTGCCTCATCCGCAGAAGTCCCCGCCCGGCCACCGCGCCGCCCTCGGCGCCTACGGCGAACGGGTCGCCGTCCGGGCGCTGACCGACGCCGGCCTCCAGGTCCTCGACCGCAACTGGCGCTGTCGCGGCGGTGAGCTCGACGTCGTCGCCCGGGACGGCCGGGCGCTGGTCTTCTGCGAGGTGAAGACCCGCACCGGCACCGGGTTCGGTCACCCGGCCGAGGCGGTGACCGCCGACAAGCGCCACCGGCTGCGGGTGCTCGCCCGCGCCTGGCTGGCGGCCCACGACCAGCACGCCCCGGACCTGCGCTTCGACGTCGTCGCGGTGCACGTCCCGTCGTCCGGGCCGGCCCGGGTGACGCACCTGCGGAACGCGTTCTGATGGCGCTGGCACAGACCTGGTCGGTGGGCCTGGCCGGCGTGCAGGGGGCGATGGTCGAGGTGGAGGTCGACCTGGCGCCCGGGGTGCCCACCGTGGCGCTGGTCGGGCTGCCGGACGCCGTGGTGCGCCAGTCGGTGGACCGGGTGCGGGCGGCGCTGCTCAACAGCGGGCACGAGTTCCCGCTGCGCCGGGTGACCATCGGGCTCTCGCCGGCGGCCATGCCCAAGCAGGGCAGTGGGTTCGACCTGGCGCTGGCCGTCGCCGTGCTCGCCGGCGCCCGGGTGGTGCCCGCGGCCGCCGTCCGGGACCTGGTGCTGCTGGGTGAGCTCGGGCTCGACGGGACGCTGCGGGCCGTCCGCGGGGTGCTGCCGTCCGTGCTGGCCGCCGCGCGCGCCGGGCATCGCGAGGTGGTGGTCCCGCAGGAGAACGCCGACGAGGCGGGGCTGGTCGAGGGCATCGCGGTGCTGGCGGCCGCGGACCTGCGCCAGGTGGTCGCCCACCTCGCCGGGAAGGCCGCTCTCCACCGGCACGTCCGGGCAGCCGCCGCCCCGGGGCCACCGGGCCCCGACCTGGCCGACGTGGTGGGGCAGGCCGCGGGACGCCGGGCGGTCGAGGTGGCCGCCGCCGGGGGTCATCACCTGTTCCTCAGCGGACCGCCGGGGGCCGGCAAGACCATGCTCGCCGAACGGCTGCCCGGGCTGCTGCCCCCGTTGGACGAGCAGGCCGCCCTGGAGGTGACCGCCATCGCCTCCATCGCCGGCACCCTCCCGCCCGGTGCGCCGCTGGTGACCCGGCCGACGTTCGAGGCGCCGCACCACTCGGCGACGATGGCCGCCCTGGTCGGCGGCGGCTCGGGCCAGATCCGTCCCGGCGCGCTGTGCCGGGCCCACCGCGGGGTGCTCTTCCTGGACGAGGCGCCCGAGTTCCCCCGGGCCGTGCTGGACACGCTGCGCCAGCCATTGGAACGCGGGACGGTGACCATCCACCGGGCCCAGGGGTCGGCGACCTTCCCGTGCCGGGCGCAGCTCGTCCTGGCCGCCAACCCCTGCCCCTGCGCCAGCGCGGCCGGTGACACGGCGTGCACCTGCAGCGCCCTGGAACGGCGGCGCTACCAGTCGCGGCTGTCCGGGCCGCTGCTGGACCGGATCGACCTGCGCGTCACCCTGCCGCCGGTGACCCGGGCCGCGTGGCTGGACGGCCTGGGCACCCCCGAGTCGACCGCCGTGGTCGCTGCCCGGGTGCGGGGCGCGCGGGCGGTGGCGGCCGAGCGGCTGGCCGGCAGCGGCCTGGCGCTGAACAGCCAGGTGCCGGGGCGGCTGCTCCGGGACCGCTGGCCGGTGCCCCGCGCGGCGCTCGCCCTGGCGGAGCGGGCGCTGGAACGCGGGTCGATCTCGGTGCGCGGCTTCGACCGGGTCGTCCGCGTGGCGTGGACGCTGGCCGACCTCGCCGGTCTCACCGTCCCCGGCCCCGACCAGGTGGCCGAGGCGCTGGGCATGCGGCTGCAGCGGGCAGCGGCATGAGCGGCGGTGCCGACCCCGAGGTCCGGCGGGCACGCGCGTGGTTGTCCCGGGCCCTGGAGCCGGGGTCGTCGGCGGCGTGGCGGTTCGTCGAGCAGTCGGGCCCGGTGGTGGCCGCCGCCGCGCTGCGGGCGGGCACTGCCCCGGCCGAGGTGCAGGCGGTGGCCGGTGCCCGGGCGGGCGAGGACGCCAGTGTCGAGGACCTCCGCCGGGTGGCACGGTGTGGCGGCCGGCTGGTCGTGCCCGAGGACCCGGAGTGGCCGGCGCTGCCGCTGCACTCCCTGACCCTGGCCACCGAGGACGGGCGGGGGCTGGTGGACGGCCGGCAGCCGAACCGCACGCTCACCCTGGTGCCGCCCCTGGCGCTGTGGGTGCGGGGCGCGGCGTCGCTGACCGGGCTGGTCGACCGGTCGGTCGCGTTGGTCGGGTCGCGGGCCTCGACGGCCTACGGCGAGCACGTCGCCGGCGAGCTGGCGCACGGGCTGGGAGAGCGGGGCTGGACGACGGTCTCCGGTGGCGCGTTCGGGATCGACGCCGCGGCGCACCGGGGGGCGCTGGCCGCCGGAGGGCCGACCGTCGCCGTCCTGGCCTGCGGGGTCGACCGGGTGTACCCCGGTGCGCACTCGGCGCTGTTCGCCCGCATCCTGGACGAGGGGCTGCTGGTCAGCGAGTGGCCGCCGGGCTGCGCACCGCTGCGGCACCGGTTCCTGGTGCGGAACCGGCTGATCGCCGCACTGACCCGGGGCACCGTGGTGGTCGAGGCGGCCGCCCGCTCCGGCGCCCAGGCCACCGCCAACCGGGCGCGGGAGCTGGGCAAGGCGGTGATGGCCGTCCCCGGTCCGGTCACCAGCGCGATGTCGGTGGGCTGCCACCAGCTCCTGCGGGAGGTGGAGCGTCCCGTGGCGCTGGTGACCTCGGCGGCCGAGGTGCTGGAGGTGGTCGGCAGGGTGGGGGAGGACCTGGCGCCGCCGGTGGAGCGGGAGACCGCGCCGGGTGACTCGCTGTCCGACGTCGCCCGGCGGGTGCTGGACGCCTGCCCGGTGCGGGTGGGCGTGCCGCCGGAGCGGCTGGCGGCGGTCGCCGGCTGTTCGGTCGTCGACGTGCTCCGGGTGCTTCCGGCGCTGGAGCTCGCCGACCTCGTCGAGTGGACCGGCACCGGTTGGCGGGTACGCCGGCAGTCGCCGCGGAGGTGAGGAGCACCCGGCTCTGGGAAGTGAGGCGCCCACGCCGATCGACCCAGCGGATGCGACCAGGTGCATTGAGTGACCAGTCTGGTGTCGGGCGTGCCGTCCGCTCACCCGATCGACGGTGACCGGTCGGCCGCGGCGGTGGTCGCACCGCAGGTCGAAGGCCCTGGACCTCCGCTGGAGGGCACGAGCCGGTCGGCCAGAGCCCGCCGGGGCCGTGCGCCAGAGCGGGGCACCGGTCAGCACCACCCCTTACCCGCTGGTCAAGCGAGGGCGCTCGGGTGTGCACTGACGTGCGGAAGGGGCGGGGGCGCGATGGACATGGCCTTTCGACTCGGCATAGTCGAGTCCCACGACGAGTGGGTCATCGTCTGCACGTCGCCCCTGGGTGGCACGGTGCAGAAGCTCCCCGCACCGTTCACCGCACGACTCCTGGACGAGCGCCTGGCCCGGGTGGAGAAGTCCCTCATCCGGTCGACGGCCCAGGTCACCACTCGGCGAGCCACCACGCCCGAACGGGCCGCGCAGGACTTCGGTGCGGAGCTCTCCGACGCCCTGCTCACCGGTGACGTCCGGCTGCTGTTCTCGCGCTGTCGCGACAAGGCGCGGGAGCACAAACAGACCCTCCGAGTGCTGATCGACCCGGTCGGCCCCAACGTCAGCCGGATCCCCTGGGAGTTCGCGGTCGACCCGGACACTCGCGACGACTACCTGGCGCTCCGCGTGTCGGTGGCCCGGGCGCCGCACCTCATGGAGCCCGTGCCGCCGCTGCGCGTCGACCCCCCACTGCGGGTGCTCGGCGTGATGGCCCGACCGGCCGATCTCCCTCCGTTGGAGGCGGAGGAGGAACGGCGGGACGTGTCCCAGGCGCTCGGCCGGCTCAGCTCCAGCATGGTCGAGGTGGAGTGGTTGTCTGGAGACCGGTGGGGCGACCTCGCGGAGGCGGTCCGGTCAGAGCCCTGGCACGTCCTGCACTTCATCGGCCACGGGGGCTTCGACGAGGACGCCGAGTCCGGGTACCTGGAGCTCTCGGACGACGACGGCAACGCCATGCCCGTCCTGGCCACCGACCTGGGCCGCCTCGTCGCCGACAACCCGCAACTTCGGCTCGTCGTGCTCAACGCGTGCGAATCGGCGGTGACCGGGGCAGCGGGGTTCTTCTCGAGCACTGCGGCGAAGCTGATGCGCGAAGGGGTCCCGGCGGTCGTCGCCATGCAGTACGAGATCAGTGACCCCGCCGCCCTGGCCTTCTCCAGTTCCTTCTACGAGGGCATCGCCCGCGGCCTGCCGGTCGACCGTGCCGTCACGCTGGCCCGGGAGAGCGTGAAGATGGCCCTGCGGAGCCTGGAGTGGGCCACGCCGGTGCTGTTCCTCGCCTCCGACGAGACCCACGTCTTCACGGTTCCCGGGCGGGCGACGGCGGCCGTCCCGGCGACATCGGCAGCCGTGCGACCCGAGCGCGATCGTCCGGCACCCGAAGCAGGCGACCCGGTCCCGCCGGGTGACTGGTTGGCGACGACCCGCAGGAAGCTGGCCGATGCCGTCCGCGGGGGCAGTGCCCCCGGCGACGACCGGAGCGCCAGGCCGCACGAAACCTCCGGCACGGCTGCGACCACGCGACCGTCCCCGCCCCGCACCGGGTCTGCCACGCCCACCCGGGACGCCGGTGAACGGCCGGTGCCTCCGGTGCGGTCGGCCGGCCGGCTGGTCACGGCGTCCTCCTGTGATGCCGCCGTGGGCCCGCGCGGCCTGGTGGCGCTCGTCGGCACCGACGGCGTCCTCCGGGTCCTGTCGACGAGGACCGGTCGGCTGGTCGGACTGTGCGTGCTGGCCCAGCGGGAACGTGCACGCTGCACCGCCTGGGGGCCCTGGCCCCGGCATGTCGCCAGCGCCCACGACGGGGGTCTGGTCGTGGTGTGGGACTTGGAGACCGAGGTGCCGGTGCGGGTCATGGAGGGCGGCGCCCAGCGCGTGGACGCGCTCGCCTTCAGCAGCGACGGGCACTGGCTGGCCACGGCGGGGGACTGCTCCCTCCGCGTCTTCGACAGCCAGGGGACGTGCGTCCAGCACGTCCCGGTCCTGGCGGATGACGGGCGATCGAGCGGCTACCCGCGGCGTCTCGGGGAGCTCACCGCGGTCGCCTTCGTGCCCGGGGACGAGGGCCTCCTTGTGGCCGGCGACGACGGGCTCGTCCGCCGGTACGACGTCCGTGCCCGCCTCACGGGCACCTGGCAGCACGCCACGGGCGTGGCGGCCCTGGACGTCTCGACGACCGGACTGACCACCGGGTCGGTCGGCGGCCGGGTCAGTACCTGGGGGTGGGACGGGCGCCTGCTCTGCCGGCGGCAGCACGGCACGAGAGTCGATCGACTCCGGCGGTCCGCCGACGGCCTGCTGCTGGCCAGTGTGGCCGACGGCCGGTCGCTTCGGGTGTGGGACCCGACCGGCGCACCAGTCGCCGAGGTGATGCTCCCTGGGCCGGCCGTGGGGATGGGGTTCTTGCCCGACGACCGCACGGTGCTGACCGCGGCCCGCAGCGGCGACGTCGAGCTCTGGACACTGCCGGAGGGGTCGTGACCGGCAGGGCGAGCCCCCGGGTGAAGGCCGACCTCTGCTGGCCCGCGACCCTGCCTCGGGAGGTGGGGTTGTCCGCGGCCAGTGCGCTCGAGGCCGCGGGCGTCGAGGTCACCTGTCGTGTCCAGCCGGTGCGGCGGGGTGTCGAGTCGGCCGCGGAGGTGCTGTTGACCAGTTCGGTGCTCGCGCCCTTTCTCAGCACCGTCTTCGAGCGGCTCGCCGCGGACGCCTGCACCGGCCTGCGCGACTGGGTGCAGAGCCTGCTCGGGACCGGACAGGAGCGAGCCGGGGCACGCGCCGTCGTCTTCGAGAACGAGGTGACCGGTGCGGAGTTCGTCTTCACCGCCGGCCTGCCCGCCGAGGCCTTTCGGGCTGCCGTCGAGCAGGGGGCCGAGGTCGAACCCGGTCGGTGGACCTGGGACGCGAGTGGGCGGGAGTGGGTTCGTTTCGAGAGCGGTCGCAGGAGCAGGGCCGGACAGGAGGAGCGATGACGCAATCGCAGGACCCGGGAGAGGACTGGGGCGGGCCGACCCCGTGGCAGCAGCCACCGCAGCACCTCCAGCAGTCGTCCCACCAGGAGCCCCACCCGGTGGGGTCCGGCCAGCCGAGCCGCGCGGGCGGGCACCCGCCCGGGATCCAGTGGCCCCAGCAGCAGGTCTGGCTGCACACGCCGCCCGAGCCGCCGCCGACCTACCTGGTGCAGGCCGTCCTGGTGACGGTCCTGTGCATCTTCTTCCCCTTCGCGGGCGTCATCGCCCTCGTCTTCGCCGCGCAGACCAGTCAGAAGATCGCGGCCGGTGACCTCCCCGGGGCGCAGAAGGCATCGAGACGCGCGCGACTCTGGGTCATCATCGGCCTGGTGCTGGGCTGCTCCATCTGGCTGCTCTACGCGATCGGCACGGCCCTCCCGAGCTCCACCTCCTAGCGAACGCGCTCGGTCGACGGCGTGGCCCGTTGACCAGTCCCTCTCCCCGACGGACCCTGCGCCCATGGCCACCGGGACAGCAGAGCTGCGAGCCGCGCTCCCGCCGGCGCTCGAGGAGCCGCTGGCAGGCTGGGAGGAGCACCTGCGCCTCCAGCGGGACCTCTCCGAGCACACCGTCCGCGGCTACGTCGGTGACGTCGTCTCGCTGCTGGACCACCTGGTCCGGCGCGGCGGCCGCACGGTCGCCGACCTCGACCTCGCCACCCTGCGCAGCTGGCTGGCCCAGGGGCGGACCCGCGGGGCCAGCCGGTCCACCACCGCCCGGCGGGCCGCGTCGTCCCGGTCCTTCACCGCCCACCTGCGGCGCAGCGGGCAGGCCGCCGAGGACGTCGGGCTCCGGCTGGCCAGCCCCCGTGCCCACCGCACGCTCCCCGGGGTGCTCGGCGCCGACCAGGCCCGTGCGGTGCTCGAGGAGGCGGCGCGCCCGACGGCGGAGGAGGAGACCCCGGCCGACGCGGCGCTGCGGTTGCGGAACGTCCTGGTCGTCGAGCTGCTCTACGCCAGCGGGGTGCGCGTCGGCGAGCTCGTCGGGCTGGACGTGGACGACGTCGACCGCGGACGCCGGTTGCTGCGCGTGCTGGGCAAGGGGCGCAAGGAGCGCAGTGTGCCGTTCGGCGCCCCGGCGGCCGAGGCCCTGGAGGCGTGGCTGGGGCGGGGCCGTCCGGTGCTCGCGACGGGGAGCAGTGGCCCGGCGCTCCTGCTGGGCGTGCGCGGTGGCCGGCTGGACCCGCGGGAGGCCCGCCGGGTGGTGCACGCGGCGGTCGCCGCCGCGCCGGGGACCCCGGACGTCGGCCCGCACGGGCTGCGGCACTCGGCCGCCACCCACGTGCTGGAGGGCGGCGCCGACCTGCGCAGCGTCCAGGAGCTGCTGGGCCACGCTAGCCTCGCCACGACGCAGGTCTACACGCACGTGACCGTCGAGCGGCTCCGTGCGGTCCACGCCCAGGCCCATCCACGGGCGTGAGGGCGGCGTCGGTGCACGGGACAGCAGAGTTCGAGCGGGGGAGTGCGGGTGTCTGAGGCGACGGTCCGGCAGGTCGGTGCGAGTGAGGACCCCGATGCCCACGTGATCGAGCTGTGGTCGCGGTACGTGGAGAAGCGGGACACCGGGCTGCGCGACCGGCTGATCCTGCACTACGCGCCGCTGGTCAAGTACGTCGCCGGCCGGGTGGGCAGCGGCCTGCCGGCGCACGTCGAGCAGGCCGACCTGGTCTCCTACGGGACGTTCGGGCTGATCGACGCGATCACCCGCTTCGAGCCGGAGCGGGAGATCAAGTTCGAGAGCTACGCGATGGCCCGGATCCGCGGCGCGATCATCGACGAGCTGCGGTCCACCGACTGGATCCCGCGCTCGGTGCGGATGAAGGCCAGGCAGTACGAGCGGACGGTCGCGGCGCTGGAGGCGAAGCTCCAGCGCAGCCCGACCGACGAAGAGGTCGCCGACGAGATGGACATGGACGTCGAGGAGATCCGCAAGTTCCTCGGTCAGCTGTCCCTGGTCAACGTGGTCGCCCTCGACGAGCTCCTCGTGGACGACGACGGCTCCGCTCCCCGTCTGGGCGACACGCTCAAGGACACCAGCGCGCTGGACCCCCAGGCGATGGCCGAGCACGGCGAGGCGCGGCAGCTGCTGGCCCGCGCCGTCGAGCAGCTCCCCGAGCGGGAGAAGGTCGTCGTCAGCCTCTACTACTTCGAGGGCCTGACCCTGGCCGACATCGGCCGGGTGCTCGGGGTGACCGAGAGCCGGATCTGCCAGCTGCACACCAAGGCCGTCCTGCACCTGCGGACCAAGCTCGCCGACATCGCCTGAGCCGGCGCCGGTCCTGCTGGCCGGGCCCGGCCACCAGGACGAGGCCGAGGGCCGTCGATCCGCTGACGCCGACGCCAGCCGGCTCAGTCGCCGGCCGGTTCTTCACCGGGCAGCGGCCCCAGCAGTGGCTGGGCTCCCGGCGGGTTCCGGTGGCCCTCCTGCCAGGGCAGCCGGCCGGTCGAGTCCGGCCAGACGAGCTGCAGCACCTCGATCGAGCCGTAGAACTGCTCGGCGACGGCGAGCCGCGCGGTGTCCTCGACCGCGAGGAAGACCACCGGGGAGTCGGCGTCGGTGAGCCCGGTCGTGGCCGCCCCGGGGCCGAAGCGGGCACCGCCGCGCACCGCCTCACCGACGAGGTTGAGGTACTTCTCCCCGGCCGGGAACGGCAGCCCCACGACGATCACCTCGGGGTGCCCGAGCGCGGTCAACCCCACGGTGTGCGACCACCGCGGGTCGGTCGCACCGTTGCCGCCGCCGTGCAGCACCGCCCAGCCGAACCGGTCGACCACCTGCCGCAGACCGTCCAGGACCTGCCCGGCGTCCTGCTCCGGGGCCTGCTGTCCCGGGGTCTGCTGCTCGGGGGTCTGCTCTCCGGGGGCCTTCTTCCGTCGCCAACGCACGTCCGGACGGTAGCGCCGTCGCAGCCCCGGTGGGCTCAGTGCCACGGGAGCAGCCGCACGCGTGGCGGACGCAGCAGCGACAGCGGGTCCAGGTACGTCTCGCCGCGGCGCAGCCCCCAGTGCAGGCACGCGTCCACCGGGCAGCCGTCGTGCCCGGCCACCAGCACGCCCAGCGGAGAGCCGCGCACCACGGGCTGCCCGGCGGACACCCCCGGGGCCACCGGCTCGTACGTCGTGCGCAGGCCGCCGGCGTGGTCGACGCTGACCACCGGCCGGCCGGCGACCATCCCGGCGAAGGCGACCACCCCGTCGCCGGCGGAGAGCACCTGCCCGCCCACCGCGCCGGCCAGGTCCACCCCGCGGTGCCCGGCCGCGTACGGCGTCGCGGGCGCGTCGAAGGGCCGGCTGACCGTGGGCGCGCCCGCCAGCGGCCAGGCCCACAGCCCGGCGGCCGGGGCCGGCGCGGCAGAGGCCGACTCCGGTGCGGCGGCGGGGGCGGCCGATGCCGCGGGCGGGCCGGTCAGCAGGGCGACGAGGACGAGGACGACGAGGGCCGAGCGGGGCGTGGTCACCTGCACGAGGCTGCCGCCGGACCGCACCGCCAGCAGCTGTCCGCGCGCGGTCGTGGGCAGAGGCGGGTGCTGGGGACGACCCGGTCGGGCCACCGCCGGCCAGGGCGTATGCTCGTCGATGCGGTCCGCCTCCGGCGGATCGACTTCGCGTGTCCTCTTCCCGCTGCTCGCGCACCTGGCGAGCCCAGCGGGGCAGTCGTCACCTCGGTCCCGCCTCCTGGCGGGTTCGGTGGCGCGGTGCGGACACCAGGGCGGCGCACCTCCCGGTGCGTCCGCGACAACCGAGCAGCGCGGCGCCGGCTCCTGGCCGCCCGCGCACGAGAAGGAAGGCGGCGCCACGTGGCAGTCGTCAGCATGAAGAACCTGCTCGACAGCGGGGTCCACTTCGGGCACCAGACCCGTCGCTGGAACCCGAAGATGAAGCGGTTCATCTTCACCGAGCGCAACGGCATCTACATCATCGACATCCAGCAGACGCTGGGTTACATCGACCAGGCCTACGAGTTCGTGAAGCAGACCGTCGCCCACGGCGGTTCGATCATGTTCATCGGGACCAAGCGCCAGGCGCAGGAGGTCATCGCCGAGCAGGCGACCCGCGTCGGCATGCCCTACGTGAACCAGCGCTGGCTGGGCGGCATGCTCACCAACTTCCAGACCGTCTACAAGCGTCTGGCCCGCCTCAAGGAGCTCGAGGACCTCGAGCAGACCGGCGCCCTGGTCAGCCTCTCCAAGAAGGAGCAGCTGGTCCTCTCCCGCGAGAAGGCCAAGCTCGAGCGCTCCCTCGGCGGCATCCGCGACATGCAGAAGGTGCCCAGCGCCGTCTGGATCGTGGACACCAAGAAGGAGCACATCGCCGTCGGTGAGGCCCGGAAGCTGGGCATCCCGGTCGTCGCGATCCTCGACACCAACTGCGACCCCGACGAGGTCGACTACAAGATCCCGGGCAACGACGACGCCATCCGCAGCACCGCGCTGCTGACCCGCGTCATCGCCGACGCGGTCGCCGAGGGCCTGATGGCCCGCTCGGCCGCGCAGGCCAACGCCGGCCGGTCCGAGGACGGCGCCGAGACCCCGGCCGTCGGCGGCGGCGAGCCGCTGGCCGACTGGGAGCGCGAGCTGCTCACCGGCGGGACCGCCGACGCCGCCGCGCCGGCCGCCGAGGCCGTCCCGGCCACCGCCACCGAGCTGCCCGAGACGCCGGCCGCCCCGCCGACCGTCACGGCCGACGAGGTCGCCCCGGTCGAGGGCGTCCCCGCCACCGGTGACCAGTCCACCGGTACCCAGGGCGCCGAGAACGGCTGATCGGTCGGCGCCGCTCCTCCCCGCCTGGTGCGGGGGAGGGCGGCGCCGCCGTCTGCCCGGCCCCAGGCCGGCACCTCACCTCGCGGGGTCCGCGCCCCGCACCACCACCGATCAGAGGAAGTGACATGCCTGCTTTCACCGCAGCCGACGTGAAGCGTCTCCGTGACGCCACCGGCGCCGGCATGATGGACTCCAAGAAGGCCCTGACCGAGGCCGATGGCGACTACGACAAGGCCATCGAGTTCCTGCGCGTCAAGGGTGCCAAGGACGTCGGCAAGCGCCTGGAGCGCTCGACCACCAACGGCGTGGTCGTCAGCCGGGACGGCGCGCTGCTCGAGCTCGACTGCGAGACCGACTTCGTCGCCAAGAACGCCGACTTCGTCAAGCTCGCCGAGCGCCTGCTCGACCTGGTCGTGGCCGAGAAGCCGGCCGACGTCGACGCGCTGATGGCCACCCAGGTCGACGGCCAGACGGTCGCCTCGCTCATCGAGTCGGAGTCGGCCCGCATCGGCGAGAAGCTGGTGCTGTCCCGGTTCGCCGTCTTCGAGGGCACCACGGCGGTCTACCTGCACAAGCGGGCCACCGACCTGCCCCCGGCCATCGGTGTCGCCGTGCAGTACTCCGGTGGCGACGAGGACGCGGCGCGTTCGCTGGCGATGCACATCGCCGCGGCACGTCCGCGCTACCTGACCCGCGAGGAGGTCCCCGCCGACGCGGTGGAGACCGAGCGCCGGGTCGCCGAGCAGACCGCGAAGGAGGAGGGCAAGCCCGAGCAGGCGATCACCAAGATCGTCGAGGGGCGGGTCAACGCCTACTTCAAGGACTTCGTCCTGCTCGAGCAGCCCTCGATCACCGAGCCGAAGCGCACCGTCAAGCAGGTCATCGCCGACGCCGGCCTGACCGTCGACCGGTTCGCCCGGTTCGAGGTCGGCCAGGCCTGAGCAAGGACCACCCGTCCCCCACGCCACGCACGCTCGGCGCGGGGGACGGGTGGCCGACCACCGGCCCCGTTCTCCCCAGGACGGGGCCGGTGGTGCGTCCGGACCCGCCGGACACCCGCGCGCACCCGCCGGATGCGGCAGGATCGATCCATCCGACACCGAACCGAGGAACGCCCGTGACCGCTCTGAAGTCCGCACCCACCGCCTTCGCCCCGATGGACGGGTCCGGCTACGACCGGGTCCTGCTCAAGCTCTCCGGTGAGGCCTTCGGTGGGGGCAAGGTCGGGGTCGACCCGGTGATCATCCGCACCATCGCCGAGCAGCTGGCCGCCGTGGTCGGCGCCGGCACCCAGGTCGCGGTCGTGGTCGGCGGCGGCAACTTCTTCCGAGGTGCCGAGCTCTCCCAGGCCGGCATGGACCGTGGCCACGCCGACTACATGGGCATGCTCGGCACGGTGATGAACTGCCTCGCCCTGCAGGACTTCTGCGAGAAGGCCGGGCTCGAGACCCGGGTGCAGACGGCGATCACCATGGGCCAGGTCGCCGAGCCCTACATCCCGCGCAAGGCGATCCGGCACATGGAGAAGGGCCGGCTGGTCATCTTCGGCGCCGGCGCCGGCATGCCCTACTTCTCCACCGACACCGTGGCGGCCCAGCGGGCCCTGGAGATCGAGTGCCAGGTGCTGCTGATGGCCAAGAACGGCGTCGACGGCGTCTACGACGACGACCCGCGGACCAACTCCGCGGCGACGATGTACCGCGACCTGGACTACGGCACGGTGCTGGCCAAGCAGCTCAAGGTCGCCGACGCCACGGCCATCAGCCTTTGCATGGACAACCAGATGCCGATCGTCGTGTTCAACCTGCTGCGCGACGGCAACATCGCCCGCGCGGTGGCAGGTGAGAGGATCGGCACGCTGATCAGCGCCCAGCCCTGACCGGGCCGGACGTCGACCGGGGCGGCGCACGCCGGGTGCCGCCCCATCCGCACACCGCACAGACCCGGCAGCTGCCGCAGGAGGAGAGAACCCGTGATCGACGACACCCTGCTCGACGCCGAGGAGCGGATGGACAAGGCCCTGTCGGTCGCTCGCGAGGACCTCGGTTCCGTTCGCACCGGCCGCGCCGCGCCGTCCATGTTCAACAAGATCTTCGTCGACTACTACGGTGCGCTGACCCCGGTGCCGCAGATGGCCTCGATCACCGTGCCCGAGGCGCGGATGGCGGTCATCAAGCCCTACGACGCCACCCAGCTGCAGGCGATCGAGAAGTCGATCCGCAACTCCGACCTGGGCGTGAACCCCACCAACGACGGGTCGCTGATCCGGGTGGTCTTCCCGCAGCTGACCGAGGAGCGCCGCCGTGACCTGGTGAAGATGGCCCGGTCCAAGGGCGAGGACGCCAAGGTCTCGATCCGCAACGTGCGCCGCCGGGCCAAGGAGGAGCTGGACCGGATCAACAAGGACGGCGAGGCGGGGGAGGACGACGTGCGTCGCGCGGAGAAGGAGCTCGACGACCTCACCGCGGCCCACGTCGCCAGCATCGACGAGGCGATGAAGAACAAGGAGACCGAGCTCCTGGACGTCTGAGTCGACCTCCGGACGCTGCCGTGACCCGCGACCCGCACCGCCCCGAGCCCCTCGGCTCGGGCCGTCCGCGTGCCCGCAGCCGGGCCGGAGTCGCCGACGGGCCGGGTGGCCGGGCGGAGGGCCCGCCGCCACGGCAGGACCCCGACACCGGGCCGTTGGTCCGGATCGACCAGCCGCCGGTGCCGCCGCGTCCGCCGGCCGGCCCTCCCGGCCCCCGACCCCGGCCGGTCGCCGGGCCGCCCACCAGCGACCTGGGCTGGGACGACGAACGACCCCCCGCCGTGCCGCTAACGCCGGGTGATCCGCCGGCCGAGGCGCGGGACCCCGAACCCGGCCACGAGGACGCGCCCGCCGACGCCCCCCTCACCGCGGTGCCCGACGCCCTCGGCACCGAGGTCACCGGAGAACCCCTGCAGGACACCCCGAGCGGGGCACCGCGGGCCGTCGGCCGGGCCGGGCGGGACATGGCGGCCGCCGTCGGCGTCGGGCTGGGGCTGGGCGCGGTCGTCTTCGCGACGCTGCTGCTCTGGCGACCGTCCTTCATCGTCGTCGTGACCGCGGCCGTCCTGATCAGCGTCTTCGAGCTGAGCAGGGCGCTGGAGAAGGGTGGGCACCGGCCCCCTCGCACGCCCGTCCTGGTCGGGGCGGTCGCGATGGCGGCCCTGGCCTGGACGCGCGGGCCCTCGGGTCTGGTCATCGCCTTCCTGCTCACCGTCTTCGCCGTGCTGCTCTGGCGGCTGGGCGACGGTCCGGTCGGGTACCTGCGCGATGCGTCCGCCGCGGTCTTCGTCGCCCTGTACGTGCCGCTGCTGGCCGGGTTCGCCGTCCTGCTGCTGGTGCCCGACGACGGCGCCGCCCGGGTGCTGACCTTCATCGGCACGGTGGTCTGCAGCGACGTGGGCGGCTTCGCCGCCGGCGTGCTGTTCGGGAAACACCCCCTGGCCCGCACGGTCAGTCCGAAGAAGTCCTGGGAGGGGCTGGCGGGGTCGGTCGCGGCCTGCGTGCTCATCGGCACGCTGCTGATCACGCTGGTCTTCGACGGTCCGTGGTGGGGCGGTGTGCTCTACGGCGTCGCCATCGCCGTCACGGCCACCCTCGGCGACCTCGGGGAGTCGTTGATCAAGCGCGACCTGGGCATCAAGGACATGGGCGACCTGCTGCCCGGCCACGGTGGCCTGATGGACCGGATGGACTCCCTGCTGCCCTCGGCGGCAGTCGCGTGGCTGATCCTGTCGATGGTCGCGCCGGTCTGAGCCTGCGGCCGGATCCGCACGCCGGTCCAGGCGGAGGCGTGCGCGTCCTCGCTGACGACGGCCCGGCCGGTCCGCCGGCACGGCGTGGCAGCATCCCGGCGGTGACGGACGGGACGACAGGTCGGGCGACCCCCGGCCGGCCGACGGACGGCGGCCCCACGGACGGCGAGCCCACGCCCGGCGGGCTGACGGCTGGCGAGCTCACGGACGGCGACCGCGTGGACGGCGAGTGCGCGGGCAGTGGGCTCCCGGGCGGCCGACCAGCGGAGGGTGAGGTGCCCGGGCCGACCGAGTGGGGTGGGTCGGTGGGCGTCGGTCCGTGGCCCGGGCCCTGGCCGACGGACCCGCGGTACGACCCGGAGCTGCTCGCCGAGGGCGATCGGCGCAACGTGGTGGACCGCTACCGGTACTGGCGGCTGGAGGCGGTGGTCGCCGACCTGGACCGACGCCGGCACCCGTTCCACGTCGCGATCGAGAACTTCGAGCACGACCTGAACATCGGCACGGTGGTGCGCACCGCCAACGCGTTCCTGGCCGCGGAGGTGCACGTGGTCGGCCGGCGTCGGTGGAACCGGCGGGGCGCCATGGTGACCGACCGCTACCAGCACCTCCGCCACCACCCGGAGGTGACCGGGCTGCTGGACTTCGCGGCGGCCGAGGAGCTGACGGTGGTGGCAGTGGACAACGGTCCCGGCGCCGTCCCGCTGGAGACGGCGTCGTTGCCGCGCAGCTGTGTCCTGCTGTTCGGGCAGGAGGGTCCCGGGTTGACCCCGGCGGCCCGGCAGGGGGCTGCGCTCACCGTGTCGATCAGCCAGTTCGGCTCGACCAGGTCGCTGAACGCCGGGGTCGCGGCCGGGATCGCGATGCACGCCTGGGTCCGGGAGCACGCCAACCTCAACGCGGCGCCCGGGTCCATCTGACCGGCGAGGCCGAGCACAGTGTGACCGGGCGATCACGCCGCGCCTACCGGAGAAGGGTCGTCCCCTCAGGCAGCATGGCCGCTCGGGTCTGGTGACCGGGGCTCGGCTGCGAACGGCGGCCGGGGCGGCGACCGACCGGGGAGGAGCGGCCGTGGCGTCGGGCCCATCGCGAGGTGACGAGTCGTCGCAGGAGCAGCCGTCTGCGGTGATCGCATCCGCGGGTGGTCCGGACGAGCCGGTCGCAGCGGGTCCTGCACGAGGTGTCCGCACGCCCGGCGACCCGGCCATCCAGGGGCCGGTGTCCGGCGACCCGGAGATCCATGGGCCGGTGTCCGACGGGGCGGTGTCTGGCGAGGCGGTGTCTGGCGGGGCGGTGTCCGAGGTGCCGGCGTCCGCGGGACGGGAGTTCGACGGACCGGCGTCCGAGGGGCTGGCGCCCGTGGGGTCGGCGTCCGACGTGCCCATGGCCGAGCGGCCGATGACCGAAGAGCCGGTGAGCGGCGGGCCGGCCATCGAGAGCTCGGCAGCTGAGCCTGTGGAGGCCTCGGCTGTCGAGGTCGACCGGTCGCCCGTGGGCGGGTCGGGGGACTCCTCGTCCATCGACCGCGGACCGACCGGTCAGACCCCGTCCGATGCTGTTCCGTGGGACGAGGCCTGGCTGCCGCAGTGGCTCCATCTCGGCCCCACCACGGCGTCCACGCTCTCGTCCGCAGACGCAGACGCAGACGCAGACGCAGACGCAGACGCAGACGCAGACGCAGACGCAGACGCAGACGCAGACGCCGACGCAGACGCCGACGCCGACGCCGACGCCGACGCAGCCGCCGACGCCCTCCTCGAGCCCGCGGCGCCCGAGACCCCGCCGCCTGCCCTCGAGGACCTGGTCCCCGGGACGTCCGCCGAGTTGGTCGCTGCCCTGGCCGAACTGCGCGAGGCCGAGCGCACCGCCGAGCGGGAGAGCCAGGCGCGGCTCGCCGCCTGGGCAGCCGACATCCGGGCTGCCGAGGCGCTGCCCACAGCCGCGCCGGCCGCCACAGCTGCGCCGGCCGCCGCAGCCGCGCCGGCCGCCGCCGGCGCACGCGGCACCGGTCCTGCCGTGGACTCGCCGTCCGTCCGTACCCCGCCGGCCGCAGGGCCCCGGCGGCGGTACCGCGTGCTCCTCCCCGCGGCGGTGCTCGTCGTCGCCGGTGTCGTGGCCGGCTTCACCCTGCCCGGGGGCTCGGACAGCGCCGGCCCCTCGGTCGCGGCGGTACAGCGCGACACCGACCAGCGACCCGCGCCGACGACGGCGAACCGCTCACCGGCGACTCGCTCGGGCGGGCTCCCTGCGCTGGGCGCCGTCGCCCCGGACGTCCCGGTCGTCACGGCGCCGGCCGGGACGCCGAGCGCGGCTGCGACACCGGCCCCCGTGACGGCCTCGACGCCGGTGGCCACCTCGTCGGCCCGCGGTCGCACGTACCGGGTGGTGGCGGCGCCGCGTCCCGGCACGCAGCCGGGTGACCCGGCGGGTCCCGCCCTGCAGCCGGTGCCCCCGCTGCTCACCCCGGCCGCCCCCGCCCCGGTGGGCCCGGCGCCGGTGGACCCGGCCCCGGTCGACCCAGCTCCCGTCGACCCCGCCCCGATCGACCCGGTCGGGCCCCCGACGGTGCCGGACGGCGACTGCCCGGTGCTCGTGCCCGAGCCCGTCCCGGACGAGAACCAGACCCCGGACGAGAGCTCCGCCCCCGTCCCCGACGTCACGGTCGACGTCCCCGTCCCGGCCGCGGCGTGCTCGCCGGTGGAGCCCACTCCGCAGCCGCCCGGCCCCGCGCCCACCGATCCCGACGCCCCCGGTCCTGGCGGCGACGCGGAGGTCCCCGGCGGACCGGGGGACGGCTCCGGCGGTGGCGGCACGGTGCCGCCGGTCGGGCCCGAGCCGACCCCCACCCCGGTGCCCGGCCCGACGGCGCCTCCCACCGCGACCACGCCGCCGACGTCCGCACCACCGACGCCGACGCCACCGGCGCCCACGCCGCCGATGCCCACGCTACCGGCGTCCCCGCCGCCGACGTCCCCGCCGCCGACGTCCCCGCCCGCCGGCGCACCCGCCCCGTCGGCGACGCTGGCGGAGGCTCTCGGCCGCAGCTGACGGGACGCGGCACCCCCCGGGGAGCCATGTCACCCCCGCTGAGCCACCTCCGACGGCCCAGGGGTGGGAGCATGGGGGCGTTATGACTGTCCTGCCCCTGGTCTTCGACGCCCCCCGCCGCACCAAGCCGCCTCGGCACCTCGCCGACCTGACCCGGGCCGAGGCCCGCGCGGCGGTCGTCGAGCTGGGTCAGCCGGCGTTCCGCGCCGACCAGCTGGCCCGGCACTTCTACGCCGGGGTCACCGACCCGGCGCAGATGACCGACCTGCCGGCCGCCTCGCGCACCGAGCTGGCCGGGGCGCTGCTGCCAGGGCTGCTGACCCCCGTCCGGCACCAGTCCGCCGACGGCGGTCGCACCCGCAAGACGCTGTGGCGCCTGCACGACGGTGCGCTGGTGGAGAGCGTCCTGATGCGCTACCCCGACCGCGCGACCGTCTGCATCTCCAGCCAGGCCGGTTGCGGCATGGCCTGCCCGTTCTGCGCGACCGGTCAGAGCGGCCTGACCCGCAACCTCTCCGCGGCCGAGATCATCGGCCAGGCGGTCGCGGCAGCAGCGGCGATGGCCAACGGCGAGATCCCCGGTGGGCCGGGCCGGTTGTCCAACGTCGTCTTCATGGGCATGGGGGAGCCGCTGGCGAACTACGCCCGGGTGCGCAAGACGCTCGACGCGCTGCTGACCCCGGCGCCGCACGGCCTGGGCCTGTCCCAGCGTTCGGTGACCGTGTCGACGGTCGGGGTGGTCCCGGCGATCCGCAAGCTCACCGAGGAGGGGCTCAACGTCACGCTCGCGGTGAGCCTGCACGCCCCGGACGACGAGCTCCGGGACGAGCTGGTGCCGATCAACACCCGCTGGAAGGTCGACGAGGTGCTGACGGCGGCCGACGACTTCGCCCGCCGCACCGGTCGCCGGTACTCGATCGAGTACGCGCTCATCCGGGACATCAACGACCAGCCGTTCCGCGCCGACCTGCTCGGGAAGCTGCTGGCCAAGCGGCTGGCGCACGTGAACCTCATCCCGCTCAACCCGACGCCGGGCAGCAAGTGGGACGCCAGCCCGCTGCCGGCCCAGCGGGAGTTCGTCGCCCGGTTGCGCGCCGCCGGCGTCCCGACCACGGTCCGCGACACCCGGGGCTCGGACATCGACGGGGCCTGCGGCCAGCTGGCTGCCGCCGACCAGGTCGACGGGGTCCCGAGCGTCGCCGTCCCGGTGCCCACCGTCGAGGACGCCGTCCCGCTGGGAGCCGAGTCCGACCAGTCGTGAGCGAGCTGCCCGACGCGGAGCTGCACGAGCACAGCCACGCCGACGTCTCCGGTGGCTGGCTGCGGGCCGCCGTCTTCGGGGCGATGGACGGCCTGGTCACCAACACCGCGCTGGTGGCGGGCGTCGGAGCCGGTGGCGCAGCGGCTCAGACCGTCGTCCTCTCCGGTGTGGCGAGCCTGGTCGCCGGTGCGATCTCGATGGCGCTGGGCGAGTACACCTCGGTGACCACGCAGAACGAGCAGCTGGAGCTGGAGGTCGCCAAGGAGCGGCGCGAGCTGGAGCGCAACCCGGAGGGGGAGCGGCTCGAGCTGGTCGAGCTGCTGCGCGCCCGGGGCGTGGACGACGGGCTGGCCGAGGCGGTGTCCGTGCAGCTCTCCCGTGACCCGGAGACGGCGCTGCGGCTGCACGTGGTGGCGGAGATCGGGCTGAGTCCGGAGGACAAGCCCTCCCCGCGGGTGGCGGCCGTCTCCTCGTTCGTGACGTTCTCCGTGGGCGCGGTGGTGCCGCTGCTGCCCTACCTGTTCGGTCTCGACCTGCTGTGGGTGGCGCTGGTCTGCGGTGCCATCGGGCTGGCTGTGGCCGGTGCGCTGTCCGCTCGCTTCACCCCGCGGCCCTGGTGGTGGTCGGCGCTGCGCCAGCTGCTGTTCGGGGCGCTGGCCGCCGGCGCGACCTACCTGATCGGCAGTGCGATCGGCGTCGCGGTCACCTGACCGGCGGTCAGCCGGCGCAGGACATGCCGGCGGCGGCGATGACGTCGGCCGTCGCCGGGGACGGGAAGCGGAGCAGCGTGTCGTCCACCGGGTCGCCGACCGGCAGCACGGTCACCGGCCCGAGGTCCCACGTGGCCAGCGCGGCCAGGTCACGGGCCGAGGTGCCCTCGTCCGCGGTCAGCGCGCCGGTGGCCGCCCAGGCGACCCGCTGCAGCTCCCACGGCCGGGTCAGCGTGCCCTGCACCCGGTCGACCAGGGCGTCGACCACCTGCCCGGCCGCCGAGGCGCGGCCGTCCGGGTCGACCGGCGCGGGCACCCACCGGCCGCCGACCAGCTGCTCGGGGTGGCGGGAGCGCACCATCGCCAGGGCGGTCCGGCCGTCCACCTGCTGGAGGCCGGCCTCGGTGAGCTCCAGCCCGGCAGCGGGGTCCCGCACGGGAGCCGGGACGTCGACCGCCAGCCCGCCCGTGGCGTCGACGATCTCGGCGAACCCGGCCAGGTCCACGCTCACCAGGTGGTCGGTGGGGATGCCGAGACCGCACAGGGAGTCGACCGTGGCCTGCGGGCCGTCGAGCCAGCTGAGGGCCAGCCGACCGGACGTCTCCCCGGCGGTGAGCACCAGGTCACGCGGCACCGAGAGGACCGTGGTGCCGTCCCCGTCGGAGTGCACCACCAGCACGACGTCGGCCCGGGCGCCGGGGACGTCGTCGGTGGTGCCGAACTGCTCGGCCGAGGCACCGGCCGGGAGGACGGCCCGCGAGTCCAGGCCGACCAGCACCCACGTCGTCCCCGGGCCCGTGGTGGTCGAGACCGCCACCCGGTCCACCCGACCGGCCAGGACCGCGAGGTCGACGACCGTCAGGAGGACGAGCGCAGCCGTGACGGCGAGCGCCCACCGCACCGCCCGGGAACGCGGCGGACGCCGGCCAGGAGAGTCCTGGCCGGCGTCCGTCGTGCTGCTGGGGGTCATGCTCAGGCCTGCGCAGCCCCCGCGTTGCGGCGACGGCCGAGGACCAGGGCGCCGGCGCCGGCGGTGACCAGCACGGCACCGCCGACGAGCGGCAGGGTGACGCTGGCGCCCGTGTAGGCCAGGGCCTTGCCGTCGGCGGTCAGCGTCAGCGTCTCCTCGAAGTGGCTGCCGGCGTCGCCGTCGAAGGCGAGGGTGTGGGTGCCCAGCGCGGTGCCGGCGGGGAGCGTGAAGCTGGCGGTGACGACGCCGTTGGCGTCGGCGGTGAAGGTGCCCAGCGTGACCGGGGTCGAGTGGAGCACCAGGGTGACCTTCTCGTGGGCCTTGAAGCCCTTGTAGGTCTTGGTGACCTTCTGGCCCGGGGCCGCGACGTTGGTGGCGCCGGTGCTGGACGCGACGGCGATGCCGGGGGTGTTCGGCTTGGCGCCGGGCACGAACGCGGCCGGGGTGGCCGGGGGGACCGGCTTGCCGTCGGCGGTGACCGTGATGGTGACCGTGCCGTAGGAGAACTTCGTCGTGTACTGGTCGCAGGTCAGCCGGTAGGAGTAGCTGCCCAGCTCGGTCGGCGCGGTCATGTCGATCTTCCACGAGCCGTCCGCGGCAGGCGTCGTGCCGTCGCCGGACTGGGGGTGCTCGACGTCGGGGACCATCGAGACGACGGTGCTCGCCGCGCCCGGGGTGCAACCGACGCCGGAGACGCTGTACTCGGTGCCGGGGGCGACCGTGCTGGACGGCGAGACCGTCGGCGCCGCCGGCGCGGCGAGCGCGGCCGGGGCGAACAGCAGGCCGGCGGTCGCCGTGCCCAGGGTGAGGCCGGTGGCAACGGCGGCGCGGGTGCGGGTCAGGCGGCTCATCGGGTTCCTCCGTGGATGGCGGCCCGGGCACCCGGACCTGTGGGGCGCTGTCTAGCGCCTCCGCAGGGCCTGCCTGTCAGATTCCTGTGCGACACGCGGTGATGTCGACCAGATGTGCACAGCACTCCGGCTGATCGTCCACGGTCCCTGTCCACATCGATGTCCAGTTGTGCAGTCGGGCTGCGCAGTCCCGGGCACATTCGTACAGTCCTGCGGTCCGTCGGTGGTCGGCACGACGCGACCGAGGCCGCCTCCCCGGTGGGGAGACGGCCTCGGTCAGGTCACTCGGGCCGCTGGGCAGCGGCCGGACGGGTCAGCGCGAGCGCCAGGCGTTCTTCCGCCGGCGCACGTCCCACAGCAGCATGACCACGAGGGTGAGCGCGAAGCCGAGGATCCACAGGTTCTCGACCTGGCCGTCGTGGTTGCCGAAGAGCAGGGCCAGCAGGGCCAGCACCATCAGCCAGCCGGTGATCCGGCCGACCCGACCCGACTCGGCGTGCCAGCCCCAGTCCGCGGGGTGCTCGTCGTGGACCGGCGTCGCGCCGGCGCGGACGATGCCCTCCTCGCGGGTGGACTGCTCGATCACCCGGGCGCTCGTCTGGTGACCCTGTCCCCGGCCGCTGTGCTCGCTCACTTGGCATCCTCGCTGGCACTCGTCGCCGCAGTCGCGGCACTGCTCTGTCCGACGTGAGGGCGCTGGGCCGCTCACCGCCATGATGCCAGGCGCGCCTCCCGGGCACCCGGCGGGCGCGCCCGGACCGGACGCCCCGGGGTGGACGGCGGGGGCCCGGGCGGGGGACTTGGCAGGATCAGCCGCATGAGCGAGCCGCGCAGCACCGAACCCCGGACGGTCACCGTGCTCGGGTCCACCGGGTCGATCGGGCGTCAGGCGATCGCGGTCGCCCGGCAGAACCCGGACCGGCTGCGGATCACCGGGCTCGCCGCCGGCGGAGGCGACGTCGCCCTGCTGGCCGAGCAGGCCCTCTCCCTGGGCGTGCGGACGGTGGCCATCGCCCGCGCCACCGCCGCACAGGACCTGCAGCTGGCCTTCTACGCCGCGGCGCAGCAGCGCGGCTGGGCGCAGGGCCACTACGCACTCCCGGAGATCCTGGCCGGCCCGCGCGCGGCCGAGGAGCTGGCCGCGCGTCCGGCCGACGTCGTCCTCAACGGGATCACCGGGTCGATCGGGCTGCGGCCGACGCTCTCCGCGCTCGCCGCCGGCCGCACGGTGGCCCTGGCCAACAAGGAGTCGCTGGTCGCCGGTGGCGCACTGGTGACGGCGGCGGCGGCCCCCGGCCAGCTGGTGCCGGTCGACTCCGAGCACTCGGCGCTGGCCCAGTGCCTGCGCGGTGGCGCGCGGGGCGAGGTGGCCCGGCTGGTGCTCACCGCCAGCGGTGGGCCGTTCCGCGGTCGCAGTGCCGGGGAGCTGGCCGGCGTGACCCGCGAGCAGGCGCTGGCCCACCCCACCTGGGACATGGGCCCGGTGGTGACCATCAACTCCGCGACCCTGGTCAACAAGGGGCTGGAGCTGATCGAGGCGCACCTGCTCTTCGGCGTCCCGTACGCCGACATCGACGTCGTGGTGCACCCGCAGTCGATCGTGCACTCGATGGTGACGTTCACCGACGGCGCGACGATCGCCCAGGCCAGCCCGCCGGACATGCGGCTGCCGATCGCGCTGGCGCTGGCCTGGCCCGACCGGCTGCCGGACGTGCAGCCGGCCCTGGACTGGTCGACCGCGAGCACCTGGGAGTTCCTGCCCCTGGACGGCGAGGTGTTCCCGGCGGTCCGGCTGGCCCGGCAGGCGGGGGAGGCCGGTGGCGTCGTCCCGGCGCTGTACAACGCGGCCAACGAGGAGGCGGTCGCCGCGTTCACCGCCGGACGCCTGTCGTTCCCAGGGATCGTCCAGGTCATCGCGCGTACCCTCGACGCCGCGCCGGACCTCGGCGCACCCACCTGCGTCGAGGACGTGCTGGCCGCTGAGAAGTGGGCCCGGGAGCACGCCCGCGCCGCCATCGACGCGGACGATCCGAGACGGAGCTTGAGCTGAGCGGGTTCCTGCTGACGGTCCTCGGGATCGTCGCCTTCGCCGTCGGGCTGCTGTTCAGCATCGGCTTCCACGAGTTCGGGCACTTCTTCTGGGCCCGGAAGTTCGGCATGCGGGTGCCGCAGTTCTTCGTCGGCTTCGGGCCGACGGTGTGGTCCCGCCGTCGCGGGGAGACCGAGTTCGGCATCAAGGCCGTCCCGCTGGGCGGGTACATCCGGATCGTCGGCATGATCCCGCCGGCCGAGGAGGGCGAGAGCAAGCGCGCCACCCGGATGCGCAGCTTCATCGCCGAGGTGCGCGGGGCGGCCCTCAACGACGTCCTGCCCTCCGACCGCGGCCGGGTGTTCTACGCCAAGCCGTGGTGGCAGCGGGTGATCGTGATGTTCGCCGGCCCCTTCCACAACCTGGTGCTGGCGGTGCTGCTCTTCCTGGTCCTGCTGGTGGGCATCGGCCTGCCGACGACCACCACCACGATCGCGGCGGTGCCCGACTGCGTGCTGCCGGCCGGCGCGGCCAGCGGCACCGCGGAGGACCCGTGCCAGGTGCCGATCACCCCGGCCGGTGAGCTCTGCGCGGCGGGGACGGCGGACTGCGGCCTGCCGCCGGCCGGCCCGGCCGCCCAGGCCGGGCTGCAGGCGGGGGACACGATCCTGGCCATCGACGGCGAGCCGGTCACCCAGGAACCGGGCGCCGGCTGGGACGCGCTGGTGGAGACGGTGCAGGCCAGCGCCAGCACGCCCCTGACGCTGACCGTCGCCCGGCCGGACGACGACGGCGCCGTCGAACGGCTCGACCTCACGGTCACCCCGATCGAGAACACCGTCTACACCGACCGCGACGCCGACGGTGAGCCCGACGGCACGGAGACGGTCGGGTACCTCGGCGTGCAGTCCGCCACGGACTACGTCGGCCAGCCGCTGAGCTCCCTGCCGGGCTACTTCGCCACCGTGGTCACCGAGTCGGTGCAGCGACTGGTCCAGATCCCCGAGCGCATCCCGCAGCTGTTCCGGGCGACCTTCCTGGGCGAGGAGCGCGACCGCGAGGGCCCGATCGGCCTGGTCGGGGTCAGCCGGCTCTCCGGGGAGGCGTTCGCGCTGGAGCAGTTCAGCAACCTGGACAAGCTCAGCTTCTTCGTGTCGCTGCTGGCCAGCGTCAACCTGGTGCTCTTCCTGTTCAACCTGGTGCCGCTCTACCCGCTGGACGGCGGCCACGTCGCCGGTGCGCTGTACGAGAAGGCCCGCTCGACCGTGGCCCGGGTGCGCGGGCGGCCCGATCCCGGCCCGTTCGACATCGCCCGGCTGATGCCGGTCGCCTACGTCGTGGCCGGGTTGTTCATCCTGCTCTCCGGCCTGCTCGTCATCGCCGACGTCGTCAACCCGATCACCCTGCAGTAAGTGGGAGACTGACCAACCGTGACCGTCTCGCTGGGCATGCCCGCCTCTCCGCCGCCCGTCCTCGCACCGCGCCGGAAGACCCGTCAGCTGGACGTCGGCGGCGTCGGGGTCGGCAGCGACTCCCCGGTCAGCGTCCAGTCGATGTGCACCACCAAGACCGCCGACATCAACGCGACGCTGCAGCAGATCGCCGAGCTGACCGCCTCGGGCTGCCAGATCGTGCGGGTCGCGGTGCCCGACACCGACGACGCCGAGGCGCTGCCGATCATCGCGAAGAAGTCGCAGATCCCGGTGATCGCCGACATCCACTTCCAGCCGCGCTACGTGTTCGCCGCGATCGACGCCGGGTGCGCCGCGGTGCGGGTGAACCCGGGCAACATCAAGAAGTTCGACGACAAGGTCGGCGAGATCGCCCGGGCGGCCAAGGACGCCGGCACCCCGATCCGGATCGGGGTGAACGCCGGCTCGCTGGACAAGCGGCTGCTGGCCAAGTACGGCAAGGCGACGCCGGAGGCGCTGGTGGAGTCGGCGCTGTGGGAGTGCTCGTTGTTCGAGGAGCACGACTTCCGCGACATCAAGATCTCGGTGAAGCACAACGACCCGGTGGTCATGGTGCGCGCCTACGAGCTGCTGGCCGCCCAGTGCGACTACCCGCTGCACCTCGGCGTGACCGAGGCCGGCCCGGCCTTCCAGGGCACGATCAAGTCCGCCGTCGCCTTCGGCGCGCTGCTGTCCCAGGGCATCGGGGACACCATCCGGGTCTCGCTGTCGGCGCCGCCGGCGGAGGAGGTCAAGGTCGGCAACCAGATCCTGGAGTCGCTGAACCTGCGCCAGCGCGGTCTGGAGATCGTCAGCTGCCCCTCCTGCGGTCGGGCCCAGGTCGACGTCTACAAGCTCGCCGACGAGGTCACCGCGGGGCTGGAGGGCATGGAGGTGCCGCTGCGGGTGGCCGTCATGGGGTGCGTCGTGAACGGCCCGGGTGAGGCCCGCGAGGCCGACCTGGGCGTCGCCTCCGGCAACGGCAAGGGGCAGATCTTCGTCAAGGGCGAGGTCGTGAAGACCGTTCCCGAGTCGATGATCGTCGAGACGCTGATCGAGGAGGCCATGCGGATCGCCGAGGCGCAGGTCGCCGAGGGCACGCCGTCGGGCCCGCCGGTCGTCTCCGTCTCCTGACCCGCCCACCCACGACGGTCGATCGAGGACGGTGGTCCGCGTGCTGCGCTCCTCGCCTGCCCGGGTCCTGGACGCCGGCGACGAGGACGCCGTCCGCGAGCTGCTGGCGACCGACCCGGTGGGCGCCTGCATGCTCGCCGGGCGGATCGAGACCCACGGCACCGCGACCGCGTCGCTGGGCGCACCGCTGTGGGGCGTGTACGCCGGCCGCCGGCTGGATGCGGTCTGCCTGGCCGGCGCCAACCTGATCCCCTTCGCGCAGCCGGGTGCCGAACGGGCCGCAGCGGCCGCGTTCGCCGACCGGGCCCGGCGGGCCGGACGACGGTGCTCGACCATCGTGGGTCCGGCGGCGGCGGTGCTCCCGCTGTGGGAGCTGCTGGCGCCCTCCTGGGGCCCGGCGCGGGAGGTGCGCGCCCGGCAGCCGCTGCTGGCCATCTCCGGGCTGGCGGCGGTGCCGGCCGAGCCGCGGGTGCGGCCGGTCCGGGCCGAGGAGCTGGACACCCTGCTGCCGGCCGCGGTGGCCATGTTCACCGAGGAGGTCGGGGTCAGTCCGCTGCGCGTCGACGGCGGCGCCGGCTACCGCGCCCGGGTGTCCGAGATGGTCCACGCGGGCCACTCGCTGGCCTGGATCGAGCGCGACGAGGTGCTGTTCAAGGCCGACATCGGCGCGGTCTCCCGGGACGCCTGCCAGGTGCAGGGTGTGTGGGTCTCCCCGCAGCACCGCGGCCAGGGGATCGGCCAGCGGGGCACCGCGGCGGTGGTCGAGTACGCCCGCACGGCGATCGCCCCGGTGGTCAGCCTCTACGTCAACGACTACAACCGGGCGGCCCGCGCCGCCTACGAACGGGTCGGTTTCCAGCAGGTCGGCACCTTCGCCTCGATCCTGTTCTGACCGGGCTGGGGGCGCTGGGGCTGGTGCGGCGAGGGGTTCCGGATCGCCGGCGGACTTCTGCCAGGGTGGGGGAGTGCGCAGCCGACACGGGTCCAGCAGCAGCCGCGGGGCCACCCGCCGGGTCACGACGGCCGGAGGGGCCGCGGTCCTCGTCCTCGCCCCCCTGCTGACCGGGTGCTCGGGGGACTCCTCCGACGACGTCCGGGACGCCGCGCAGGCCTTCCTCGACGACTGGGCCGCGGGCCGGGTGGACGCCGCCGCCGACCGCACGACCGATCCCGCGGTGGCCGGGGCGCTGCTGGAGCAGACCGCCGCCGACCTGCCCGGGGCGACCCTGACCACGGAGCTGGGCGAGGTGTCGGTCTCCGACGGCGCGGCGAACGTCACCTGGCAGGCCACCTGGGACCTCGTCGCGGCCCCGGACTGGACCTACGACGCCACGCTGGCGCTGCAGGAGGGTGAGCAGGACGGGGAGGACCGCTGGGAGGTGGTCGCCGAGCCGGCCGTCGTCCACCCGGAGCTGTCCGAGGGCCAGCGCCTGGAGCTGGACCGGTCGCTGCCGGAGCGCGCGCCGATCACCGACGCCACCGGCGCACCGCTGTTCACCGAGACGGAGGTCGTCGACGTCGGGGTGGACACCGCCCAGGTCACCGACCTGCCGGCGCTGGCCGCCGGGCTGGCCGCGGCGACCGGGATCTCCGCGGAGGAGATCACCGCGGACGTGCAGGCCGCCCCGGCCGGGCAGTTCGTGCCGGTGATCACCCTGCGCCGGCCCGACTTCGAGGCGATCCGGGCCCAGGTGTACGACCTGCCCGGGGCGGTCTTCCCGACCAGCACCCGGCTGCTGGCCCCGACGTCCCGGTTCGGGCTCGCCCTGCTGGGCCGGGTCGGGGACGCCACCGCGGAGGTGCTGGAGGACGCCGTGGACGCCGACGGGGAGGCGCGCTACGCCGCCGGCGACCGGTTGGGCCTGTCCGGGCTGCAGCGGGCCCGGCAGGAGCAGTTGGCCGGCACCCCCGGGTTCACCGTCCGGGTGGTGAGCACCGACGAGGCCCTCGAGGACCCCGGGCGGGTCGTCGCCACCGTCGACCCCGTGCCGGGCACCGCGGTCCAGACCCCGCTGCTGCCGGCGGTGCAGAACGCCGCCGACGCCGCGGTGGCCACCCAGCCCCTGCCCACCCACCTGGTGGCGGTCCGGCCGGGCACCGGGGAGCTCCTGGCGGTCAGCTCCAACGAGGCGGCCAACCCGGTCAACGCCCTGACCGGGCAGTTCCCGCCCGGCTCGAGCATGAAGACGATGACGGCGACGGCGCTGCTGTCGGCCGGCACGGTCACCCCCGACACGCCGGTGCCCTGCCCGGCCACGACCACGGTGGAGGGCCGGGAGTTCGAGAACGAGGACCAGTTCGACCTCGGCACGGTGCCGATGACCGAGGCGTTCGCCCAGTCCTGCAACACCACCTTCATCCAGCAGGCGCTCACCCTCCCCGACGGGGCGCTCGCCGAGGCGGCCGCCTCCTACGGGGTGGGCGCCGACTGGCAGCTGCCGGTCGACGTCTTCAGCGGCGAGGTGCCCGCAGCCAGCACCGGCACCACCGAGGCCGCCGACGCGATCGGCCAGGGGCAGGTGCTGATGAGCCCGGCCCAGCTGGCCCTGGTGGCCGCCGGCATCGCCAGTGGCACCCCCGCCGCCCCCGTGGAGGTCGTGGGAGGCGAGCCGGCCGGCGCGGCCCCCGCCGGACCCGGCCCGGCCGTCCTGGACGCACTGCGGCCGATGATGCGCCAGGTGGTGCTCAGCGGGACGGCCACCGGGCTGGCCGACCGGGGCGAGGTGTACGGCAAGACCGGCACCGCGGAGTACGGCACCAACACGCCGCTGGACGCACACGGCTGGTTCATGGGCTACCAGCTCGGGGGCCCGCAGGGCGACGTCGCGTTCGCGGTGCTCGTCGAGGGCGGGCAGTCCAGCAGCGTCGCCGTCGAGGTCGCCGACGCCTTCCTCGCGGCGCTCGGCGGCTGACGGTCGGCGTCGGCCGGGCCGGCAGTCGGCGGCTCAGGCCTCCGGCAGGCCGGGGAAGGCGCTGGTCGGTGGGGTGCGGCCGGCCTGCGTGCGCCAGCCCACCGCCCGCACCTCCGCGGCGCTCAGCGCCGCCACGGCGAGCACCCGGGTGCTGCGCTCGCCGGCCTGGTCCAGCACCCACGTCCACGCTGCCGACGCGCCCTCCTCCAGCACGACGGCGAGCGCTGCGGCGTCGACCGGGGAGAGCACGGGGAAGGGCAGGGTGTGCCCCGGTTCGTCGTCGACCGGTTCGACCTGCCGGTCGCTGAGCAGGCCGACGAGCTGGTCGCGGAGTCCGAGGTACGCCAGCTCGCAAGCGACCACGGCGTCCCGGGACTCCGCGGGGAGCGCCGCACCGACGACCCCGTAGCCCCAGATCGCCACGTGCACGGCGGCCAGCGCCTCCTGGAGGGCGGCGTCCTCCGCCGTCGTGCCCCCAGCCGCCGTGTCCCCGCCCGCGGGGAAGTCGGTGCCGTCAGCCATCGTCGTCCCGCCTCCCGGCTGCTCGTCCTGGTGCAGCGCTCATGCCAGCAGCCCGTCCTGGCCCCGCAGGCCCGCGGCGATGCTGCCGAGCAACGCCGCCCGCCCCCCGGTGAACTCCGGGCAGGCCTCGGCGTGTGCGGTGGCCGCCGCGCCGACGGCGCCCCGCAGCCAGACCCGTGCCTCCGCCGGATCGGTCGGTGCAGCGGCGCCGGCGGGTGCCGCCGACGCCGTCGCGGTGTCGCCCGGGGCGGCCGCCCGCAGCCGGTCCAGCTGCGCGCGCGCCTGCGCGGCGAGCGGGGCCAGCTCCGCCGCCAGCCCGGGCGCGCTGCTCAGCGCCTGGTCGTAGGCGGCCACCACCTCTTCCTGCACGCGCACCTGCGCGGCCAGCCGGTCGACCTGCGCCGGGGTGACCGCGTCGGTCTCGTCGCCGGAGCTGCCGGTGCAGCCGGTGGCGACCAGGGCCGTGCCGGCGAGGGCGGCGACCAGCAGGCTGCGCCGGGTGAACGTGCCGGCGGCCGGGGGAGCGGGGAGGGGTCCGGACATCGCCGTCCATCCTGGCAGCCGCGGGTGACCGTTCCCGCCGAACGCACCGGAGCGCCGGTCGCGACTCGCGGGACCGGTGGTGCTCGCGGTGCGGGCGGTAGCCTGGACCTTCACGCGCAGCACGCCGGTGGCCCGTCGGGCCCGCCCGGCCGGCCACCGGGGCACCCACCCGGTGGCACGTCGCGGTTCCCACACAACAGGAGGCAGTCGGTGTCCACGCGAGGTGCAGGCACCGCGGACGTGGTGACCGCCAAGCTGACCGGTTGGGTCGAGCCCGTGGTCACCGCCGCCGGGTACGACCTGGAGGAGCTCGTCGTCCGCCCCGCCGGCCAGCGGTCGGTGGTCCGGGTCGTCGTCGACCGGGACTCCGGGGTCAGCCTGGACGATGTCGCCGAGGTCAGCCGGGCGCTGTCGGAGGTGCTCGACGCGCAGGACGAGGCGCTGGGCCGCTCGCCGTACGTCCTCGAGGTCACCAGCCCCGGGGTCGACCGTCCGCTGAGCCTGCCGCGGCACTGGCGGCGCAACGTCGGCCGGCTGGTCGTCGTCGCCGTGGGCCCCGACTCCGGCCGGGAGCAGCTCACCGGCCGGGTCGTCCGGGTCGACGACGGCGGGGTCGTGCTGGCCGTGGAGAAGGGCGGCACGAAGAAGGGGCAGGTGCGCAAGGCCGTCGGCGAGCGCACCGTGCCCTGGGCGGAGCTGGGCGAGGCGCGGGTGCAGGTGGAGTTCACCCGCCCGGCCGGGCACCGCGACGCCGCGCTGGTCGACCACGCCGACGGGGACGCGCCCGACGACGACCAGGACGACGAGCACCAGGACGACGAGCCAGACGACGACGAGACAGACGACGCGACCGACGGCGACGAGGCCGGGGACGCCGAGGACGAGCACCACGACGAGCAGGACCCGACCGGGACCAGTGCGGTCGACGCGAGCAGGAGGCCCGGGCGACCGGCCCAGCGCCGCGCGCCGCGGGACCCCCGGTCGCGACGAGGAGGCAACAAGTGAACATCGACGTGACGGCTCTCAAGGCGGTCGAGCGGGAGAAGGGCATCCCCGCGGACACGGTGCTGCAGGCGATCGAGACCGCACTGGTCACCGCGTACCGGCACGCGGACGGGGCGGCCAAGCACGTGCGCGTGCAGGTCGACCGCAAGAGCGGCGAGGTCGCCGTCCTGGCCCAGGAGCTCGGCCCGGACGGCGAGGTCGTCCACGAGTGGGACGACACCCCCTCCGACTTCGGCCGGATCGCGGCCAGCACCGCCAAGCAGGTGATCATCCAGCGGCTCCGGGACGCCGAGCACGAGCAGACCTTCGGGGAGTACGCCGGCAAGGAGGGCGACATCGTCAGCGGCATCGTGCAGGCGCACGACCGCCGCAACACCCAGGGCATGGTGCTCGTCGACATCGGCAAGGTGGAGGCCACACTGCCCGCGCCGGAGCAGGTGCCCGGTGAGGACTACCGGCACGGCAGCCGGCTGAAGGCCTACGTCGTCTCCGTCGCCCGCACCTTCCGCGGCCCGCAGGTGACGCTGTCGCGCACCCACCCCAACCTGGTGCGCAAGCTGTTCGCCCTCGAGGTCCCCGAGGTCGCCGACGGCAGCGTGGAGATCGTCGCGGTGGCGCGGGAGGCCGGGCACCGGTCGAAGATCGCGGTCCGGACCAGCGTCCCCGGGCTGAACGCGAAGGGCGCGTGCATCGGCCCGATGGGCCAGCGGGTCCGCAACGTGATGAGCGACCTGCACGGCGAGAAGATCGACATCGTCGACTGGTCCGACGACGAGGCCAGCTTCGTCGCCTCCGCGCTGTCGCCCGCCCGGGTCACCAGCGCACGGGTGGTGGACGCGGCCGCCCGGGCGGTCCAGGTCGTCGTGCCGGACTACCAGCTGTCCCTCGCGATCGGCAAGGAGGGGCAGAACGCCCGGCTGGCCGCCCGGCTCACCGGCTGCCGCATCGACATCCGCAGTGACGCCGAGGCGGTCGACGGCGACGCCCCGGTGTCCCCGGGTGTCGGGCGGGCGCCGTTGCGGCCGGGAGCGCAGGCCGGTCGGCCCGGTGCCCGCGGTCCGCAGGGCGGCCACCGGCCCCCTGTGCGGCGCGCGGAACATCCCGGGCCCGCGGCGCGCTAGACTCCCTGATGGCCGATCCGTCGATGCCGGTCCGCACCTGTGTGGGGTGCCGGCGACGCGCTCCGGTCACCGAGCTGTTGCGTGTCGTCGTCCGTGGCGGGGGGCTCACCCCCGATCCGCGGCGACGGCTCCCCGGCCGGGGTGCGTCCCTGCACCCCACCGCGGAGTGCCTGCAGGCAGCAGTCCGGCGCCGGGCCTTCCCGCGCGCGCTGCGCAGCAGCACGCCGCTGGAGACCGGCCCGCTCGAGGCCCACGTCCTCCGGCAGGTCAGCTGACCCGCCCGGGCCGACGGCACCGAGCACCACGCAGCACCGAGCACCACGCAGCACCGAGCACCACGAACTGAGCGCGATCCAGTCGGACCGGCACCCGGCCGGTCCACAGTCGAGAGCAGGACGACCTCGGATGAGCAACCCGTGAAGTCGCCACGATGACCATGCACCACTGAGACAGAGGTCGAGCGGGCCAGCCGCCGGCCTCACCAGAGGAGACCCGTGCCAGGCAAGGCCCGCGTACACGAGCTCGCGAAAGAGCTCGGTATCGACAGCAAGACAGTGCTCGCCAAGCTCAAGGAGCAGGGCGAGTTCGTGAAGTCCGCCTCCTCCACCGTCGAGGCCCCGGTGGCCCGACGGCTGCGTGAGGCCTTCCCCGGCGACGGCGCCTCGAGCGGTGGCGGCAACGGCGCCTCCGGCGCCCGCCCGGGTCCGCGTCCCACGCCCGGCCCCCGGCCGGCTGCTCCCGTGACGTCGGCTCCCGCCGCGCCGGCCCCCGCTGCCCCGGCTCCCACCCCGGCACCGGCCCCGGCCGCTCCCCAGGCTCCTGCCGCCCGGGCTGACGCCCCGGCCCGTCCGGCCACCCCCGGCCCGCGTCCCGGCCCCCGGCCGGCGCCGCAGCAGCCGGCGGCCGCTGCCCCGGCTCCGGCTCCGGCTCAGCCGGTCCCGGCGCCGCAGCAGCCGGCCGCCAGCGCCCCGACCCAGCAGCCGCCGGCCGCACCGGCGCAGCCGGGCCCGCGTCCGGCTGCCCCGGGTCCGCGCCCGGCCGGTGGTGCACCCGCCGGTCCGGCCGCTGGTGGCGGCACCCCGGGCGCTCCGCGTCCGGCCGCCCCCGGGCCGCGTCCCGGCCCCCGTCCGGCTCCCCGGCCGGGCAACAACCCCTTCAGCAGCGCCCCGCGTCCGGCTGCGGCCGGTCCGCGACCCGGCGGGGCTCCCGGTCAGCAGGCCGGCCCCGGTGGGCCGCGTCCCGGCCCCGGCGGCCCGCGTCCGGCTCCCGGCGCCGGCGGTCCTCGCCCGGCGTCCGGTCCTGGCGGGCCCCGTCCCGCCGCCGGTCCGGGTGGGCCCCGTCCCAACCCCGGCATGATGCCGCAGCGTCCGAGCCCCGGCATGATGCCGCCGCGGCCGGCCGGTGGCGGTCGCGCGGGTGGTCCCGGCGGCCCCGGTGGTGCCGGTGGTCGTGGCCGTCCGGGTGGTCCCGGCGGTGGCGGTGGCTTCCGTCCCGGTGGCGGTGGCCCCGGTGGTCCCGGCGGCGCGCCGGCCGGCGGTGGCTTCCGCCCCGGCGGCGGTGGCCGTGGTCGTGGCCGCGGTGGTTCCGGTGCCGGCACCGCGGGTGCCTTCGGGCGTCCGGGTGGTCGCGGTCCGGTCCGTGGGCGCAAGAGCAAGAAGCAGCGGCGTCAGGAGTTCGACTCCATGGCGGCGCCGAGCATGGGCGGCGTCTCGCTGCCCCGTGGCAACGGGCAGACCGTCCGGCTGCCGCGTGGCGCCTCGCTGACCGACCTGGCGGAGCGGATCAACGCCGAGCCGGCCGCGCTGGTCACCGCCCTGTTCCACCTGGGCGAGATGATCACCGCGACGCAGTCGGTCAACGACGACACCCTGCAGCTGCTCGGTGCCGAGATCGGCTGGGTCATCCAGGTCGTCAGCCCCGAGGACGAGGACCGTGAGCTCCTCGACACCTTCGACCTCACCTTCGGTGACGAGGAGAGCGACGACGAGGACGACTGGGGCATCCGCCCGCCCGTCGTCACCGTCATGGGTCACGTCGACCACGGGAAGACCAAGCTCCTGGACGCGCTCCGGCACGCCAACGTGGCGGGCAAGGAGGCCGGTGGCATCACCCAGCACATCGGCGCCTACCAGATCGTCACCGAGCTCGAGGGCAACGAGCGTCCGGTCACCTTCATCGACACCCCGGGTCACGAGTCGTTCACCGCGATGCGTGCCCGCGGCGCGAAGGTCACCGACATCGTCGTCCTGGTGGTGGCCGCCGACGACGGCGTCATGCCGCAGACGGTCGAGGCGCTCAACCACGCCCAGGCCGCCGAGGTGCCGATCGTGGTCGCGGTCAACAAGATCGACAAGGAGGGGGCCAACCCCGCCAAGATCCGTCAGCAGCTCACCGAGTACGGGCTGGTGGCCGAGGAGTACGGCGGCGACACGATGTTCGTCGACGTCTCCGCGACCACCCGTCAGGGCCTCGACGACCTGCTGACCTCGATCCTGCTGACCGCCGACGCCTCCCTGGACCTGCGCGCCAACGTGGGCCAGGACCCCCAGGGTGTGGTCATCGAGGGCAAGCTGGACAAGGGCCGTGGCCCCGTCGCCACGGTGCTGGTCCAGCGCGGCATCCTGCGCCAGGGCGACTCGATCGTGGCCGGCGACGCCTACGGTCGCGTCCGGTCGCTGCTCGACGAGCACGGCAACAAGCTCAAGGAGGCCCTGCCGGCCCGTCCGGTCCAGGTCGTCGGCCTGACATCCGTGCCGCGTGCCGGTGACACCTTCCTCGTCGTCGAGGAGGACCGGATCGCCCGGCAGATCGCCGATCGCCGTCAGGCCCGCATCCGCAACGCGCAGAACGCGTCCATGCGGAAGCGGATCAGCCTGGAGGACCTCGACGCGGCGCTCAAGGAGACCCGTCAGCTCAACCTGATCATCAAGGGCGACAACTCGGGCACCGTCGAGGCGCTCGAAGAGGCGCTGATGAAGATCGAGGTGAGCGACGACATCTCGCTGCGGGTCATCCACCGCGGCGTCGGTGGGATCACCAAGAGCGACATCGACCTGGCGCTGGCCGACGACGTCATCGTCCTGGGCTTCAACGTCCGGGCCGAGGGCCAGGCCACCGAGCTCGCCAGCCGCGAGGGCGTGGACGTCCGGTACTACACGGTCATCTACCAGGCCATCGAGGAGATCGAGTCCGCGCTCAAGGGCATGCTCAAGCCCGAGTACGAAGAGGTGCAGCTGGGCACCGCGGAGGTCCGCGAGGTCTTCCGGGTCCCGCGGATCGGCAACGTCGCGGGCTCCCTGGTGCGCAGCGGCACGATCGTCCGCAACTCCAAGGCCCGTCTCATCCGGGACGGCGCCGTGGTCGCGGACAACCTGACCGTCGAGTCGCTGCGTCGCTTCAAGGACGACGCGACCGAGGTCCGCGAGGGTTACGAGTGCGGTATCGGGCTGGGGTCGTTCAACGACATCAAGCCCGAGGACGTCATCCAGACCTTCGAGCTGCGCGAGAAGCCGCGCGCCTGAGCAAGGACCCCCTTGCCCCCCGCCACTCGCTGGTTCGTGGCGGGGGGCAAGGGGGCCGGGACAGACCCTGGCAGTAGGGAGGCGGTGAGCGTGTTCACGGGCACGCTCACCGCCGACCTGCTGCTGGGGGACGTCCACTCGCTCAAGGAGAAGCGTGCCGTGGTCCGGCCGATCGTGGCCGAACTGCGGCGTCGCTTCGCCGTGGCCGTCGCCGAGGTGGGCGACCCCGACCTGCACCGTCGCGCGCAGGTCGGGGTCGCCACCGTGGCGGGGCAGCCCGCGCACGTGGCCGACGTCCTCGACGCCTGCGAGCGGTGGCTGGCAGACCGCCCGGAGGTGATGCTGCTGTCCACGCACCGGCAGTTGTTCAGCGAGACCGACTGAGGCCCCTCGCCCCCCACCCCACGCCGCGTCGCGGGGCGGGGCCCTGCGACGGGGCCCTCCAGACCCACCCAGGACCGTTCCTGGCCGTTCCGAGGAGGACCGATGGCTGACCCGGCCCGCGCACGCCGACTGGCCGTGCGCATCCGCCAGATCGTCTCCGCCACGATCGAGATGCAGATCAAGGACCCCCGCCTCGGGATGGTCACCATCACCGACGCGCGGGTCACCAGTGACCTGCGCGAGGCGACGGTGTTCTACACCGTCTACGGCGACGAGCAGCAGATCGAGGACTCCGCCCGGGCCCTCGCCAGCGCCACCGGCGTGCTGCGCTCCACCGTGGGCAAGCAGACCGGCATCAAGTTCGTGCCCACGCTGACCTTCGTCGCCGACATCGTCCCGGACACCGCCCGGGAGCTGGAGGAGGCGCTGGCCCGCGTCCGGGAGGCGGACGCCGAACTGGCCCGTGCCCGTGAGAACGCCCAGTACGCCGGCGAGGCCGACCCCTACCGCAGGCCGGCGGTCGACGAGGACGAGGACGCCGAGGACGGGGAGTCCCTGGACGCCCCGGCCGACGAGCGTGCCGACGCCGCCGACGGTCGTCCGTCGGCGGCCGAGCGGAGCGTGTCGTGACCGGCGCGGTGGACCCGGACCCGGACGACCTGGCCGGGCAGCAGCACAAGGCCGGGTTCGGCGGCCGGGAGGAGCCGGCCTCCGGCGACCCCACCGCCGGCGGCAAGCACGGCGACGTCGGGACGACCGACAGCATCGCCGCGGACGAGCCGGACGACGGCACGCACTACGCGGTGGGCGGCGGCAACAACGACCCGGAACCGCAGCAGCCGCCGCACGCCGGCCCGGACGGCACGTGAGCCGATGACCATCGTCTCCGCGCCCGCGGACGCGGCCGTGGAACTGCTCGCCGGGGCGGCGGCGGCCGGGCGGACGGTCGTGCTCTCCGGGCACGTCCAGCCCGACGCCGACGCCCTGGGCAGCACCCTGGCGCTGGCCGAGGGGCTGCGCCGCCGCGGCGCCCGGGTGACCGCGACCTTCCCCGAGCCGTTCACGCTGCCGGCCTCGCTGGGCTGGCTCCCCGGCGCGCAGCAGCTGGTCCCACCACGGGCCGTGCCGGCCGACGTCGACGTGTTCGTCAGCCTGGACGCCGCCTCCCCGGGCCGGCTGGGGGACCTGGCGGCCGTGCTGGCCGGCGCACGGCGGTCGGTCGTCGTCGACCACCACGCCAGCAACCCGGGGTTCGGGGAGATCCGGGTGGTCGACCCGCACGCCGCTGCGACCGTGGTGCTCGTCGCCGACCTGCTGGACGGCCTGGGCGTCGAGCTCGACGAGCAGCTGGCCACCTGCCTCTACGCCGGGCTGACCGCCGACACCGGGTCCTTCCGCTTCGGCAACACCGCGCCGGGCACCCACGAGCTGGCTGCCCGGCTGCTGCGCACCGGCATCGACCACGCGGCGATCAGTCAGCGGCTGTTCGACACCGCGCCCTTCGGCTGGCTGGGGCTGCTCTCGGCCGTCACCGGGCGGGCGGCGCTGGACCGCGAGGTCGGCGCCGGCCTGGTCTGGACCTGGTCGACGTCGGCCGAGGCCCGCGCCCACGGCCTGGCCGCCGATCAGCTCGAAGCCCTCGTCGACGTCGTCCGCGCGACCGCCGAGGCCGACGTCGCCTGCGTCCTCAAGGGCCAGGACGACGGTTCGTGGTCGGTCTCCCTCCGCTCGCGCGGGGCCACCGACCTGGCCCGGGTCGCGATGGCGCTGGGGGGCGGTGGGCACCGGGCTGCCGCCGGCTACACCTCGACGGCCGACCGGGACGGCACGATCGCCCAGCTCCGGCAGGAGCTGGCCCGCTGAGCAGGTCGGTCCCGTCGCTGGCGGCGCCGGCCCTGGTGGTGCTGGCCGCCGAGCCGCTCTACCTGCTCGTCGACACCGCCGTGGTCGGCAACCTGGGCACGGTCAGCCTCGGTGGCCTGGCGATCGGCGGCGGGCTGCTCGCCTACGTGGCGGCGCTGCTCAACTTCCTCGCGTACGGCACCACCGCCCGCGCGGCCCGGCGCGCCGGGGCCGGTGACCGGGACGGCGCGGTCGCGGAGGGCGTGCAGGCCACCTGGCTGGCCCTGGCGCTGGGGGTCGGGCTGGTCGCCGTCCTCCAGGTCGCGGCCGGGCCGCTGACCCGCCTGCTCGCCGGTGGAGCCGGGCCGGTCGCCGACGCCGCCGAGGAGTGGCTGCGGGTGGCCTGCCTGGGGCTGCCGCTGCTGCTGCTCGCCCTGGCCGGCAACGGCTGGCTGCGCGGCGTCCAGGAGCTGCGCCGGCCGATGGGCTACGTGCTGGCCGGCAGCCTGGTGAGCCTGGTCCTGTGCCCACTGCTGGTGCACACGGCCGGGATGGGCCTGGTCGGCTCCGCGGTGGCGAACGTGGCCGGGCAGTCGGTCTCCGCCGCGCTCTTCGTGCGCGCGCTGACCCGCGAGCTGGCCAGCACCGGGATCTCGCTGCGGCCCCGGCCGGCGGCGCTGCGGGCCCAGCTGGTCCTCGGCCGCGACCTGCTGCTGCGCGCCGCCGTCCTCCAGCTTGCCTTCGCCGCCGCGGCTGCCGTCGTGGCCCGCTCGGGCACCGCCGAGCTCGGTGCGCACCAGATCGCGCTGCAGCTGTGGCTGTTCCTCGCGCTGGTGCTGGACGCCTACGCCATCGCCGCGCAGACCCTCGTCGGCACGGCCCTGGGTGCGGCCCGCCCGGCCGAGGCCCGCGAGACCGCCCGTCGGGTGGTCGGCTGGGGCCTGGGCACCGGGGTGCTCGTCGCCCTCCTGCTGCTCGCCCTGCGGCCGGTGCTGCCACCGCTGTTCACCGACGACCCGGCGGTGCTCGCCGAGGCCGGCGTCGTCTGGTGGTTCCTGGCGCTGATGCAGCCGCTGGCCGGGGTCGTCTTCGCCCTCGACGGGGTGCTCATGGGCGCCGGGGACGTCGCCTATCTGCGCACCGTCACCGTCGGCTCCGCGCTGGTGGGCTTCGTGCCGCTGTCGCTGCTGTCCGGCTGGCTGGACTGGGGACTGCCCGGGGTGTGGACCGGCCTGACCCTGTTCATCGTGCTGCGGCTGGTGGCCGTCGGCTGGCGGGTGCGGGGGAGCGCCTGGCTGGGTGAGACGGTGGCCCGGTGAGCGAGCGTGCGAGCGGGACGACGTGCCCACCAGCCGAGCAGGACCGGTCGACGAGCCCCGGCGGGGAGGTCCGATGAGCCCGAAGAAGCCCGACGCCGACGTCCCGCCGTCCCTGCTGCTGGTCGACAAGGCCCCGGGCATGACCTCCCACGACGTCGTCGCCCGGGCCCGGCGGGTGCTGTCGGTGCGCAAGGTCGGCCACGCCGGCACGCTGGACCCGATGGCCACCGGGCTGCTGGTGCTCGGCGTGGGCGCGGCCACCCGGCTGCTCGGCCACCTCTCCGGCTCGGACAAGACCTACGAGGCGACCATCCGGCTCGGCCAGACGACGGTCACCGACGACCGCGAGGGCGACGTGACCGCCACCGCGTCGGCCGCCGCGGTCACCGAGGACGCCGTCCGCGCGGCGCTGGCCGGCCAGGTGGGCCCGCTGCAGCAGGTGCCGTCGTCGGTCAGCGCGGTGAAGGTCGACGGCCGGCGCTCCTACGACCGGGTGCGCGCCGGTGAGGAGTTCGAGCTGGCGGCCCGGTCGGTGACCGTGCACCGGATCGACGTCCACGGGGTCCGTCGTCCCACCCCGGAGCTGGTCGACGTCGACGTGACGGTCTCCTGCAGCACCGGCACCTACATCCGGGCGATCGCCCGGGACGTGGGCACGGTCCTCGGGGTCGGCGGTCACCTCACGGCGCTGCGCCGCACCTCGTCCGGGCCGTTCGCCACCACCGACGCCCGACCGGTCGAGGACGCCGCCGGGGCGCTGGCCGGGCCGGGCAGCGGGCCGGGCGTGCTGGGGCTGACCGACGCGGCCCGGGCGGTCTTCCCGGCCCGGGAGCTCACCGCCGAGGAGGCCGTCGCCCTGGGGTACGGCCAGCGCGTCCCGGCCACCGGCGCCCCGGGTCTGCACGCCGCGGTCGCTCCCGACGGCCGGCTGGTCGCCCTGGTGGAGGACGCCGGGTCGGTGGCCCGGGTCGCGGTCGGCTTCCCGCCGGGCTGAGCCGGGTGACACCCTGGCCTCCGATGAGCACACTCGAGCACCGGCTGGCCCTGCTGGACGCCGAGCTCTCCGCCGTCCCCGGGGTGCTGGTCGCCTTCTCCGGCGGGGTGGACTCCGGTGTGGTGCTGGCCGCCGCGGTGCGCGCCCTGGGCGTCGAGCGGGTGGTCGCGGCGACGGCGGTCTCGCCGAGCCTGCCGGCCGCCGAGCGGGTCGCGGCGCACGAGTTCGCGGTGGGCCTGGGGGTGCGGCACGAGCAGCCGCGGACCGACGAGCTGTCCCGGCCGGGGTACGTCGCCAACGCCGGTGACCGGTGCGCGTTCTGCAAGACCGAGCTGGTCGACGTGCTGACGCCGCTGGCCGCGGAGCTGGGCATCGCCGACGTGGTCACCGGCACGAACGCCGACGACCTGCAAGCGGGCTTCCGCCCCGGCATCCGGGCGGCCGCGGCGCGCGGGGCGTGGGCGCCGCTGGCCCGGGCCGGGATGACCAAGGACGACGTCCGCGCCGCCGCCCGGCTCTGGGGCCTGCCGCTGGCGGACAAGCCGGCCGCAGCGTGCCTGGCCAGCCGGATCGCCTACGGGGTGCCGGTGTCCGCGGCCGGCCTGGCCCGGGTCGAGGTGGCCGAGGCGGCGCTGCGGACGGCGCTGGCCGGGGCCGGGCACGCGGTGCATGACCTGCGGGTGCGGGACCTGGGCGGGGACGTGGCCCGGGTCGAGGTCGACGCCGCCCTCGTCCCGGTCGTGGGGCCGGAGCTGCTGGCCGCGGTCCCCGGTTTCGCCCGGGTGGAGCTGGACCCGCGGGGCTTCCGGTCCGGGGCGATGAACGAGCTGCTGCCGGACCCGGTGCGCTACCGCTGAGCCGACCGGACGATCCGGGCGGCCGCGACGCCGGCGCCGAACCCGTTGTCGATGTTGACCACCAGGACGCCGGGCGCGCAGGCGGTGAGCATGGTGAGCAGGGCCGCCAGGCCCTCGAAGGCGGCGCCGTAGCCGACCGAGGTGGGGACGGCGACCACCAGCCGGTCGGTGAGCCCGGCGACCACGCTGGGCAGCGCGCCGTCCATCCCGGCGACCACGACGACCGCATCGGCCGCGGCCAGGTCCGGGGCCACGGCCAGCACCCGGTGCACGCCGGCCACCCCGACGTCGTCGACCCGCCGGCACGCCACGCCGCTGGCGGCCAGGGTGGCGGCCACCTCGGCGGCGACCGCGCCGTCCGACGTCCCGGCGGTCAGCACCAGCACCTCGCCGACCGGGGGCGGGGGAGTGCCCACCCAGGCCACCCGGCCCACCGGGTCGACGTGGGCCTCCGGCCAGCGCTCGCGCACCGCCGCGGCCGTCGGCTCGTCGACCCGGGTGGCCCAGGCGAGCGGGGCGCCGGCGTCCAGCAGGCCGGCCAGGCACCCGACCGTCTCGGCCGGGGTCTTGCCGCCGGCGAACACCACCTCGGGCGTCCCCGTGCGGGCCGCCCGGTCCGGGTCGAGCCGGGCGAACCCGATGTCGGCGGTGCGCGGCTGCTCGGTCACCGGGCCAGTCTCGCCCACCCGCTGTGTCGAGCCGGTCGCGACTGGGCAGGATGCGGTGCATGAGCATCGTCAAGATCAACGTCGTGACCATGCCCGAGGACAAGCGCGCCCGTTTCGAGGAGCGGTTCAAGGGCCGGGCCGGTGCGGTGGAGACCACCCCCGGGTTCGAGTGGTTCGAGCTGCTGCGCCCGGTCGCGGGCACCGACTCCTACCTCGTCTACACGCGGTGGACCAGCCAGGAGGCCTACGAGGCCTGGCAGACCAGCCAGGACTTCGACCGCGCGCACGACGGCGGCGGCGACACCCTGGCCCCCGCCGCCGAGCGCTCGCAGCAGCACGTGTGGAGCTACGAGGTCGTCGAGTCCGCGGCCCCGAAGGGCAGCTGAGCCGCAGGCCCGTGCCGTCGTCGACACCGAGCCGGACGACGACGGCCGGCCCTCCGGTCGGTCCGATCGCACCAGGTGGCCGGCGGGCGGTCGTCCCGCCGCACGTGCCCCGGGCCCGGAGGGCCGGGCTAGGGTGACCGGGCGGGCCGGGCAACCGCCGGGCACGCTCCAGCACGAGCACCAGCAGGTGGGAGCCATGACCGACACGCTCGCCGACAGCCGTACCTCTCCCCGGGTCTTCACCGAGGGCGTGCCGCTGGTCGTGGAGGACGTGCCGCGCCGGCCCGCCGCCGAACGCGCCGCGATCCTCGCGGACCCAGGCTTCGGCCGGCACTTCACCGACTCGATGGTCGTGGCCCGGTACCGCGCGGGTGAGGGCTGGGTCGACGCCCGGCTGACCGGCTACGGGCCCCTGCAGCTGGACCCCAGCACCGCCACCCTCCACTACGCGCAGTCGATCTTCGAGGGCCTCAAGGCCTACGCCCAGCCCGACGGCAGCGTCGCGACCTTCCGGCCGGAGTCCAACGCCGCCCGGTTCGCCCGCAGCGCCGCCCGGCTGGCCATGCCGGCCGTCCCGCAGGACGCCTTCCTCACCGCCGTCGACGCCCTGGTCGACGCCGACCGCGAGTGGGTGCCGACCGGCCCCGACCAGACCCTCTACCTCCGGCCGTACATGATGGCCGTCGACCCGTTCCTCGGCGTCCGGCCGGCGAGCGAGTACCTGTTCCTGGTGATCGCGAGCCCGGCGGGGGCGTACTTCCCGCGGGGCGTGCAGCCGGTGTCGGTCTTCCTCTCCGAGGACTACATCCGGGCCGCTCCCGGCGGCACCGGTGACGTCAAGTGCGCCGGGAACTACGCGGCCAGCCTGCTGGCCCAGGAGCAGGCGATCGCTGCCGGCTGCGACCAGGTCGTCTGGCTGGACGCGGTGGAGAAGCGCTGGGTCGAGGAGATGGGCGGGATGAACCTGTTCTTCGTCCTCGGTTCAGGCCCCGACGCCGAGCTCGTCACCCCGGAGCTGACCGGCACGCTGCTGCCGGGCATGACCCGCGACTCGCTGATCACGGTCGCCCGCGAGCTCGGGCACCGGGTCACCGAGCGCAAGGTCAGCGTCGACGAGTGGCGGGAAGGTGCGGCCGACGGCTCGATCACCGAGACCTTCGCCTGCGGCACGGCCGCGGTCATCACCCCGGTCGGCGAGGTCAAGGGGCGCACCGGGGACTTCACGGTCGGCAACGGCGAGCCCGGTCCGCTGACCATGGAGCTGCGCGAGCGGCTGCTCGACATCCAGCACGGCCGGGTGCCCGACACCCACGGCTGGCTGCACCGCGTCGCGCCCGCGGCCTCCTGAGCACGTCGACCACTCGGTAGCGGGGGAGGGGGACGGCGTGCTGCGCTGGCGTGGGCTGGACGCGACTCCGCCGGACCTGGGGCGCACGGTGGTCACCGTCGGCATGTACGACGGGGTGCACCGCGGCCACCAGCACCTGATCGGGGCGGCGGTCAGCCGGGCCCACGCGGTCGGACGGCCGGCGCTGCTGCTGACCTTCGACCCGCACCCCTCCGAGGTGGTGCGGCCCGGCTCCCACCCGGCGATCCTGACCTCGGCCGACCGCAAGGCCGAACTGGTGGCCGCCCTGGGCGTGGACGCGATGTGCGTGCTGCCCTTCACCCCGGAGTTCAGCCGGCTCTCGCCGGGGGAGTTCACCCACACTGTGCTGGTCGAGCACCTGCACGCCGCCCAGGTGGTGGTCGGGCAGAACTTCACCTACGGGCACAAGGCGGCCGGCACCGTCGAGTCGCTGGCCGCCGAGGGCCGGCGCTTCGGCTTCAGCGTCGAGGGGGTCGACCTGACCAGCGTCGGCTCGGCGCCCGCCCTGGCCGGCGACGGCGAGGTGACCATCTCCTCCACCTACATCCGGGCCTGCGTGGCCGCCGGCGACATGGCCTCCGCGGCCCTGGCGCTGGGCCGCCCGCACCGGGTCGACGGGATCGTCGTCCGCGGTGACCGTCGCGGGCGGGAGCTGGGCTACCCGACCGCCAACGTGGAGAGCCCGGCGCACACCGCGATCCCGGCCGACGGGGTCTACGCCGGCCGGCTGGTGCTGCGGGACCACCGCGGCGTCAGCCGCAGCACCCACCCGGCCGCCATCTCGGTGGGCAGCAACCCCACCTTCGCCGGGGCCCGGCGCACGGTCGAGGCGCACCTGCTGGACTTCGACGGCGACCTGTACGGCGAGCACGTCGGCGTGGAGTTCGTCGAGCGGTTGCGCCCGATGGTCAGCTTCGCCGGGGTGCCGGAGCTGCTGGTGGCCATGGGCGAGGACGTGGCGAGGACCCGCGCCGTCCTCGGGGTCTGACCGGCCGGCGCCGGCCGGTCGCGCTCCCGCGGGCCCGGGTCGAGGGCCTGGTCCGCCGCTCGGCCCGGCCCGGCCCTGGTGCACCCGTGTAACCTCGACGTCGACGTCGGGTGACCGACGTGTGTGCATGCTGCCCCCGTGACACAGACCGGGGGCCACACGTGACCTGCCCTGGAGGCACCATGGCGCTGGAGAGCGCGACGAAGAAGCAGATCATGACCGAGTACGCGACGGTCGAGAACGACACCGGTTCCCCCGAGGTGCAGGTCGCGATGCTGACCCGACGGATCAGCGACCTGACCGAGCACCTCAAGATGCACAAGCACGACCACCACAGCCGGCGGGGCCTGCTCCTGCTGGTCGGCCGCCGCCGGCGGCTGCTGAACTACCTGGCGAAGACCGACATCAACCGGTACCGCTCGCTCATCGAGCGGCTCGGCCTGCGCCGCTAGCACGACCGAGGGGACCGCTCCGGCAACACCGGGACGGTCCCCTCACTCGTGCGGCACCCGCCGCACGGGACCACCGGCCCCACGCCGGCCGCCCCGCGAGGGCCGGTCCTCGGTAGTGGCCCCCGGGACGCAGCGAGCCTGAGCGCAGGAACCGCGAGTGCGCCCCCGAGGGCTTCGATCGAAGACCGGTCGCCCCGGACGCCGTCGGCGCGACGCCGCGAAGAGGACGTCGCCGTATGCGACGTAGGAAGAGGACACGATGTCCGCACCCACCACAGACCCCATCGACTTCGACGCCGAGGACGGCGTGTTCACCGCCACCGCGGTGATCGACAACGGGGCCCTGGGTTCCCGCACCGTCACCTTCGAGACCGGCCGCCTCGCCAAGCAGGCCGCCGGCTCCGTCGTCGCCACCATGGGCGACACCACGCTGCTGTCGGCCACCACGGCCGGCCGTCAGCCCAAGGAGCAGTTCGACTTCTTCCCGCTCACGGTGGACGTCGAGGAGCGGATGTACTCCATCGGGAAGATCCCCGGTTCGTTCTTCCGCCGCGAGGGTCGGCCCTCCGAGGACGCCATCCTGACCTGCCGGCTGATCGACCGCCCGCTGCGGCCGACCTTCGCCAAGGGCCTGCGCAACGAGGTCCAGGTCGTCATCACCGTCCTGTCGCTGGACCCCGACCACGTCTACGACGTGCTCGCGATCAACGCCGCGTCGGCCTCCACCCAGCTCTCCGGCCTGCCGTTCTCCGGCCCGATCGGTGGCACCCGGGTGGCGCTGATCAACGGCCAGTGGGTCGGCTTCCCGACGCACGCCGAGCTCGAGGACGCCGTCTTCGACATGGTCGTGGCCGGCCGGGTCCTGCCCGACGGCGACGTCGCGATCATGATGGTCGAGGCCGAGGCCACCGAGAAGACCATCGAGCTGGTCGCCGGTGGCGCCACCGCCCCGACCGAGGAGGTCGTGGCCCAGGGCCTCGAGGCCGCCAAGCCGTTCATCAAGGCGCTGTGCCAGGCGCAGTCCGCGCTGGCCGGCAAGGCCGCCAAGCCGGAGGCGCACTTCCCGCGCTTCCTGGACTACCAGGACGACGTCTACGCCGCCGTCGAGGCCCAGGCCGCCGAGAAGCTGGCCGTGGCCCAGGCCATCGCCGGCAAGCAGGAGCGCGAGGAGGCCACCGACGCGCTCAAGGACGAGGTCAAGGCCGCCCTGGCCGGGCAGTTCGAGGGCCGCGAGAAGGAGATCTCCGGGGCCTTCCGCGCGGTGACCAAGAAGGTCGTCCGCCAGCGCATCCTGCGCGACAAGATCCGCATCGACGGCCGTGGCCTCACCGACATCCGGCCGCTGTCGGCCGAGGTCGAGGTGCTCCCGCGGGTGCACGGCTCGGCGCTGTTCGAGCGTGGCGAGACCCAGATCATGGGCGTCACGACGCTGAACATGCTCCGCATGGAGCAGCAGCTGGACACGCTGAACCCGATCACCCGCAAGCGCTACATGCACAACTACAACTTCCCGCCGTACTCCACCGGTGAGACCGGCCGGGTGGGCTCGCCCAAGCGCCGCGAGATCGGCCACGGCGCGCTGGCCGAGCGGGCGCTGCTGCCGGTGCTGCCGGACCGCGAGGAGTTCCCCTACGCGATCCGTCAGGTCTCCGAGGCCCTCGGCTCCAACGGCTCCACCTCGATGGGCTCGGTCTGCGCCTCGACGCTGGCCCTGCTCAACGCCGGTGTCCCGCTGAAGGCCGCCGTCGCCGGCATCGCCATGGGCCTGGTCTCCGACGAGGTCGACGGCAAGACCGAGTACGTCGCGCTGACCGACATCCTCGGCGCCGAGGACGCCTTCGGTGACATGGACTTCAAGGTCGCCGGCACCAAGGACTTCGTGACGGCCCTCCAGCTGGACACGAAGCTCGACGGCATCCCCTCCGACGTCCTCGCCGGTGCGCTGACCCAGGCCCGCGCGGCCCGGCTGCACATCCTCGACGTCATGCTCGAGGCGATCGACGGCCCCGACGAGATGAGCGCCTACGCCCCGCGGGTGACCACGGTGCGCATCCCGGTCGACAAGATCGGTGCGGTCATCGGCCCCAAGGGCCAGATGATCAACGCGATCCAGGACGAGACCGGCGCCGACATCACCATCGAGGACGACGGCACGATCTACGTCGGCGCCTCCGACGGCCCCTCGGCCCAGGCCGCGGTCGACCGGATCAACGCGATCGCCAACCCGACGCTGCCCAAGGTCGGCGAGCGGTTCCTCGGCACCGTGGTGAAGACGACCGCCTTCGGCGCCTTCGTCTCGCTGCTGCCCGGCCGCGACGGGCTGGTGCACATCAGCAAGCTCGGCAACGGCAAGCGCATCGCCAAGGTCGAGGACGTCGCGAACGTCGGCGACAAGCTGCAGGTCGAGATCACCGACATCGACGCCCGCGGCAAGATCAGCCTGGTGCCGGTCGTCGAGGGTGACGCCGCCGCTGCCGGTGACGCAGCTCCGGCTGACGAGACCGCCGCCCCCGCGGAGGCGTGATCACGAGTACCGACCTGACCGGGGCCGGGGCGGGCGCTGCGGCGTCCGTCCCGGCCCCGGCCGGTGCAGGGACGGGCCGGGTGGGCGAGACGGTGGTGCTCGACGTCGACGAGGTCGGCGGTCGGGTGGAGCGGACAGAGCTGCCCGGCGGGCTGCGGGTGCTGACCGAGACGATGCCCGGGGTGCTGTCGGCGACGCTGGGCATCTGGGTCGGCGTCGGGTCCCGGGACGAGAGCCCGGAGCTGGGTGGCTCCTCGCACTTCCTCGAGCACCTGCTGTTCAAGGGCACCCGGAGCCGGACGGCGCTGGAGATCGCCACGGCGATGGACGCCGTCGGCGGTGAGATGAACGCCTTCACCGCCAAGGAGCACACCTGCTACTACGCGAACGTGCTCGCCAGCGACCTCCCGCTCGCGGTGACGCTGCTCGGCGACCTGGTCACCGAGGCCCTCAACACCGCCCCGGACCTGGAGTCCGAGCGCACGGTGGTGCTCGAGGAGATCGCGATGCGCGACGACGAGCCCGCCGACGCCGTGCACGACCTGTACGCCGAGACCCTGTTCGGCGACACCTCCCTGGGGCGGTCGGTGCTGGGCACCGTCGAGTCGATCGAGTCCCTGACCCGGGACGACGTCGACGGCTGGTACCGGGACCGCTACGCCGTCCCCTCGATCGTCATCTCGGCGGCCGGGCGGGTCGACCACCAGCAGGTGGTCGACCTCGTCACGACGGCCTTCGGTGACCGGTTGGGCGGGGGAGCGCGGCCGGAGCCGCTGCGGCTGGGGTCCGACGTCGTCCTGGGCGGGCCGGCCCGGCCGACCGGGCTGATCCACCGGCGCACGGAGCAGACCCACCTGCTGCTGGGCAGCCTGGGGATGGGCCGGCTGGACGAGCGGCGCTACGCCGGCGCGGTGCTGGACGCGGCGGTGGGCGGCGGGATGAGCTCCCGGCTGTTCCAGGAGATCCGGGAGAAGCGGGGCCTGGTCTACAGCGTGGGCTCCTCGCTGACCCACTACGCCGGAGCCGGCAGCTTCTCGGTCTACGCCGGCTGCTCGCCCAAGCGCGTCCCCGAGGTCCTCCGGCTGATCCGGGCCTCGCTCGCCGAGGTCGCGGCGGAGGGGCTGACCACCGAGGAGGTGGTACGGGCGCGCGGCCAGCTCAAGGGCGGCCTGGTCCTGGGGTTGGAGGACACCGGCTCCCGGATGAGCCGGCTGGGCAAGAGCGAGCTCTCGTACGGCGAGTACCTCCCGGTGCGCACCGTCCTGGACCGGCTCGAGGCCGTGCAGGAGGACCAGGTGCGCGCGGTCGCCGCCGACCTGTTCACCCGGCCGACCTGCCTGGCCGTCGTCGGCCCCTACCGGGAGCGCGACCTCGACCGGCTGCTCGCCGCCTGAGCCGCCGATGACCTCCCGTCCGACCACGGTGCCCGCCGTCCACGGTCCGCTCGCCCGTGGGTTGTTCGCGGTCGTCGTGCTGGTCTCCCTGGTCGTGCTGTTCACGCCGGCCTCGGGCGTCCCGTCCGCTCCGGCCGGCGTGGACAAGGTGGTCCACGTGCTGCTGTTCGCCGTGCTGGCGGTCAGTGGCCGCTGGGCCGGCGTCGGGCGGGGGGCGCTCGCCGTCGTCCTGGTGCTCTACGCCTCGGTCAGCGAACTGCTCCAGTCCCTGCCCGTGCTCAACCGCTCGACGTCGGTCGCGGACCTGCTCGCCGACGTGGCCGGGGTCGCCGTCGGGCTCCTGGTCTGGGACGTCCTCGCCCGCCGCCGGGCCTGACCTGCCGGTGGGTGGGGCGCCGCCTTGCGTGCGGCGCCCGCGTTGGTGAGCATCGCGGGATGAGCACCTCGCCGGTCCCCGACGTCCAGCCCGCCACCCCCGCCACCGGAGAGACTCCGCTCGTCTCGGTGGGCGTGCTCGGCGCCCGGGGCCGGATGGGCACCGAGGTGTGCCGGGCGGTCGACGCCGCCGAGGACCTGGAGCTCGTGGCGATGGTCGACGAGCGTGACTGGCTGTTCAACGTCGCCGACGCGGGCGCCCAGGTGGTCGTCGACTTCACCCGGCCCGACTCCGTCATGGACAACATCCGCTTCTGCATCGACCAGAACATCCACTGCGTCGTCGGGACGACCGGCTTCGACGAGCAGCGGCTGGCCACGATCGCGGAGTGGCTGGAGCCCAAGCCCGACCTCGGGGTGCTCATCGCACCGAACTTCGGGATCGGTGCCGTGCTCCTCATGCGCTTCGCCCAGGAGGCGGCCCGCTTCTTCCCGTCGGTGGAGATCGTGGAGCTGCACCACCCGAACAAGGTCGACGCCCCTTCGGGCACCGCGGCCCGCACGGCCCGGCTCGTCGCGGCCGCCCGGCGGGCCGCCGGCGTCCCGGCCGCCCCGGACGCGACGCGGGAGTCCGACTCGCTGCCCGGGGCGCGTGGCGCCGACGTCGAGGGCGTCCCGGTGCACGCGGTCCGGCTCGCCGGCCTCGTCGCCCACCAGGAGGTGCTGATGGGCGCAGCGGGGGAGACGCTGACCCTGCGGCACGACTCCTACGACCGGGCGTCCTTCATGCCCGGTGTGCTCCTGGCGGTCCGGGAGATCGGCCACCGCCCCGGTCTGACCGTCGGGATCGAGTCGTTGCTGGGCCTCTGAGGCTCCTGGGGCGCCGTTCAACTCCTTTTCGAAGCCGCAGAAGGTGACCTGCCTCGCAATCGGAGGCCAGGCGGTCGGCGCTGACCTGGGCTTTCTCCCGGGCGAGGTGCTCGGAGAGCCCATCCGGGGCGCTTCGGGCCCCACAGCGGTTTGACGGCGCCCCGGACGGCACGTAAGTTCTTCTTTGCGCCGAGCGAGACCGGGTCGAAAGAGCCGGGAGCCGCGAGGTCAGACCCCCGGGTGTGACAGCGAGCCGTGCACGGCGTACAGTCGGACAAGCCGCCTCGAACGAGGGCCAAGAAATTGGTCGGGTTTCGTGCGCGTCCGCTCCTTGAGAACTCAACAGCGTGCCGAAAGTCAGTGCCAAGTATCAATACCCCCATTCGGCATCCCTTTTTGTGGGTGTCGTTGGGGTTCCTTTGGTTGATTGAACGAGAGTGCCAACTCTTGGTCTCAGCTGCGATCAAATCATCTACGGAGAGTTTGATCCTGGCTCAGGACGAACGCTGGCGGCGTGCTTAACACATGCAAGTCGAGCGAGGCCCACTCTTCGGGGTGGTGCCCTAGCGGCGAACGGGTGAGTAACACGTGGGCAACCTGCCCTCAGCTCTGGGATAACTCCAAGAAATTGGTGCTAATACCGGATGTGACCGCTGACCGCATGGTCTGGTGGTGGAAAGATTCATCGGCTGAGGATGGGCCCGCGGCCTATCAGCTTGTTGGTGGGGTAGTGGCCCACCAAGGCGACGACGGGTAGCCGGCCTGAGAGGGTGACCGGCCACACTGGGACTGAGACACGGCCCAGACTCCTACGGGAGGCAGCAGTGGGGAATATTGCGCAATGGGCGAAAGCCTGACGCAGCGACGCCGCGTGAGGGATGACGGCCTTCGGGTTGTAAACCTCTTTCAGTAGGGACGAAGCGCAAGTGACGGTACCTACAGAAGAAGCACCGGCCAACTACGTGCCAGCAGCCGCGGTAATACGTAGGGTGCAAGCGTTGTCCGGAATTATTGGGCGTAAAGAGCTCGTAGGCGGTCTGTCGCGTCGGCTGTGAAAACCCGAGGCTCAACCTCGGGCCTGCAGTCGATACGGGCAAACTAGAGTACTGCAGGGGAGACTGGAATTCCTGGTGTAGCGGTGAAATGCGCAGATATCAGGAGGAACACCGGTGGCGAAGGCGGGTCTCTGGGCAGTAACTGACGCTGAGGAGCGAAAGCGTGGGGAGCGAACAGGATTAGATACCCTGGTAGTCCACGCCGTAAACGTTGGGCGCTAGGTGTGGGGGCCATTCCACGGTCTCCGTGCCGCAGCTAACGCATTAAGCGCCCCGCCTGGGGAGTACGGCCGCAAGGCTAAAACTCAAAGGAATTGACGGGGGCCCGCACAAGCGGCGGAGCATGTTGCTTAATTCGATGCAACGCGAAGAACCTTACCTAGGCTTGACATGCACGGAAATCTCGTAGAGATACGGGGTGCCTTTGGCGTCGTGCACAGGTGGTGCATGGTTGTCGTCAGCTCGTGTCGTGAGATGTTGGGTTAAGTCCCGCAACGAGCGCAACCCTCGTTCTATGTTGCCAGCACGTGATGGTGGGGACTCATAGGAGACTGCCGGGGTCAACTCGGAGGAAGGTGGGGATGACGTCAAATCATCATGCCCCTTATGTCTAGGGCTGCAAACATGCTACAATGGCCGGTACAAAGGGCTGCGATACCGCGAGGTGGAGCGAATCCCAAAAAGCCGGTCTCAGTTCGGATTGGGGTCTGCAACTCGACCCCATGAAGTTGGAGTCGCTAGTAATCGCAGATCAGCAACGCTGCGGTGAATACGTTCCCGGGCCTTGTACACACCGCCCGTCACGTCACGAAAGTCGGTAACGCCCGAAGCCGGTGGCCCAACCCTTGTGGAGGGAGCCGTCGAAGGCGGGATCGGCGATTGGGACGAAGTCGTAACAAGGTAGCCGTACCGGAAGGTGCGGCTGGATCACCTCCTTTCTAAGGAGCACTGGCCGCCACACTCGTGTGGTGGTCCAGAGCCGTGCACGGACCAGGAAGTGCCCTCAACATCGGGGGTGCTCGGGTGTTCGTGGCGGAGCTCGAGGGTGGAACGCTGACCAGTTCGGCCAGGCAGCTCAGGCTGCCCCTAGTACGACCCGGTGAGCCCGGCCCCTCTCGTAGGGGCGGGGGGAGGGTGTGGAGCGGGGTGGTGGGAGTGGCTGGTCGTAGGCACGCTGTTGGGTCCTGAGGGAGCGGGCTGATCGAGCTCGTTGCTTCTGCGGAGGCCTGTCAGATGTCGTACCGCCCGGGGTGTCCTGGGGCTGGCGGTTTCGGGTGGTGGGTCATCTTCCGTACTTTGAGAACTGCACAGTGGACGCGAGCATCTTGTAATCATTTGTTCTGGATATCCGCGCTCATCCACGTACACCGCTCCTCGTCTTCCTGGGTTCGCCCGGGTGGGGGGTGTGGTTGTGGTGGGTGGGCGTGGGTGTTGTGTGTGGTCAAGTTGTTAAGGGCACACGGTGGATGCCTGGGCACCAGGAGCCGATGAAGGACGTAGGAGGCTGCGATAAGCCTCGGGGAGCTGCCAACCGAGCGTTGATCCGAGGATTTCCGAATGGGGGAACCCCGCACCAGTCATGTGGTGTGACCCGCGCCTGAACACATAGGGCGTGTGGAGGGAACGTGGGGAAGTGAAACATCTCAGTACCCACAGGAAGAGAAAACAACCGTGATTCCGTGAGTAGTGGCGAGCGAAAGCGGATGAGGCTAAACCGATCGCATGCCAAGCCGGCAGGCGTTGTGTGGTCGGGGTCGTGGGACGACTCAGATGGTTCTGCCGAACTGTCAGGGAGTCAAAAAGTCATGGGTTAGTGGAAGGCCTCTGGAAGGGGTCGCCGTAGAGGGTGAGAGCCCCGTACACGAAAACTCATGGCCTCCCGAGTCGTATCCCAAGTAGCACCGAGCCCGTGAAATTCGGTGTGAATCTGGCGGGACCACCCGCTAAGCCTAAATACTCCCTGGTGACCGATAGCGGACAAGTACCGTGAGGGAAAGGTGAAAAGTACCCCGGGAGGGGAGTGAAATAGTACCTGAAACCGTGTGCCTACAAGCCGTGAGAGCCTTATGCCCTTCGGGGCAGGGGTGATTGCGTGCCTTTTGAAGAATGAGCCTGCGAGTTAGCGGTACGTGGCGAGGTTAACCCGTGTGGGGTAGCCGTAGCGAAAGCGAGTCCGAACAGGGCGAATCAGTCGCGTGCTCTAGACCCGAAGCCGAGTGATCTACCCATGGCCAGGTTGAAGCGCGGGTAAGACCGCGTGGAGGACCGAACCCACTTAGGTTGAAAACTGAGGGGATGAGCTGTGGGTAGGGGTGAAAGGCCAATCAAACTCGGTGATAGCTGGTTCTCCCCGAAATGCATTTAGGTGCAGCGTCACGTGTTTCTTGCCGGAGGTAGAGCACTGGATGGTCTAGGGGCCCCACAAGGTTACTGAAATCAACCAAACTCCGAATGCCGGTAAGTGAGAGCGTGGCAGTGAGACTGCGGGCGATAAGGTTCGTAGTCGAGAGGGAAACAGCCCAGATCATCAGCTAAGGCCCCTAAGCGTGTGCTAAGTGGAAAAGGATGTGGAGTCGCAGTGACAACCAGGAGGTTGGCTTAGAAGCAGCCACCCTTGAAAGAGTGCGTAATAGCTCACTGGTCAAGTGGTTCCGCGCCGACAATGTAGCGGGGCTCAAGCACACCGCCGAAGCTGTGGCATTCACACGAGCCCGTCCAGTTCTTTCGGGAGCTGGGCCAGGTGTGTGGATGGGTAGGGGAGCGTCGTGTGGCGGTGGAAGCGGCGGAGTGATCCAGCCGTGGACGCCACACGAGTGAGAATGCAGGCATGAGTAGCGAAAGGGGAGTGAGAAACTCCCCCGCCGGATGACCAAGGGTTCCTGGGCCAGGCTAATCCGCCCAGGGTGAGTCGGGACCTAAGGCGAGGCCGACAGGCGTAGTCGATGGACAACGGGTTGATATTCCCGTACCCGCGAAAGAACGCCCATGCTGAACCCAGCGATACTAACCGCCCAAAGCCGGTGACTGACCTTCGGGTCTGATCCGGGGGAGCGCGGGACCTGGACTGGTAGTAGGCAAGCGATGGGGTGACGCAGGAAGGTAGTCCTACCGGTGAGTGGTAGTACCGGTGCAAGGGTGTGGCCCGCGATGTAGGTAAATCCGCATCGCATCCAGGGTGAGGCCCGACGCATAGCCGATTGAGGCGAATTGGATGATCCTATGCTGCCGAGAAAAGCCTCTAGCGAGTTCTTAGCGGCCCGTACCCCAAACCAACTCAGGTGGTCAGGTAGAGAATACCAAGGCGATCGAGCGAACTGTGGTTAAGGAACTCGGCAAAATGCCCCCGTAACTTCGGGAGAAGGGGGGCCATCTGCTGTGAACCGCCTTGCGCGGGGCAGCGGTGGGTGGCCGCAGAGACCAGTGAGAAGCGACTGTTTACTAAAAACACAGGTCCGTGCGAAGTCGAAAGACGATGTATACGGACTGACGCCTGCCCGGTGCTGGAACGTTAAGGGGACGGGTTAGCCGCAAGGCGAAGCTCAGAACTCAAGCGCCAGTAAACGGCGGTGGTAACTATAACCATCCTAAGGTAGCGAAATTCCTTGTCGGGTAAGTTCCGACCTGCACGAATGGCGTAACGACTTCTCAGCTGTCTCAACCACAGGCTCGGCGAAATTGCACTACGAGTAAAGATGCTCGTTACGCGCGGCAGGACGGAAAGACCCCGGGACCTTCACTATAGCTTGATATTGGTGTTCGGTTCGGCTTGTGTAGGATAGGTGGGAGACTGTGAAGCGGGCACGCCAGTGTTCGTGGAGTCATCGTTGAAATACCACTCTGGTCGAATTGGATGTCTAACCTCGGTCCGTGATCCGGATCAGGGACAGTGTCAGGTGGGTAGTTTAACTGGGGCGGTTGCCTCCCAAAATGTAACGGAGGCGCCCAAAGGTTCCCTCAGCCTGGTTGGCAATCAGGTGTCGAGTGCAAGTGCACAAGGGAGCTTGACTGCGAGACCGACGGGTCGAGCAGGAGCGAAAGCTGGGACTAGTGACCCGGCACCGGCATGTGGAAGCGGTGTCGCTCAACGGATAAAAGGTACCCCGGGGATAACAGGCTGATCTTCCCCAAGAGTCCATATCGACGGGATGGTTTGGCACCTCGATGTCGGCTCGTCGCATCCTGGGGCTGGAGTAGGTCCCAAGGGTTGGGCTGTTCGCCCATTAAAGCGGCACGCGAGCTGGGTTTAGAACGTCGTGAGACAGTTCGGTCCCTATCCGCCGCGCGCGTAAGAGACTTGAGAAGAGCTGTCCCTAGTACGAGAGGACCGGGACGGACGAACCTCTGGTGTGCCAGTTGTTCCGCCAGGAGCACTGCTGGTTGGCTACGTTCGGCAGGGATAACCGCTGAAAGCATCTAAGCGGGAAGCTCGCTTCGAGATGAGGTCTCTCACCGGGTCAACCGGGTAAGGCCCCCGCCCAGACCAGCGGGTTGATAGGCCGGAAGTGGAAGCGGCGCAAGTCGTGGAGCTGACCGGTACTAATAGGCCGAGGGCTTGACCACATACTCATCCAGCCCATTAGCAAGATGAATGCCGCGTCCACTGTGCAGCTCTGAAGGTACGGAACCCCGTGTTCCAGCCCCTTCAGCACCCAGCTCCGCCCTCACCGGCGGATGAACGGGTGCGGGGTACATCTTCACAGTGTTACGGCGGTCATGGCGAAAGGGAAACGCCCGGTCTCATTCCGAACCCGGAAGCTAAGCCTTTCAGCGCCGATGGTACTGCCCGGGGGACCGGGTGGGAGAGTAGGACGCCGCCGGACATAACTCCCAGGACGGGGTCACAGCTACGGCTGTGACCCCGTTCCTGCATTTCTGGGGGTACTCGTGGCAAGTGCCGGGCGCGGTCGCCTGGTGTGTCAGCCCCGTGTCGTCCGGGCGCCGCGACGTCGGGGCCCGGGTCGAGTCGGCCGTCGGCGATGTGCGTGCCGAGCTGGAACTTCCCCCGCGTCACGTGACGCAACTGGTCAATGGCGGGCGCTCGGTCGGCGTGGTGCCGGGACCGACGTGCCCGTCGATGCACCGCGTCACCTGTCAGCGGCGGCGTCTGCCGGCCACGTTGGGGCCGGCGTTCCCGTCGAGCCACCGGCTCCATTGGCCGACGGCGGCGTTCAGCCGGTGTGGTGCTGGGACCGATGTTCCCGGGCAGTCTCCGGGTCACCTGCTCAACGGCGGCGATCCGCCGGCGCGGTGCTGGCCCCGACGTTCTCGTCGAGCCACCGGTTCAGCGGGGCGAAGGCGCGCCAGGCCGTGCGGACGCGGTCCAGCGCAGCAGCGGTGTGCAGCCAGTCCGTCGGCGTCCACTGCTGTGAGCCGTGCAGGGACTTGTGCCGGAGCAGCTCGATCCGCGGATGGTCGGCCGGCCATCCGCGCGGCGTCCGGATCAGGCGGTCGCCCTCGACCTCATGGCCCACATCGCGCAACGCGCGGACCACCGCCGCCAGCCGATCGCCCTGGAGGTCGTCACCGACTGCGCGGCGGTACCGGTCCACCTGGTCGCGCGCCAGACGCCAGGCGCCACCGGCGACGAGCAGACCGTCGGCGGACACCTGCACGTAGACCGAGCCCAGTCCGGTGCCGTCCTGGTGGAGGACGGCACCCTGGTGGGTCTTGTACGGCGTCTTGTCCGTGCTGAAGCGCACGTCCCGGTACGGACGAAAGAGCTTGGGCGTGCCGAACTCCGGCGCGAGCTCGTCGACGAGCGCCTGGAGCGGCGCCCGCACGTGGTCGTCGTAGCTCGCCCGGTGCGCCGTCCAGTAGGTCTTGCTGTTGTCTGCCTCCAGGCCCTCGTAGAAGACGAGGGCCTCGTCGGGGAAGCCGGAGAACGTCACGGGTTCGCTCGCTCCTCGTCGTCGTGGTCGTCGTCGTCCAGCAGCGTCGTCCAGCGGAGCTGGGACAGCGGGGCGGCTCCGGTGTCCAGCGTCCGGGTCCAGCCGTCCGGCGCCCAGCCGGCGGAGTCGAGGAACCGGGCGGTCACGGCGTCGTCCTCGGGCACCCACGTCTGCAGCGAGCGGATGCCGCGCTCGGCGGCCAGGTCCGCGACGGCGGCGAGCAGCCGGCTGCCGTGGCCACGCCGACCCCAGCGGGGCTCGACGAGCAGGGTGGCCAGGTCTGCGGCGTCGGGGTCGTCGGTGGGGGCGTAGGCGGCAAACCCGACCACGGCCCCCGAGTCCAGGGCGACGAGCACGCCGTGCCCGGACGTCGGCGGTGTGGTGACCGCGGCCCGCCAGCTGGCCGCCGCGGCGTCGTCGTCCCAGTCGTCGAGCACCTCGGCGGGGAGGAGGGCGCGGTAGGCCGTCCGCCAGGTGACCAGCTGGACGTGGGCGATCGCCTCGGCGTCCGCGGCTGCTGCTGGTCGTACGGACACGTCGGCGCGGCCGGACGGGCCGCGTCCCCTCGGCAGCTCCACCGGGGCAGCGTAGGCGCTGGGGGCGGGGAACGGCTCTCGGGAACCTGAGGCGACCGAGCGCTGGACCGGCACGTACCTCGGGCGGCTGCTCAGAGGTGCGCGAGTGAGTGCTCACCGCAGGCGAACCCCTTCGATGCCGCGGTGCTCGCGGGCGGGGTGCTGCTCTTGGAGACGTCGGAGGAGCTGCTGCCGGCGCGCGACGTCGGCTCGATCGTCCGGTCACTCGGCGAGCGCGGCGTCCTCGGCGCGGTCGCCGCCGTCCTGCTGGCCCGGCCACCGGTCTCCGACCTCACGCGTCGCCCGGCTCCGGCGGAGCGTGCCCGGCTGCGCGCGGAGCAGCGGGACGTCGTCGTGGAGCTCGTCGCCCGGTACAACCCGGAGGCGGTGCTCTGCGTCGGCGTCCCGTTCGGGCACACCCGGCCCCAGTGGGTCCTCCCGCACGGCGGCACCGTCACCGTGGACGGCGTCGCCCAGCGGGTGCACGCCCAGTACGGGTGAGGGCGGGCCGGCGGGAGCGTCGTACCCGCAGGGCAGGATCGGCGAGGTGACCACCGTGGAACGGCTGCCTGCCGCGCTGGCCCGCCGGATCGCCCTGGGCGCGCAGGGGTTCGCCGAGCCGCGGCCCGCGGGGAGCGTCGGCATCCGGCAGCTGCGCCGGACCGCCGAGCGCCTGGCCGTGGTGCAGATCGACTCGGTCAACGTGCTCTCCCGGTCGCACTACCTGCCTTTCTTCAGCCGGCTGGGGCCCTACCAGCGCAGCGACCTCGACGCCGTCTCCAACCGGCGGCACGACGTCTTCGAGTACTGGGCGCACGAGGCGTCGTTCCTGCCGGCGCGACTGCACCCCCAGCTGCGCTGGCGGATGGCCGCCGCCGAGCAGGAGGCCTGGGGCTCGATGACCCGGGTGCAGCGGGAACGCCCGGAGTACGTGGCGGCGCTGCTGGCGCGGGTGCGCGCCGACGGCCCGATCCGGGCCAGCCAGCTGCAGGAGGAACGGCCCAACCGGCCGGGCAGCATGTGGAACTGGCACGCCGGCAAGGCCGCCCTGGAGTACCTGTTCTTCACCGGCGCGCTGACCGCCCGTGGCCGCACCGCCGGGTTCGAGCGGGTCTACGACCTCCCGGAGCGGGTGCTGCCGCGGGCGGTGGTCGAGGCGCCGACCCCGGAGCGTCCGGACGCCGTCCGGGAGCTGGTCCGCACGGCGGCCCGGGCGCTCGGGGTGGCCACCGAGACCGATCTGCGCGACTACTTTCGGCTCAGCCCGGTCGACGCCCGGACGGCGATCGCCGAGCTGGCCGACGCCGGTGAGCTGCGCCCGGTCGAGGTGGTGGGCTGGGGCCGGCCGGCGTGGCTGGACCCGCAGGCGCGGCGGCCGCGGTGGATCCGCGCCCGGGCGCTGCTGTCCCCGTTCGACTCCCTGGTGTGGGAGCGGCCGCGGGTCGAGCGGGTCTTCGGCTTCCGCTACCGGCTGGAGATCTACACCCCGGCGGTGAAGCGGGTGCACGGCTACTACGTGCTGCCGTTCCTGCTCGGCGACCGGCTGGTCGCCCGCGTCGACCTGAAGGCCGATCGGCAGGCCGGCGTGCTCCGGGTGCAGAGCGCCTTCGCCGAGCCGGGCGTCGACGTCCCGGAGGTCGCCGTCGCGCTGGCCGCCGAACTCCGGCTCATGGCCGGCTGGCTGGCCCTGGAGCAGGTGGTGGTGCACGAGCGAGGTGACCTGGCGGCCGCACTCGCCACCGCCGTCAGCGGAGGAGGAGCCCCGGGCTGAGGGGACGGGCGGTCAGTGCGCCGGCGAGGCCGGCGCGGCGCGACGCAGACGCAGGTCACCGGAGACCGACGTGAGGAGGACCGAGAGCGCCGCCGTCGGGTCGTCGACCGCACCGGGCGCATCGCCGTCGAGGTCGGAGGTCAGCCGCCCGGAGACGCTCTGCACGTCGAGCCACACCCGCAGCCCGGGCTGCACGGCGACGGTCGTGTCGCCGGAGACCGTGCGGACCCGGACGGTCCCCGAGACCGCCCGCTCCACCCGGACGTCGCCCGACGCCGTCTTCGCGGACACGTCGGTCACGGTCCGGGCCAGCACGACGTCGCCCGAGGCGGTGCGCACGTCGACCGGACCCCGCGCGTCGTCCAGCTGCACGTCGCCGGAGGCGGTGGCTGCCGTGAACCGACCGTCGACCCGGCCGCCGCGCACGTCCCCGCTGGCCGACCGGGCCTGCAGCGCAGCGGCGTGCTCGGCGACGAGGTCGCCGCTGGCCGTGGTGACGACCACCTGGCCCAGCCGGCCGCGCAGGGTCGCGTCCGCCGACGCCACCGCGAGGGTGACGTCCACGTCGGGAGGGGTGGTCACCTCGATGCCGTAGCGCGGGGTGCGGGTGATGCGCCGTTCGGGTACGGCGACCCGCAGGGCGGTCGCGGTGGCCGAGACGTCGACCCGGTCCAGCAGCTGCTCGGCGGCGCCGTCGAGCGCCTCGACGGAGACCACGACCTCGGTGGCCCCGTCCACCCCCTGGACGAGGACCGAGCCGGCGGGGTTGCGCACCTCCACGGTGTGGGAGGAGTCGCTCAGCGGGAAACGGTGGATGCGGACGGTCACGGGTCCTCCAGCGGAGGTCAGCTCCGGGCGAAGCCGGAGTAGCGGCGTGGGCCGCGCGAGGAGCGCGGTGGGTCGGTGGACTCCCGCAGGCCGTCGGCGACGGCCCGGACGAGCCAGGCGTTGAGCGAGAGGCCGGCCGCAGCGGCGGCCGTCTCGGCGCGGGACTTCAAGGCCTCGGGGAGACGCAGGCTGATCCGGGCGACCGCCCCGTCGTCGTCGGCGTCGGCCTCGTCGACGGGCTGGTCGGGGGCCGGCTCGGGATCGTGCTCGGGCGCCCGGACGACGACGACCTCGGGGTCGCGGCCGCGGACGCGGATGTCGACCAGGCCGCCGTCCCAGGCGGCGGTGACCTCCGCGGCCATCGCGGACAGGGCCTGGGTGACGGTCAGCCGGACGGCGGGCTCCAGCGCCTCGGCGAGCAGGCGGGCGGTCTCCTGCGCCTGTTCGGTGCCGGCTGCTGCAGCCGTGGTGAGCGAGCCGCGGAGGGCGTCGACGTAGTCGGTCAGGTCCATGGCCGCCATCGTGACGTCGGTGGCGGCCGCACGGGCAGCGGGGTCGGCCGGGCCGGGGGAGAGCCGGGAGCCGGGCGGCTCACGGTGCCCCGCCGCCGAGCCAGCGCGGTCGGCGTCCGTGCCGGTGCCGGGTGCGCGGTCGTGCCTCCGGCGGCGTCTTCGGAAGGCGGGGTGCCACGGCCTTCTGCAGGTCCTCGAGGTGTGTCCAGTTCTCCATGACGTCACCATGACACCACGATGACGCCATCGCAAGCGTCACGATGACGCCAGCTCGACATCCCCGCCCGCTGGGGTGGGTGGTGCCGTTGCCGCCTCCCGGGTCGGGCCCGCACGTGCTGAGCGAGAGGGCGGTGGTCCTCCCCGTACCCTCGACGGGTGCCCGCCATCGCCCCCCTGAAGGTGCAGGTCGTCGCGCAGACGCAGTTCACCCCGCCGGCGGACGTGCCGTGGGAGACCGACGCCGAGGGTGGGCAGGCGCTCGCGGAGTTCGCCGGGCGGGCCTGCTACCAGTCCTGGGGCAAGCCGAACCCGGCCACGGCCACCAACCAGGGGTACCTGCGGCACATCCTGGAGGTCGGCCACCTGTCCGTGCTGGAGCACGGCACGGTGACCATGTACCTCTCCGGGGTCTCGCGGTCGCTGACCCACGAGCTCATCCGGCACCGGCACTTCTCCTACAGCCAGCTGTCCCAGCGCTACGTGCCCGAGCGGGACGCCGCCGTGGTCGAGCCGGCGGTCATCGCCGAGGACCCCGAGCTGCACGAGAAGTTCCTCGCCGCCACCGACGCCGCACTGGCCGCCTACGCCGAGCTGCTCGAGGGGCTGGAGGAGCGCTTCGCCGACGTCCCGAACGCCACGCTGCGCCGCAAGCAGGCCCGGCAGGCGGCCCGCTCGGTGTTGCCGAACGCCACCGAGACCCGCGTCGTCGTCACCGGCAACTACCGGGCCTGGCGGCACTTCGTGGCCATGCGGGCCAGCGAGCACGCCGACGTCGAGATCCGCGAGCTGGCCATCGCCTGCCTGCGTGAACTGCAGCATGCGGCCCCGCACGTCTTCGGTGACTTCCGGATCAGCGAGCTCGCCGACGGCACCGCCGTCGCCGCCAGCCCGCTGGTCGCCGAGGGCTGACGAGTCCGCGCCCCCATCCCACGATCGCGACGAGGAGTCGACATGGCCGAGGTGGCCGTCCAGCAGCAGGTCGACACGCAGTACGAGGACCTGCTCCGCCGGGTCCTGGAGACCGGGACGCCGAAGGACGATCGCACCGGCACCGGCACGCTGAGCCTGTTCGGTGAGCGGCTCCGCTACGACCTGTCCAGCTCCTTCCCCCTGGTGACGACGAAGTCCGTGCACTTCAAGTCGATCGCCTACGAGCTGCTGTGGTTCCTGCGCGGGGAGGGCAACGTCGGCTGGCTCAAGGAGCACGGCGTCTCGATCTGGGACGAGTGGGCGGCCGAGGACGGCAGTCTGGGGCCGGTCTACGGCGTCCAGTGGCGGTCCTGGCCGACGCCGGACGGCGGGTCGATCGACCAGCTCTCCGCCGTCCTGGACACGCTGCGCACCGACCCGGACTCCCGGCGGATGGTCGTCTCGGCGTGGAACGTCGCGGCCCTGCCGGAGATGGCGCTGGCCCCCTGCCACGCGCTCTTCCAGTTCCACGTCGCCGACGGCAGGCTCTCCTGCCAGCTCTACCAGCGCAGCGCCGACCTGTTCCTCGGCGTCCCGTTCAACATCGCCAGCTACGCGCTGCTGACCCGGATGGTCGCCCAGCAGGTCGGCCTCGAACCGGGGGACTTCATCTGGGTCGGCGGGGACTGCCACATCTACCGCAACCACCTGCCCCAGGTGCGCGAGCAGCTCTCCCGCGAGGTGCTGCCCTTCCCGCGGCTGGAGGTCGACCCGGCGCCCTCGCTGTTCGAGCACCGCTACCAGGACTTCCACGTCGTCGACTACCGGCACCACCCGGCCATCCGGGGTGCGGTGGCGGTGTGACCGACCCGGCGTCGCCGCAGCGCACGGTGCGGATGCTGTGGGCGCAGAGCAGCAGCGGCGTCATCGGGGCCGACGGCGCACTGCCCTGGCACCTGCCGGAGGACCTGCGGCTGTTCCGGGCGCTGACCACCGGCGGCACCGTGGTCATGGGCCGCCGCACCTGGGAGTCGCTCCCCGAACGGTTCCGCCCGCTCCCCGGCCGCCGCAACGTGGTGCTCAGCTCCACCCTGGACGCGGCCGAGCCGGGGGCGCTGGTGGTCCGGTCGGTGGCCGAGGCGCTCGCGCTGGACGGCGACCTGTGGGTGATCGGCGGCGGGGCGGTCTACGGCGCCTTCCTCCCGCACGCCGACGAGCTGGTGGTGACCGAGGTCGACGTGCAGGTGGCCGGGGACACCTGGGCACCCCGCCCGGGCCCGGACTGGGCACCCGGCGCGTCGGCGCCCGGCTCCGGCTGGTCGGTGTCGACGACCGGGCTCCGCTTCCGGGTCACCCGGTGGGGACGGCGGACGGCCGCCCCGGACCCCGTGGGCCGGGTCCTCGCCGAGCACGAGCGGACCTGGGCCGCCGCAGGGCGCTCCGGCGACGTCGGGGCGGGCCGGTAGATTCCAGGGCATGACCCCGGCCACCACCATGGACCCCGCCCGGCCGTTCGGGCGGGTGCTCACGGCGATGGTCACCCCGCTCGCCGAGGACGGCACGATCGACCTCGCCGGCGCCCAGGAGCTCGCCGCGCACCTCGTCGACCGGCAGTCCCACGACGGCCTGGTCGTCTTCGGGACCACGGGTGAGTCGCCCACGATCAGCGACGGCGAGCAGCACGCGGTGCTCGAGGCCGTGCTGGACGCCGTCGGCGACCGTGCCTTGGTGATCGCCGGCGTCGGCACGAACGACACCGCGCACTCCATCGACAAGGCCCAGTCGGCGGCCCGGCTCGGCGTGCACGGCCTGCTCGTCGTCACCCCGTACTACAACAAGCCCCCGCAGGCCGGCCTGCTGCGGCACTTCACCGCGGTCGCCGACGCCACCGACCTGCCGGTGATGCTCTACGACATCCCGCCGCGCTCGGTGGTGCCCATCGAGGTGGACACCCTGGTCCGCGCCGCGGAGCACCCGAACATCGTCGCGGTCAAGGACGCCAAGGGCGACTTCGGCGCCCTCATGCAGACCCTGGCCCGCACCGACCTCGCCTACTACTCCGGCGAGGACATGCTGAACCTGCCGCTGCTCGCGACCGGCGCCGTCGGCGTGGTGAGCGTCGTCGGGCACCTGGTCGGCACCCGGCTGGCCGAGCTCATCGCCGCCGTCGAGGCCGGCGACCTGGCCCGGGCGCGCGAGGTCAACGACGGCCTGCTGCCGGTGTACACCGGCATCTTCCGCACCCAGGGCACGATCATGGTCAAGGCGGCGCTGCGCGAGCTCGGGCTCCCGTCCGGCCCGGTGCGCCCGCCGCTGGTGGACGCCACCGAGGAGCAGGTGGCGCAGCTGCGCGTGGACCTCGCCGCCGGAGGTGTCGTGCTGTGACCACGTCGAACTCCCCGCAGCCCCACCTGGACCTCAAGGCGCCGCCGCCCCTGCCGGCCGGCGGCCTGCGGGTGATGGCGCTCGGCGGCCTCGGCGAGATCGGCCGGAACATGGCCGTGCTGGAGTTCGACGGCCAGCTGCTGATCATCGACTGCGGGGTGCTGTTCCCCGAGGCGGAGCAGCCCGGCGTCGACCTGATCCTGCCCGACTTCGGGGTCATCGAGCACCGGATGGACGACGTGGTCGCCGTCGTCCTGACCCACGGGCACGAGGACCACATCGGCGCCGTCCCGTACCTGCTGCGGCTGCGCGCCGACATCCCCCTGGTCGGCTCACGGTTCACCCTCGCGCTGGTCAAGGCCAAGCTGCGCGAGCACCGGATCGACCCGGTGCTGGTCGAGGTGGCGGCCGGTGACGACCACCTGGCGGGTGGGTTCCACTGCGAGTTCGTCAGCGTCAACCACTCCATCCCCGACGCGCTCGCCGTCGCGGTGCACACCCCGGCGGGCACCCTGGTGCACACCGGCGACTTCAAGATGGACCAGCTGCCGCTCGACGGCGTGCTGACCGACCTCGGGGCCTTCGCCCGGCTCGGGGTGGCGGGCATCGACCTGCTGCTCAGCGACTCCACCAACGCCGAGGTGCCCGGGTTCGTCACCTCCGAGCGCAGCATCGGCCCGGTGCTGGACTCGGTGTTCGAGCGCGCCTCGCAGCGGCTGATCGTCTCCAGCTTCGCCAGCCACGTGCACCGGATCCAGCAGGTGCTCGACTGCGCGGTGAAGCACGGCCGCAAGGTCGCGCTGGTGGGCCGCTCGATGGTGCGGAACATGGGGGTCGCCCAGGACCTCGGCCTGCTCCGGGTCGCGCCCGGGCTGATGGTCAAGCTCGACGAGGCCACCGCGATGCCCCCGGAGCAGGTGGTCCTGGTCAGCACCGGCTCGCAGGGCGAGCCGCTGTCGGCGCTGGGCAGGATGGCCCGCGGGGACCACCACCAGGTCACCATCGAGGCCGGCGACACGATCATCCTGGCGTCCTCGCTGGTCCCCGGGAACGAGACGGCCGTCTACAAGGTGATCAACGGCCTGGCCCGGCTCGGCGCCACCGTCGTGCACAAGGAGACCGCCCGGGTGCACGTCTCCGGGCACGCCCCGGCCGGGGAGCTGCGCACCCTGCTCAACGTGGCCAAGCCGCGGTACCTGATGCCGGTGCACGGGGAGTGGCGGCACCTGCGGGCGCACGCCGCGCTGGCCGAGGAGACCGGGATGGGCCGGGACAGGATCCTGCTCGCCGAGGACGGCGTCGTGGTCGACCTGGTCGACGGCAGGGCGTCGATCGTGGGCAGCGTGCCGATCGGCAACGTCTACGTCGACGGGCTCAACGTCGGCGACGTCGGCGAGGAGTCGCTGCAGGCCCGGCGGATCCTCGGCGACGAGGGCTTCGTCGCGCTGACCGTGGTCATCGAGCCCTCGACCCGCACCATCGTGCGGCCGGTGCACGTGTCGACCCGTGGCTTCTCCGACGACCCGGCCGCCTTCACCGAGGCGGTCGCGCTGGTGGAGGCCGAGCTGAAGCGGGCCCTGGCCGCCGACGACCAGGTCGACGCCCACCGGCTGTCCCAGGTGATCCGGCGGACGGTCGGCAAGTGGGTGTCGGACACCTACCGCCGCCGCCCGATGATCATCCCCACCGTCCTCGAGGTCTGAAGAAGGACCCCGCTGCCCCCCACGCCTCGCAGGCTCGGCGCGGGCCCCTGCAGCGGGGCCGTGAAGTGCGCTCGGGGGCCGGAGGTCGGGGGTCAGGGCCGGGGTCAGTCGATGCGTTCGGCGGTGACGACCAGGTTGTCGACGTAGCTGCGGGCGCTGCGGTCGAAGTCGCCGGTGCAGGTGACCAGTCGCAGCACGTCCTGCGTCGTCGCGCCGAAGACCGCCGCCGTCGGGAACTCGTCCTTGGGCACCTGCTCGCTGCCGGTCACCGCGTACCGGGCGACGGCGCCGCCGGTGACGGTCACCTCGACGACGTCGCCCGGCACCAGCTCCCCGAGTTCGGCGAAGACCGCCGGCCCGGCCGTGGAGTCGACGTGGCCGAGGAGGACGGTCGGGCCCCGTGACCCCGGCCGGCCCCCACCGGTGAACCACCCGGCGTCGTCGGGGTCCGTCGGCACCTCGGCCGTCCCGTCCCCGGCCAGGCCGAGGTCCACCAGGTCGCGCCGGACGTCGATGGCCGGTATCCACACCGACTCCGGTTCGGGCACCGCGGCCGGGTCGAGCACCGGGGCGTCCACCGCCGCCGGGGCCGCGGAGGGTGCGTCGGCCGGCGTCGACAGTGCGCCGGACGCCCCGGCCGCGGGACCCGCAGCCGGCGCGCCGCACCCGCTGAGGGCGAGCAGCACCCCGCCGAGCAGCAGGGTCCCGCGTCCAGGGCGCACCGGTCAGCCCCGGACCGCGCGGCGGTGCAGCCCGAACGCCGCTGCCCCGGCCAGGGCCAGCGAGCCGCCGAGCGCGGCCAGCGGTGCGCCGGAGGTCCCGTCGTCCGCCGTCCCCCCGGCACCGGTCTCGATGCCACCGATCGGCACCTGGGTCAGCTGCCCACGCACCGCACCGGCGACGAAGGCCGCGGTGTGGTTGTCGGTCGCGAACGCCGACGGGTCGGCCTCGATCTCGGCGAGGGAGAAACCGGTGCCGGTGTCGGTGCCGTCCGGCGCGATGCCGGTGGTGAACGGGCCCTGCAGGCAGCCGCTGCTCACCAGGTCCCCGCTGCCGTCGTCCACCGGGTCCGGCAGCGCGATCCGCGGCGGGCCGGACTCCCCGGCTGCCGCCTCGTGGATGTGCGTCGAGGTCTTCGCCGCGCTCTGGTACGGCGGGGTCACCCCGGTGAGGGTGATGTCGTAGCAAATGATCTCGAGGTCGGAGTTGATCCGGTACATGAAGGTGCCGGAGGCACCAGGCTCCCCGGGGGTGGGCACCCCGTCGGTGTTCACCACCGCATCCGGCGTGGCCATCGCGGTGAACGCGCTGGTGAACGTCGACGGCTCGGCCACCTCCGTCTCGGCGGAGGCGGTGCCGGTTCCGGTGAGGGCGACGACGCCCATCGCTCCGACGACGACGGCGGCGCGGGCTGTGCGGGTGCGGGTCATGGCTGGCTCCTGGTCTCGGGATCGGACAACGGGGTCTACGGACCCCGGGGCGCTCCCGTTCACCGGCGGCTCAGAAGACCGAGCGCACGACCACCTCGCCGCCGGCGTCGACCACCACGAAGCCCTCGGCGTCGGGGCGCAGCACCGCGGAGTTGAGGTTGCAGTCCAGCTCCACCGGGCCGGTGCCGAGGAAGGCGCCGGCGGGCGCGGCGTCCCCGCCCTCCTCCAGGACGGCGACCCGGTAGACCTCCCCGGCGGTGAACCCCGCCCCGCTGAGCTTCACCTCCACCCCCCAGGTGTGCGGCACCACGTCGGCAGTCGCGGTGATCCCCGGCTCGGTCACCTGCACGGCCACGCTCTCCAGCGGCGGCGGGGGTGGGACCGGCCGCACCAGCCAGCCGGCGACGAAGGCCGCCGCGGCCGTGGCCAGCACCAGGGCACCGGCGCCGAGCCGGGTCCGCCGGCGGTGCGCCACCCGATCACGCTGGGGGCGTCCGCTCTCCGCCGCGATCCGGGCCAGGACGGCGTCGCCGAGCCCGGGCGGGGGCGCCGGGTCCTCGTCCAGCCGGTCGGGGTCGGCGTCGGCGAGCCGGGCGGCGACCGGGGCCAGCTCGGCCAGTTCGGCGCGGCAGGCGGCGCACCCGTCCAGGTGTGCCCGCACCGCGGCGCGCTCCTCCGGGGTGCCCGCCCCCAGGGCGTAGACGCCCAGCTCCTCGCGCAGTGCGCGGTGCGCCTGTTCCTCGCTCACGGTTCCACCCCCATCTCCTGCATCGCCAACCGAAGGGCCTTCAGGCCGTAGAACACCCTGCTGCGCAGTGTGCCCACCGGGACGCCGAGCTCGGCGGCGACCTCGGCGTGCGGCCGCCCGCGCAGGTGGGTCTCCACGATCGCGGCCCGGTGCTCGGCGCCGATCCGCCGCAGTGCCTCCTCGACCACCCAGGCGTCGACCACCCGCTCCTCCAGGGCCGGCCCGGGCGGGCCGGGGTCGTCGAGCTGGGCGCCGTCGGTGAGCTGGCGCTGCCACGGGCGGGCCGCGCCGCGCCTCGCCTCGTCGACCAGCAGGTTGCGGGCGATGGCGAACAGCCAGGTGCGCAGGCTGGACAGCCCGGGGTCGTAGGAGCCCGCCGACCGCCAGGCCCGAAGGAACACCTCCTGCACGACGTCCTGGGCGGCGCCCTGGTCACCGAGGTGGCGCAGCGCGAACCGGTAGAGCTCCGGCCCGTGGGCGGCGTAGGCGGCCGGGACGTCCAGGACGCCGGTCACGACCGGTCGCAGCTGCCGCACCATGCCGTGCCTCCCGATCGCCGACGTCCTCCCGGGTGTGTACGGCGCCGGAGCCGGATCGGTTCACCGGCGCGGTCGAACCGCTACGAGCGCGCGACCTCGATCGGGGTGATCCCCTCCTCGGCGGGGAGGGAGAAGCCGAGCACCTGGGCGTAGAAGGACAGCTCGCCGTCCAGGGCGGTGCGGATGTTCTCCGCCTTGCGGAAGCCGTGCTGCTCGCCGGGGAAGAGCACGTAGGCGTGCGGCACCCCCTTCGCGCGCAGGGCCGCGACCATCAGCTCCGCCTGCTCCGGCGGCACCACCCGGTCCTCGTCGCCCTGGAAGACCGCCAGCGGGGTGTCCAGCGCGTCGGTGGCGTTGATCGGGGAGCGCTCGGCGTAGACGTCGGCGCCGGCGGGCCCCGCCGTCGGATCGAAGGGCGCGATCAGCCCGTCGAGGTACCGGGACTCGAACTTGTGGGTGTCCGCGGCGAGCGCGGCCAGGTCGGCGACGCCGTAGTGGCTGGCCCCGGCGGCGAAGACGCCCGGGCGGAAGGTCAGCGCGGCCAGCGTGGTGTAGCCGCCGGCGGAACCACCGCGGATCGCCAGCCGCGCCGGGTCGACCCGCAGCCCGGCCGGGCCGTCGCCGGAGGAGAGGTGCCGGGCGCAGGCGACGACGTCGTCGAGGTCGGCGACGCCCCACTGCCCCTTCAGCGCCTCGCGGTAGCGCCGGCCGTAGCCGGTGGAGCCGCGGTAGTCGACGTCGGCGACGGCGAACCCGCGGGAGGTCCAGTACTGGACGCCCAGGTCCAGCACCGGCCGGGCGGCGGCGGTGGGCCCGCCGTGCACGAGCACCAGGAGCGGCGGCAGCTCGCCCTCGGCCCCGGTCACCTGCGGGTTGGTCGGCGGGTAGACCAGCGCGTGGGCCTCGGCGACCCCGCTGGGCCCGGGCTCGGTGGGGAAGGTGACGTGCTGGGGCCGGGAGAACCAGGCCGGGTCCAGGCCGAGGTCGCGGGCCGGGCGCAGCACGGCGGTGGCCCCGTCGACGGCGACGCGCAGGACGACCGGCTCGGACGCCGGGCCCCCCGCCACGCACACCAGCCCGCCGGCGGCGCCCTCGCCCCGTCCGGGAGCACTGCGCACCTGACCGAACGCGGAGTACGGCAGGTCGAACTCGCGTGCCGTGCCGTCGGTGTCGAGGACGGCGAGCCGGTCGGCGCCGTCCCGGCCGTAGGCGAGCACGACCCGGCCGTCGTCCAGCAGGTCGAACCGGCTCTGCCCGAACACCCACTGCGGGCCGGCGATGTCGCTGCCGGCGTCGAACACCAGCTCCACCTCACCGTGCGGCCGGCGCCGGTACAGCGCCCAGACGTCGGTGCGGTCCGACAGCCACCACAGCGTGGCGTCGGCACCCCACACCGGCTGCACCACCGACTCACCCGGGCCGCCGGCCAGCACGTGGTCGGTGCCCGCGCCGTCCCGGACGACGAGCTGGGCGCTGTCCCACGGCATGTCCGGGTGGTCCCACCGCAGGTAGGCCAGCGCCGGGCCTCCGGGCTCCCGCCGCGGGTCGGAGACGAAGTCCGGCCCGCTCACCAGCACCTCCACCGTGCCGTCGGCGGCGACCCGGACCACCTCGTTGACCACCTCGGCGGCCAGGCCGGAGGTGGTGTGGGTCTCCCGGACCGCCAGGACCCCGTCGCCGTCGGGGGACAGGTCGGCGTACCGGACCCCGGCGGGCAGCGCCGGCTCGGGGGTCACCGCCACCGGCTCGCTGCTGCCCGGCTCGACCCGGTACAGCCGCTGGTCGGCGAAGTCGGTGAACCACACGGTTCCGGCCGCCACGGTCCAGGCGCCGCCGCCGTACTCGTGCACCCGGGTCCGGGCGTTCCAGGGGGCCGGGAGCAGGTCGGTCGTCGTCCCGTCCGGCGCGCAGCGGACCAGCACGGTGCGGCCGCCCTCGCTGGGCCGGCCCTCGGCCCACCAGACGTCCGCGCCGTCCACGACGACCTCGCCGAGCCGGGCCGCGGCGCGGACCACGAGCTCGGAGGTGATCGGTGTCGGCCAGCTGCCGTGGGGGAGGGTCTGCTCGGGGGCGGTCACGCCGGTCACGCTAGCCAGCCGGCCGGCTGGGCGTCGGCTGAGCCCGAGCCGGACACGCGGCCCGGAATGGACCCCGGCCACCGGCTCGGCCATTACCGTCTGACGCATGCCTGCTCGCGCGTCGACGTCGAACCGGGCGCCTGCGCGCGGCAGCGCCTCCACACGCCCGCGCTCGGGCAGCACCGCAGCCAGGAAGCGCCCCCCGGCCAAGCGTGGGTCCACCGCGGCCCGCCGGCCGGCGCCGAAGAAGAAGCAGGGCACGCTCGCCGGCAGCCTGTGGCGCGGCGCCGCGGGGGCCTGGGGCCTGCTGGCCCGCGGCGCCGGTGGCGTGGCCCGGTCGGTCGCCCGGCCCGAGGAGGCCGAGCCGCTGGGCCCTGAGCACCGCCGGGACGGCGTCGGCCTGGCGGTGCTGGGCCTGGCGATCGTGCTGGGGGCGGCGGTCTGGACCGGTGGGATCGGTCCGGTCGGCGCCGGCCTGGCCACGGCGGTCGAGTGGACGATCGGTGCGCTCACCGTCGCGCTGCCGGTCGTCCTGCTGCTGGTCGCGCTGCGGCTGCTGCGGCACCCCCCGCACCCGGAGTCGCGCGGGCGGCTGATGATCGGCTGGCTCAGCGTGGTCGCCGCCGTCGTCGGCATCGCCCACGTCGTCGGGCCGGACGCCGACCCGGACGACCGGACCGGGGCCGGCGGCCTGCTCGGCTGGGCGGTCGGCATGCCGCTGACCGCCGGCGTCGGCTCGATCGTCACCGTGCTGCTGCTGGTCCTGCTCGCCTTCTTCGGCGTGCTCGTCGTCACCGCCACGCCGGTGCACCAGGTGCCCGAACGCCTGCGGGAGTGGGCCGACCGGCAGCTGGGCCGGGACGGCGACGAGGACTACGACGACCACGACGAGTACGAGGACGAGGAGCCGGCGACCCAGCCGGTCCCGCGGGTGCGCAAGAGCCGCAAGGCGGCCGCCCCGGCGGTCGAGGACACCCTGGACACCGGGGCGATCGACCTCGGTGCGCTGGACGACGCCCCGGCGGCGGTCGTCCACGAGCCGGCCCCCGAGCCCGTGCCGGTCCGCCGGCCGGCGATCGTCGACCGCACGGCCCCGCCGGAGGACCTGCCGCCGATCGAGGAGCCCGAGCAGCTCCGGATCCAGCCGGTCGAGGGCGCCTACACGCTGCCCTCGGTCAGCGTGCTGCGCGCCGGCACCCCGCCGCGGGCCAAGTCCAAGGCCAACGACGTCGCCATCGAGGCGATCACCGGGGTGCTCGAGCAGTTCAACATCGACGCCGCCGTCACCAGCTTCACCCGCGGCCCGACGGTGACCCGCTACGAGATCGAGCTGGGCAACGCGGTCAAGGTCGAGAAGATCACCGCGCTGACCAAGAACCTCGCCTACGCCGTCGCCAACGACAACATCCGGATCCTGGCGCCCATCCCGGGCAAGTCGGCGGTGGGCGTCGAGGTGCCCAACACCGACCGCGAGACGGTGAGCCTGGGCGACGTCATGCGCTCCCAGGTCGCCAAGCAGGACCCGCACCCGATGCTGGTCGGCCTGGGCAAGGACATCGAGGGCGGCTTCGTCTGCGCGAACCTGGCGAAGATGCCGCACCTGCTCGTCGCCGGTGCCACCGGCGCCGGTAAGTCCAGCTGCATCAACTCACTGCTGACCTCGCTGCTGCTGCGGGCCGCCCCGGACCAGCTGCGGATGATCCTGGTCGACCCGAAGATGGTCGAGCTGACGCCCTACGACGGCATCCCGCACCTGATCACGCCGATCATCACCGACCCGAAGAAGGCCGCCACCGCGCTGGCCTGGCTGGTCGAGGAGATGGAGCAGCGCTACCAGGACATGCGCGCCACCGGGGTGCGGCACATCGACGACTTCAACAAGAAGGTCGAGCGCGGCGAGATCACCGCCCCGCCCGGCAGTGAGCGGGTGTACCAGCCCTACCCGTACATCCTCACCATCGTCGACGAGCTCGCCGACCTGATGATGGTCGCGCCGCGGGATGTCGAGGAGTCGATCGTCCGGATCACCCAGAAAGCGCGCGCCGCCGGGATCCACCTGGTGCTCGCGACCCAGCGGCCCTCGGTCGACGTCGTCACCGGCCTGATCAAGGCCAACGTGCCCTCGCGGCTGGCCTTCTCCACCTCCAGCCTCACCGACAGCCGGGTCATCCTCGACCAGCCCGGCGCGGAGAAGCTGATCGGCATGGGCGACGCGCTCTTCCTGCCGATCGGGGCCGGCAAGCCGATCCGGGTGCAGGGCGCCTACGTCTCCGACACCGAGATCGAGGCGGTCGTCGAGTTCACCAAGCGGCAGGCCGAGCCGGAGTACCGCGAGGAGGTCTTCACCGCCGCGGCGGGGGAGAAGAAGGAGATCGACGAGGACATCGGCAGCGACCTGGAGCTGCTGGTCCAGGCGGTCGAGCTCGTCGTCACCAGCCAGTTCGGCTCCACCTCGATGCTGCAGCGCAAGCTGCGGGTCGGCTTCGCCAAGGCGGGCCGGCTGATGGACCTGATGGAGAGCCGCGGGATCGTCGGGCCGTCGGAGGGCTCCAAGGCCCGGGACGTGCTCATCAAGCCCGACGAGCTGGAGTCGGTCATGTTCACCCTGCGCGGCGGAGAGGGCTGAGCTCGGCCCTGCAGGGCCCCGCTGCGGGCTCGCGAGCAGCGGGGGCAGGGGGTCCGTCAACTACGATGACACGGTGCCAGCCCTGCCCAGACCCATGACCTCCCCCGAAGGGCAGTCCGCCGCTCCCGCCCCCCGGCGCGTCGCCGTCGTCACCCTCGGCTGTGCCCGCAACGAGGTCGACTCCGAGGAGCTCGCCGGCCGGCTGGCCGGTGACGGCTACGAGCTGGTGGCCGACGGCGAGGCCGCCGACGCCGTGCTGGTGAACACCTGCGGATTCATCGAGAGCGCGAAGAAGGACTCCGTCGACGCGATCCTCGCCGCCACCGACTCCGGCGCCGAGGTGATCGCCGTCGGCTGCATGGCCGAGCGGTACGGCGCCGAGCTCGCCGGGGCGCTGCCCGAGGCCACCGTGCTCGGCTTCGACGACTACGGCGCCATCGGGGACCGGCTGGACGACGTGCTCACCGGGCGGCCGCTGGTCCCGCACACGCCGACCGACCGCCGCACCCTGCTGCCGATCAGCCCGGTGCAGCGCAGCGCGGCGGTGCAGGCCGGGCGGGTGGGCGACGCCCCCGCCCCGGCCATCCCCGGCCACGACTGGCTGCGGCGCAAGCGGCTGGCCAGCGGGCCGTCCGCGGCGCTGAAGATCGCCTCCGGCTGCGACCGGCGCTGCTCCTTCTGCGCGATCCCCACCTTCCGTGGTTCCTTCGTCTCCCGGCCGGCCGGAGAGGTGCTCGGCGAAGCGCAGTGGCTGGCCTCCCAGGGCGTCACCGAGATCGTCCTGGTGAGCGAGAACTCCACCTCCTACGGCAAGGACACCGGCGACCTCCGCTCGCTGGAGAAGCTGCTGCCCCAGCTGGCCGCGACCCCGGGCGTCGCCCGGGTGCGGGTGGCCTACCTGCAGCCGGCCGAGCTGCGGCCGGGCCTGCTCGAGGTGATCGCCACGACCCCGGGCATCGCCCCCTACTTCGACCTGTCGTTCCAGCACTCCTCGCCGACGCTGCTGCGCCGGATGCGGCGCTTCGGCGGCACCGAGGACTTCCTCGGCATCATCGAGCGCGCCCGTGCGCTGGCACCCGGCGCGGGCTTCCGGACCAACGTCATCCTCGGGTTCCCCGGGGAGACCGAGGACGACGTCGCCGAGCTCGAGCGGTTCCTGACCGAGGGGCGGCTGGACGCCGTCGGCGTGTTCGGCTACTCCGACGAGGACGGCACCGAGGCCCTCGGGCTGCCCGGCAAGCTGGACCAGGACGAGATCGACGCCCGGGTGCGGCGGATCACCGACCTGGTGGAGGAGCTCACGGCGCAGCGCGCCGAGGAGCGGATCGGCAGCACCGTGGAGGTGCTGTTGACCGAGGACCTGTCGGACGACGAGGAGCCGGGCACCTGGGCCGGCCACGCCGCCCACCAGGACCCGGACGCCGACGGCACGACGACGGTCTCCGGGGTGCCCGCCGACGCGGTAGCCGGACAGGTGGTCCGGGCCGAGGTGGTCGACACCGAGGGCGTCGACCTGGTCGCCCGGGCGCTGCCCTCAGCCGTCGCCGAGCTGGACGGCGCGCCGACGGGCGCCGTGACGGCTGGGGTCTGACCCGGTGAGCGCGGTGGCACCAGGGGGGCCGGCCGACCCGGCGGCGACGCCGCCGCAGAGCGCCCGCCTGCTCAACGTGCCCAACGCGCTGACCGTGCTGCGGCTGGCGGTGGTCCCGCTGTTCGCGGTGCTGCTGCTGTCCGAGGGCGGGGCGGACGACGCGCGCCGCGGCTGGGCGACCCTCTTCTTCGTCCTCGCGATCGTCACCGACCAGCTCGACGGCATGATCGCCCGCCGCACCAACCAGGTGACCGAGTTCGGGAAGCTCGCCGACCCGATCGCCGACAAGGCGCTCACCGGCACGGCGCTCATCGGCCTGTCGGTGCTGGACCTGCTGCCCTGGTGGGTGACGCTGACCATCCTGGTCCGCGAGGTGGGGGTCACCCTGCTGCGGTTCTGGGTGATCCGGCACGGGGTGATCGCGGCCAGCCGCGGCGGCAAGGCCAAGACCGTGCTGCAGTCGCTGGCCATCGGCATGTACATCCTGCCGATCGACGGGCTGTTCGGGTCGGCCCGCTGGTGGGTGATGGCCGCGGCGTTCGTGCTGACCGTCGCCACCGGCATCGACTACGTCTACCGGGCCGTGCAGCTGCGCCGCACCAGCGCCCGGGCGATGCGGGCCGCCGCGGCCCGGCGGGCCGGCGCGGGCGGCGAGCCCGGCGCCGGTGAGGGCCGGCGGGACACCGCGGCGTGAGCTCACCGGAGGCTGCCGGGACCGCGCAGCGGGTGCACGAGGCCCTGCTGGCCCGCGGTGAGACGGTCGCCGCCGCCGAGTCGCTGACGGCCGGCCTGTTCTGCGCGGCCCTCGCGGCGGTGCCCGGCGCGAGCGCGACCCTGCGCGGGGGCGCCGTCGTCTACGCCACCGACCTGAAGACGACGCTGGCCGGCGTCGCCCCGGAGCTGCTGGCCGTCTCCGGCCCGGTGAGCGAACCCGCCGCGGCAGCGCTCGCCGAGGGCATCCGCAGCCGCTGTTCGGCCACCTGGGGCGTCGGGATCACCGGGGTGGCCGGCCCCGACCCGGTCGACGAGCACGGGCCGGGGCGGGTCTACCTCGGTCTCAGCGACGGGCTGGTCACCGTCGTCCACGAGCTGGACCTCCCCGGCGACCGGGCCGCGGTGCGCGCCGGGGCGGTGCAGGAGGCGCTGGCGCGGCTGCTGGGCCGGCTCGCCGAGCACGTCGTCTCCGGGAAGCCGGGGGAGGACGAGGGCGTTACGCCATGAGCGGACGGACGTGGACCGGCACGGTGACCGGGGTCATGGCCGCGTACGGTGAGCACACGGCGTCTCCCGGCCGATCCGGTCGGTGGCGCTGCTCGTTCGACCTGCTCGAGAGAGTGGACAGGAGACGGCCATGACGCTGCTGCGCACCCAGTTGGGGAACACCCTGCGGGGTCACCGGCTGAGCCAGCGGCGGACGCTGCGCGACGTCTCCGGCGCGGCCCGGGTGAGCCTCGGTTACCTCTCGGAGGTCGAGCGCGGTCAGAAGGAGGCGTCCTCGGAGCTGCTCGCCTCCATCTGCGACGCCCTGGACGTGGAGCTGGCCGACCTGCTGGCCGAGGTGAGCCTGGAGATGCGGCTGGCCGATCCGGCCGGGCGCGCGGTCCGACCGGTCGCCGTCGCCCGCCCGGGGACCGGCGACGACGACGCGGCCGCGGCTGCTGCCGAGGACCGGCCCGCCGAGCAGGAGGCTGCCGCGGCCCCGGTCGCCGAGCCGGCCCTGGCCCTCGTGGGCAGTGGCCAGCCGGCCCGCTCGGCCGCCCGGGCCCGGGGTGCCGTCTCGCTCGCTGCCTGACGGGGGACCCCTCGCCAACCATTCGCACGCTCGTGACGGGGCCCGGCGAGGGGGCCGTCCTGCGGCGAACTGGTCGAGCCGTCCGGTCACGGGCGGGGTGATCCGTCCACGGGGCGGCGGAACGCGCGACACGAACGGTGCTCAGGGTCCACCTCCTTGACCCAGTGCGACGGAACGGGCACAAAGTGTCCATGTCTTCCCCAGGATCCCGCCCCCCGCTGCCGCAGCACCCCTCGCTCCCGGTGCCGACCGTTCCCGGTCGTGGCGGGGTCACCGTGCTGGAGGCCGACGCTGCCGAGTCCGCGGCCGCCGAGGCGGCGGCTGCGGGCGGGCAGCACCTGACGACCCCGGTGCCGGTCGGCGCGGCGTTCCTGCAGCCGCCGGCCCCCGGCCACCACCTGACCGCGCCGGTGCCCTCGCTGGCCGTCGCCGTCCCGGCCCCGCGCCCCACCACCCCGCGTCCGGACGCCCGCCGTCCCGGGCGCGCCGCCGTGCCGATGAGCCGCACCCGGCGTGGCCTGCTCACCGGGGCCCGCGCGGCCTTCGCCGAGCGCGGGGTCCGCAAGACCACGATGCAGCACGTCGCCGCGGCGGCCGGCGTCGCCAAGGCCACGCTGTACAACCACTTCCGCACCAAGGACGACGTCGCGCACGCGCTGATCGCCTTCGAGCTCGACCGGCTGGCCGCGCTCGCCGCCGAGCTGCCGCTCACCGTCGCCGTCCCCGCGCTGGCCGAGGAGGTCGGCGGGCACCCGGTGCTGCGCCGGCTGGCCGAGACCGAGCCGGAGACCCTGGTGCAGATGATGGCGCTGGACGCCGACCGGTGGGGCGACGTCGTCGTCACCCTCGGCTCGGCGCTGCGCATCTCCCGCCCCGAGGCCGAGCTGGTGTGCCGCTGGCTGCTGGGCCTGGTGCTGCAGCCGGGCACGGTGCAGGAGCGGGCCGCGCAGGCCGCCGTGGTCACCGGGCAGGTCGTCGGCTGACCCGCCCGCGCCGCACCCTCGGCCGTCCCGGTCCACGCGGATCGGGACGGCCGAGTGCCGTCCAGCCGGCAGAGCGGGACGCCGGCCCGGTGACGTGACATCGTGACGGGCGGCGACCAGCGCCGGACCTCGTGCCAGACCACCAGCGGAGTGCGTGATGCGGTACCTGTTCCGGCCCCCGGGCACCGAGGCGGCCGGCCTGCTGTCCCTGCCGTGGCACCAGCCGCTGGAGGAGTGGGACGAGGACCTGCTGATCGAGGTGCCCCAGCGGGGCATCTCGCGGCACGTCGTCCGGTTCGCCGCGTCGGAGGGCCGTGTGTACGCGCTCAAGGAGATCGCCGAGCCCCTGGCCCGGCACGAGTACGCACTGCTGGCCGAGTTCGAGGGTGAGGGGCTGCCCTCGGTCTCGGTGCTGGGCATCTGCGTCGACCGGCCCGACGACCAGCAGGCGATCCTGGTCACCCGGTACCTCGAGTACTCGATGTCCTACCGGTACCTCTTCTCCGGCCCGCGCGCCGCGGACGACCCGATGAAGCTGCTGGACACCCTGGTCGAGCTGCTCGTCCGGCTGCACCTGGCCGGCGTCTACTGGGGCGACTGCTCGCTGTCGAACACGCTCTTCCGGCTGGACGCCGGCACCTTCACCGCCTACCTGGTCGACGCGGAGACCGCCGAGCGGCACCCGACGCTGTCGGCCCGCAAGCGCGCCTACGACGTCGACCTGGCCCGCGAGCGGGTCGGGGCCGAGCTGATGGACCTGCAGTCCGGTGAGCTGCTCTCCCCGGAGATCGACCCGATCGAGATCGCCGACAGCCTGCCGGTCCGGTACCAGGCGCTGTGGGAGGAGGTGACCCGGGAGGAGGTCTTCCGCGCCGACGAGCAGGCGATCCGGGTCGCCGAGCGACTCCAGCGGATCAACGACCTGGGCTTCGACGTCGGCGAGATCGAGCTGGTGACCTCCGGGGACGGCGCGCGGCTGCGGGTGGAGACCCGGGTCGCCGAGCCCGGGCAGCACCGTCGTGAGCTGGTCCGGCTGACCGGCCTGGAGGTGCAGGAGAACCAGGCGCAGCGGCTGCTCAACGACCTGTGGTCCTACCGCGCCTACCTGGAGCAGCGCGGCGGCCGCCCGGTGCCGGAGACCGTCGCCGGCCACCGCTGGCTGACCGAGGTGTACCAGCCGGTGGTGGGCGCGGTCCCCGACGAGCTGGCCGGCCGGCTGGAGCCCGCGGAGGTGTTCCACGAGGTGCTGGAGCACCGCTGGTTCCTGTCCGAGCAGGCCGGCTTCGACGTCGGCACCTGGGCTGCGGTGCGCTCCTACGTGCAGCACGTGCTGCCGCGCACGCCCGTGCAGCTCACCACGCCGTCGGTGCGGGCGCACCGGTCCGAGCCCGGCTGAGCGCCCCGGGGGACGCCTCGCCCTGGGCCGTCCGCCGGTCGGACACGACAAGATCTCGCTCCGTTTGACACCGGTTGTGAGCCGGGCCACGCTCCGAGTCCGGGGCCACGACGAGGTGGCCCGTCGCCAGCAGAGGCGGTGGCTCGGTGCCGGACGTGAGCAGGGTCGGAGACGACAACCTGGAGGCCGGTCGGGCCGGTCCACCCCCCTCCTACCGGCGACGCCGGGCGGTGGCCGGTGCGGCGGCGGCGGGGCTGCTGAGCTCGGTGCTCGCGGCCTGCGGCAGTGACGGCGGGGGTGTGCCGACGCTGACCTGGTACACCAACCCCGACTCCGGCGGGCAGGCCGAGATCGCCGCCCGGTGCACCGAGGACGCCGACGGCGAGTACGTGATCGAGACGGCGGTGCTGCCGCGCGAGGCGTCCCAGCAGCGGGAGCAGCTGATCCGGCGGCTGGCGGCCAACGACTCCTCGATCGACATCATGAGCCTGGACCCGCCGTTCATCCCGGAGTTCGCCGAGGCGGGCTTCCTCGCGCCGGTGCCCGAGGACGTCGCCGGCCGGGTCACCGAGGACGTGGTGGAGAGCGCGATCGAGGGCTCGACCTGGGACGACGAACTGGTCGCCGTCCCGTTCTGGGCCAACACGCAGCTGCTCTGGTACCGCGAGTCGGTGGCGGAGGCGGCCGGGCTGGACATGAGCCAGCCGGTCACCTGGGACGAGATCGTGCAGGCCGCCCAGGAGCAGGACGTGCAGGTCGGCGTCCAGGGCATCCGCGCGGAGGCGCTCACCGTCTGGTTCAACGCCCTCATCGAGTCGGCCGGCGGGTCGATCATCGAGGAGAACTCGACCGACCCCTCGGCGATCGAGCTGGGGCTGACGTCGGAGGCCGGGATCCGCGCCGCCGAGGTGATGAACATGATCGCCACCAGCGGGACGGCCGGGCCGGCGCTGTCGACCGCGAACGAGGACTCCACCGCCACGGCCTTCGAGGGTCCCAACGGTGGGTTCAACGTCAACTACCCGTTCATCTACCCCCGCGCCCTGGCCGCGGTCGAGGCCGGGACGATGGACGCCTCGGTGCCCGAGGACTACGGCTGGGCGATCTACCCGCGGGTGGACGAGGACACCCCGGCCGCGCCGCCCTACGGCGGGATCAACCTGGGCGTCGGCGCCTTCAGCCAGCACCCCGACCTGGCCTACGCGGCGACCGAGTGCATCACCTCGACGGAGAACCAGGCCTACTACTTCGTCACCAACGGCAACCCGGCCTCCGACACCACGGTCTACGACGACCCGGAGGTGCTGGAGCAGTTCCCGATGGCGCCCACCATCCGGGACTCCCTGGAGCTGGCGGCGCCCCGGCCGCAGACGCCGTACTACAGCGAGGTCTCGGGCGGGATCCAGCGGGTCTACCACCCGCCGTCGTCGGTCGAGCCGGAGACGACGCCCGAGGCGGCCACCGAGCTGATCAACGCCGTGCTGCGGAAGGAGCAGTTGCTGTGACCGAGCGCGCGACGCGGGTGCCCGCGTCCTCCCCGAGCTGTGGAGGGGGGACCTGGTGAGCACCACGACACTGCCCCCGTCGGAGAAGACCCAGCCGGTCTCGGCCCCGGACGCGAAGACCAGCGACCGGGCCAAGAGCGAGCGGAAGCTGGGCTGGCTGCTGGCCGGCCCCGCCCTGGTGGTCATGCTGATGGTGACCGCCTACCCGATCGCCCAGGCGGTCTACGACTCGCTCTTCGACTTCCGGCTGACCGACCCGGACAACCGGTCGTTCACCGGGCTGTCGAACTACGGGGTGATCCTCTCCGACTGGCTGTGGTGGCGGTCGTTGCTGGTCACCGGCTTCATCACCCTGGTCACCGTGGCCGTCGAGCTGGTCCTGGGCTTCGCCCTCGCCATGGTGATGGCCAAGGCGCTGAGCACGATCCGGCCGGTGCTGCGGGCCGCGATCCTCATCCCGTACGCGGTCATCACCGTGGTGTCGGCCTTCGCCTGGCAGTTCGCCTTCGACATCCAGACCGGCTTCGTCAACAGCTGGTTCGGCTGGGTCCCGGGGATCAGCGCGGAGACCGACTGGTTCGGTGACACCTGGACGTCCCTGCTGGTCATCTGCCTGGCCGAGATCTGGAAGACCACGCCGTTCATCTCGCTGCTCCTGCTGGCCGGGCTCGCCCAGGTGCCGGAGGTGCTGCAGGAGGCGGCCAAGGTCGACGGTGCGAGCTGGTGGCAGCGGATGCGCAAGGTCACCCTGCCGAACATGAAGGCCGCGATCATGGTGGCCCTGCTGTTCCGCACCCTGGACGCGTTCCGGGTCTTCGACAGCATCTTCATCATGACCGGCGGGGCGAACGCGACCGAGTCGGTCTCCTTCCTGGCCTACCGGCAGACCATCTCCCGGCTGGAGATCGGGCTGGGGTCGGCGGTCTCGGTGCTGCTCTTCCTGGCCGTCGTGTTCATCGCGATGAGCTTCATCAAGGGCTTCAAGGTCGACCTGTCCCAGACGAGGGGAGATGCCTGATGTCGGGCAAGGAGAAGGCCTGGTGGGGCGTCGCCGGGGTGGCGATCGTCCTCTACGCGCTGTTCCCGATCGCCTGGATCGTGTCGCTGTCGTTCAAGGCGCCCAGCGCCCTCAACAACGGCAACTTCCTCCCCGGCTCCCCGACGACGGAGAATTACTCCCTCATCCTCACCGGCGGGGCCAGCGACCTCTTCCTGCCGGCGCTGCGCAACTCGTTCGGCATCTGCCTGATCGCCACCGCGATCTCCTGCCTGCTGGCCATGTTCGCGGCCTACGCGATCGCCCGGCTGGACTTCCCGGGGAAGAAGTTCATCCTCGGGACGGCGCTGGCGGTGGCGATCTTCCCGGTCATCTCGATCGTCACGCCGCTGTTCAACCTGTGGCGCAACATCGGGCTCTACGACACCTGGCCCGGGCTGATCATCCCGTACCTGTCCCTCACGCTGCCGATCTCCATCTGGACGATGTCGGCGTTCTTCCGGGAGATCCCCTGGGAGATGGAGCAGGCCGCGCAGGTCGACGGCGCCACCACCTGGCAGGCGTTCCGCAAGGTGATCGTCCCGCTGGCCGCCCCGGGCGTGTTCACCACGGCGATCATCGCCTTCTTCATCGCCTGGAACGACTTCGTCTACGGCATCTCGCTCACCTCCACCGAGGCGGCGCGGCCGGTGCCCGCGGCGCTGGGCCTGTTCTCCGGCGCCTCGCAGTTCGAGGACCCGACCGGTGCGATCGCGGCTGCCGCGGTGATCGTCACCATCCCGGTCGTCGTCCTGGTCCTGCTCTTCCAGCGGCGCATCGTCGCCGGCCTCACCAACGGCGCCGTCAAGGGCTGACGCCCGGCCGCCGACCCACGCTGATCACGAGAGGGACGAACTGATGGCCTCGATCGAGATGAAGAACATCGTCAAGAAGTACGGCGACGGATTCCCGGCGGTGAACGACGTCAGCCTGGACATCGACGAGGGGGAGTTCATGATCCTCGTCGGCCCGTCCGGCTGCGGGAAGTCCACGCTGCTGCGGATGATCGTCGGGCTGGAGGACATCACCAGCGGCGACATGGTCATCGGCGGCAAGCGGGTCAACGACAAGGCGCCGCGGGAGCGCAACCTGTCGATGGTCTTCCAGAACTACGCGCTGTACCCGCACCTGACCGTGTTCGAGAACATCGCCTTCCCGCTGCGGCTGGCCAAGGTCGACGACGCGGAGGTGCAGCGGCGGGTGAACGAGGCCGCCGACGTCCTGGAGCTGCACGAGCACCTGGAGCGCAAGCCGGCCAACCTCTCCGGTGGTCAGCGGCAGCGGGTGGCGATGGGCCGGGCGATCGTCCGCCAGGCCGAGGCGTTCCTCTTCGACGAGCCGCTGTCGAACCTGGACGCCAAGCTCCGCGGCCAGATGCGCACCGAGATCTCCCGGCTGCAGCGCCGGCTGGGGATCACCACCGTCTACGTCACCCACGACCAGACGGAGGCGATGACCCTCGGCGACCGGGTCTGCGTGCTGCGCAAGGGCAAGATCCAGCAGGTCGCGTCCCCGCGCGAGCTGTACGAGCAGCCGGTCAACCTCTTCGTCGCCGGCTTCATCGGCTCCCCGCCGATGAACTTCCTGCCGGCCACGCTCGAGGGCTCCCGGCTGACCACGCCGTTCGGTGACATCGAGCTCGACGAGCGGCGGGCATCCGCGGTCGCCGGCCGCGACCTGCTCCTGGTCGGCATCCGGCCGGAGTACTTCGAGGACGCCTCCCTGGTCGACGAGGCGAAGCGGCCGCTCGGGTCGGTCTTCACCGCCCGGGTGGACGTGACCGAGTGGCTCGGTGACTCGCAGTTCGCCTACATCCCCTACGAGGCCCCCGACGAGATCCGCTCCCAGCTCCGCGAGCTGTCCAAGGAACTGGACGCCGAGGAGCTGCGCACCCAGGCCATCGTGTCGATCGACGCGACCAGCCGGATCCGGGAAGGCCGGGACGCGGAGTTCTGGCTGGACAGCCGCAAGGTGCACGTGTTCGACCCGACGACGGGGGAGAACCTGACCCGGGACGCCGAGGCCGGTGCCGAGCTGACCCGGCTGGCCGCCGAGGACCGGGTCGAGCAGGTCCAGTCGGCGGAGGGACAGGGGATCAGCGCCGCCTGACGGCGACTGCGGGTGGGCTGCCACCCGCGCTGCCCGGTGCAGGAGGGCCTGCGCCGGGCAGCTGCCCGGCGCAGGCATGATCATGCCCGGGGTTTGTGCTGCGGCGTCGCTGCGCACCTGTCCCGGGAGACCCTGGCCGGACACTGGAGGCAGCAGCATGGACATCACCGCGACCGACGAGTGGGCAGCCCTTGCCGAGCACCACCGCGCGGTCGGCGACCGGACGCTGCGCGAGCTGTTCGCCGAGGACCCCGGACGCGGGACCCGGCTGACCGGCACCGCCGGCGACCTGCACGTCGACCTCGCCAAGCACCGGGTCACCGACGAGACGCTGCAGCTGCTGGTGGCGCTGGCCGAGCGGGCCGGCGTGCCGGAGCGGATCGCGGCGATGTTCCGCGGCGAGCACATCAACACCACCGAGGACCGCGCCGTCCTGCACGTCGCGCTGCGCGCCCCGGAGTCGGTGCCGCTCACCGTCGACGGCCAGGACGTCACCGCCGACGTGCACGCCGTGCTGGGCAAGATGCGCACCTTCGCCGACCGGGTGCGATCGGGGGAGTGGACGGGGCACACCGGCGAGCGGATCCGGGCCGTCGTGAACATCGGCATCGGTGGCTCCGACCTCGGCCCGGCGATGGCCTACACCGCCCTGCAGGACTCCAGCGACCGCGGGATCACCGCCCGCTTCGTGTCCAACATCGACCCGACCGACTTCGCCGAGAAGACCCGTGACCTCGACCCGGCGACCACCCTCTTCGTCGTCTGCTCCAAGACCTTCACCACGCTGGAGACGCTGACCAACGCGACCGTCGCCCGGGACTGGCTGCTGGCCTCGGGTGCCGACGAGTCGGCCGTGGCCAAGCACTTCGTGGCGGTCTCCACCAACACCGAGGCCGTGGCCGAGTTCGGCATCGACACCGCCAACATGTTCGAGTTCTGGGACTGGGTGGGCGGCCGCTACTCGTTCACCTCGGCGATCGGGCTCTCGCTGATGGTCGCGATCGGCCCGGACGCCTATGCCGAGATGCTCGCCGGCTTCCACGCCGTCGACGAGCACTTCCGGACCGCGCCGCTCGCGGAGAACATGCCGTTGGTCCAGGGGCTGCTGAACGTCTGGTACACCGACTTCTTCGGCGCCCAGAGCCACGCCGTCCTGCCCTACAGCCAGTACCTGTCCCGGCTGCCGGCCTACCTGCAGCAGCTCACGATGGAGAGCAACGGCAAGTCCGTGCAGGCCGACGGGCAGCCGGTGACGACGGCGACCGGCGAGGTCTACTGGGGTGAGCCGGGCACCAACGGCCAGCACGCCTTCCACCAGCTGCTGCACCAGGGCACCTCGCTGATCCCGGCCGACTTCATCGGGTTCGGGGAGCCGAACCACGACATCGGCGAGATGCACGACCTGCTGATGGCCAACATGTTCGCGCAGAGCGCCGCGCTCGCGTTCGGCAAGACCGCGGAGGAGGTCGCCGCCGACGGCACGCCGGCCGACGTCGTCCCGCACAAGGTGATGCCGGGCAACCGCCCCTCGACCACGATCCTGGCGCCGAAGCTGACCCCAGCCACGCTCGGGCAGCTGATCGCCTTCTACGAGCACACCGTCTTCACCCAGGGCGCGATCTGGCAGATCGACTCCTTCGACCAGTGGGGGGTCGAGCTGGGCAAGGTGATGGCCCGCCAGCTGGCCCCGGCGCTGACCAGTGAGGCCGCGCCGGACATGGAGAGCCCGGAGATCGACGCGGACGCCTCCACCGCCGCCCTCGTCGCGCACTACCGCCGGCTGCGAGGCCGCCCGGTCTGAACCCGCCCCGCGTCCTCAGCGGTGATCAGGTGACCTGATCACCCACTGTCCCCCCGCACCAGCGTTGGTGCGGGGGGACAGTCGCTGGTGCGGGCGGACGTGCCCGCGGTGTGCCGGAGGGTGTGCGGTGGCTGGCCGGGGGCGACGCCTGGGACGATGATCGGGACAGCGTCATCCGTGTCGCACCACCTGCCGCCCGGCGGGGCCGGAGCACCGGACCAGGAGGAACCATGCCGAACCCGTTCGTGAAGCTGTGGAAGTACCTGACGGCCTCGGCCAACGACCAGATCGACCAGCGCGCCGACCCCAAGATCCAGATCCAGCAGGCGATCGAGGCGGAGCAGCAGCGGCACCAGGCCCTGGCCAACCAGGCCGCCGCGGTGCTGGGCAACCAGCGCCAGCTGGAGATGCGGTTGAGCCGGCAGCTCGGGGAGATCGAGAAGCTGCAGGCTTCCGCCCGGCAGGCGCTCACCCTCGCCGACCAGACCCGCGCCGCCGGGGACGCCGCCAAGGCCGCCGAGTACGAGCAGGCCGCCCAGGCCTTCGCCACCCAGCTGGTCAGTGGCGAGCAGGCGGTGGAGGACCTCAAGCGCAGCCACGACGAGGCGCTGCAGGCGGCCGAGCAGGCCAAGGGCGCGGTGGAGCAGAGCCGGATGCGGCTGCAGTCGACGCTGGCCGAGCGCACCAAGCTGATGTCGCAGCTCGAGCAGGCCAAGATGCAGGAGCAGGTGTCCGCCTCACTGCGGTCGGTCAACGAGCTGTCCGCACCCGGCAACACCCCCAACCTCGGTGAGGTGCGGGACAAGATCGAAGCCCGCTACGCCACCGCCCTGGGGCAGGCGGAACTCGCGCAGAACTCGGTCGAGGGCCGGATGCTCGAGGTCGAGAAGGCGACCATCGACGTCGCCGGTGCCTCCCGGCTGGCCGAGATCCGCGCGTCCATGGGCGGCGGGACCCAGGCCATCAGCGGCACCCAGGCCGCCGGTGCCATCGAGCAGGGCACCCCGCCGGTGACCGGGCTCGGCGCCGAGACCCCGGCTGCCCAGCCGGCGGAGCGGCCCGAGCAGTAGGACGCCCGCGTCCTCCTGCCCCCGGAGACGAGTCCTGGAGCCCCGTCGTCCCGCTGGACGACGGGGCTCCGGCGTCCCCGGGTGCGGGTGGTCAGGTGGTCGGGGTCAGGTGGCGGCGATGGACGCCGGGTGGCCGGGCTCGCCGGTGCGGGCCAGCGGGTCGATCGGACTGCGCGCGGCCTGGCACGCGGGGCACCAGTAGGTCACCCGCTCCTGGGTGTCCGGACCCTGGTCGCCCAGCAGCACCGCGGTCCGGCAGCGGCGGCAGGGCCGACCTCGGCGGCCGAACACCCAGTGGTCCTCACCGCGCCGGGTCGAGCCGGTGGTGCTCTGCTCGGGGCGGTCCCGGTTGGCCAGCATCAACGTGCGGGCCCGCTCGACCAGCCCGGGCAGGTCGGGGACGTCGGCGACGCGGGTCCACGGGTGGGTGCGGGTCATGAACAGCGTCTCGACCTTGTAGAGGTTGCCGATGCCGGCCAGGTTCCGCTGGTCCAGGATGGCGACGCCGATCTGTTCGTCGGGGTGCGAGCGGAGCCGGCGCAGGGCCTCCTCCAGGTCCCAGTCCGGGCCCAGAACGTCGGGCCCCAGGTGGCCCACCAGCTCGTCCTCGTCGCTGGTCGGCACGATCCGCAGGTCGTGCAGCCGGTAGCCGACGCAGTCCCACTCGTCGGTGGCCAGGACCGCCCGGATGCTGTGCGCGGGGCCGCCCTTCCACGGGGTGCCCTTCCGGTAGATGTGCCAGCTGCCGTCCATCCGGTAGTGGCTGCGCAGCGTGCGGCCGTCGGCGAAGCGGGTGAGCATGTGCTTGCCGCGGGGGACGACCTCGGTGACGGTGGCGCCAGCGAGGTCGACGGTGGCCAGCTGGGGGACGCGCAGCTCGCCCTTGGTGAGCGTGGCGCCGGCCAGCGCGGTGTTCATCCGCTGGGCGGCCAGCCAGACTGTGTCTCCCTCGGGCATCCCGCCATGATCCCCGCCCGCGCAGGCCGGCGCCGGGCGTGGCGGCCGTCTCCTGGGTAGGTCCGTCGCCGGCGCCCGCCCCACGCCGGCGGCCGGCCCGTCCTGCGCCGGGCGTGGTGGCGCCCTCGTGGGCCAGCCGCCATCCCGCCCGGTGCGGGCGGGCCGGCTACCGGCGGGCCCGGCGCGCCTCGGTCCCGGGCTCCCCGGTCCGCGCGCGTGGGTCGACCGGTGCCGGCGTGGCCTGGCAGCGCGGGCACCACCAGGTGATCCGCTCCTGCAGGTCGGGGCCCTGGTCGCCGAGCAGGATCGGCGTCCGGCAGCGGCGGCACGGCCGGCCCGTGCGGCCGGCGACCCAGTGGTCCTGGCCTCGGCGGGTCTCGCCGGTGGTGCTCTGCTCGGGGCGGTCGCGGTTGGCCAGCATCAGCGTGCGAGCCCGCTCGACGAGCGCGCGCAGGTCGGGGACGTCGGCGACTCGCGCCCAGGGGTTGACCCCGGTCAGGAAGAGCGACTCGACCTTGTACAGGTTCCCGGGGCCGGCCAGGTTCCGCTGGTCCAGGATCGCGACGCCGATCTGTTCGTCGGGGTGCGAGCGGAGCCGGCGCAGGGCCTCCTCCAGGTCCCAGTCCGGGCCGAGCACGTCGGGGCCGAGGTGCCCGACGAGCTCGGACTCCTGGCTGGTGGGGACGACGCGCATGTCGTGCAGCCGGTAGCCGACGCAGTCCCACTCGTCGGTGGCCAGGACCGCCCGGATGCTGTGCCCGGGACCGCCCCGCCAGGGTGACCCGGTGCGGTAGATGTGCCAGCTGCCGTCCATCCGGTAGTGCGTGCGCAGCGTGCGGTCGTCGGCCAGCCGGATGAGCATGTGCTTCCCCCGGGGGACGACCTCGGTGACGGTCGCGCCGGCGAGGTCGAGGGTGGCCAGTTGCGGCACCCGGAGCTCGCCGCGGCGGAGCGTGGCGCCGGCGAGCGCGGTGTTCATCCGCTGGGCGGCCAGCCAGACGGTGTCTCCCTCGGGCACGTGCCCATGATCCCCGGCGCGGGGGCCTCCGGCTCCAGGTGCCGCTGCCGGATCTGCCGGCGTCCCGCGCCGATGGCCTACGGTCCGGTGCTCGCTCGTCCGAGTGGCCTCGTGTGAGGGGAGCGGCAGGCGGGAACAGCCTGGGTTCCTTCAGCGCTGAGGGACCTGTGACCGTGTCGACCCGCCTGCGCAGCCTGCCGGAACGCCTGACCGGCACCCTCATGACCCGGCAGCCCGCCCCGGCGCAGGAACCGGTCACCGTCACCGTGGCCCGGGTGGTGCGTCCCGAGCAGCAGGACGCGTTCGCGCGCTGGGCCGCCGACGTGCAGGAGCTGGTGGCGACCTTCCCCGGTCACCTCGGTTCCTCCCTGCTGCGCCCCGGCCCGGGCAGCGACGAGTACCACCTGGTCTACCGCTTCCGGGACGACGAGTCCCTCGCCGTCTGGGAGCGCTCGCCGGAGCGGCGCGAAGCGCTGGACCGGGTGCACCAGCTGGTGGAGGACGAGCGGGTGGCCCGGGCCGTGGGCCTGCAGACATTCTTCGCGGTGCCTCCGCAGCCGGGGCCGGCGTGGCGCAGCTGGCTGCTCACCGTCGCCGTGGTCCTGCTCTTCACCTCGACGTTCCAGCTCCTCGTCGTGCCCTTCGTCGGCGACTGGCCCTGGCCGGCGCGGCTGCTGCTCTCGGCGGCCTACGTGGTGACGGCGTTGCGGCTGGCCATGCCACGGGTCAGCCGCTGGCTCGGCCCCTGGCTGCAGGGCTCCCGCCGCCGCCGCTGACTCGCAGCGGCCCCACCGGCCGTCCGGTCGCCGGCGCCGGTAGTACGCCCACCCGCGCCGGTGCGGCCACCCGCGCCGTGCGGGCATGTGCGCGATGCGGCTGACCGCATGAGGCGCGCTCGGCACCGGGCGGCCGCCTGCGCCGAGCAGCCTGACGGGGAGCCGGCTAACTGCGCAGGCGCAAGCCGCGCGGGGTGGCGGCGAAGCCGGCTGCCTGCAGCGCCGCGGTGAGCGGGCCGGACTCGTGCACCGACGCTCCGTCCGCCTTCTGCACGATCATCCGGCCCAGCGCCCCCGAGGCGACCGCGCCGGACAGCGCGGTGGCCGCCTCCTTGAGCACGGTCTCCTCCTCGGTCCAGGACAGCAGCGTCTTCCCGCCGCGTTCGACGTAGAGCACCAGCTCGCCGTCGACCAGCACGACCAGCGCGCCGGCCTTGCGCCCGGCCCGGTGCCCGGTCTTGCGGCTGCCGGTGCCCTCGCCCAGGTCGACGGCGGGGCCGTCGGCAGCGCTGTCGGCGGAGCTCACCGGCCGCTCCGGCCAGGGGAGGGCGGCGCCGTAGACGTTCGCCGGGTCGGTGGCGGCGAGCACGACGGGCCCGGCCGGTACGCGGTCCGGGCTGGCGAAGCTGCGCAGCCGGTCGACCGAGCCCGGGGTGCCGAACTGGGCGGCGCCGAGGGTCTCGACGAAGTAGCCCCGGCGGGCCCGGCCGTTCTCCTCGAACGCCCGCAGCACCGGGTAGACCGCGGAGAACCCACCGGTCACCTGCTCGGCCTGCACCGCCCCGCGGGTGAGCACGCCGTGCCGTTCCAGCAGCGCCTCGGCCCGCGCGGTGGTGCGCTTGGTGGCGTTGGCCTCCAGGTCGGGCAGCCGGGACCAGCGCCCGGCCATCGTCGGGGGACCGGTGCGGCTGGGCATCGCCGGCCGACCCAGCCGGGTGCGGCCGTACCGGCTGCGGTCCAGCCGGGCGCGGGGCGCGGCGGGCTGCCGCTTGTGCGTGCCCCCACCGGACAGCCGGACGCGCAGCGGGGCGAGGGTGTCGTTGGTCAGCGCGCCGGCCCAGACCAGGTCCCAGACCTCCTCGGCCAGCGCGGTGTCGTCGGTGGCGCCCACCCGGTCGGACAGCGCCCGGAAGAACAGCGCCTGCCCGCCGGCGAGCTCGTCGAGCAGGAGCTGCCCGACGCCGCCCTCGGTCGCCGCGCCCCCGGGCGGTTCGGGCAGCAGCAGGGGAGCGAGGTCGGCCGGCACCAGCGTCACCCAGCCGTCGCCGCCGGAGAGCCCGCCCGCCCCCGCCCACAGCACCTCGCCGGCACTGGTCAGCTCGTCGAGCATCGCCGGGGAGTAGCCCTGCACCCGGGACGGCAGCACCAGCGACTCCAGCGCCGAGGCCGGCACCAGCGCACCCGCCAGCTGCTCGACCACCGCCAGGACGCCGTCGACCCCGCGCATCCGACCGCCCACCGACTGCCAGGAGGGCGTGAACCGGGCCAGCGTGTCGACCGGGACCGGCTCGACCTCCTGCCGCAGCTTGGCCAGCGAACGCCGCCGGATGGAGCGCAGCACCTCGGCGTCGCACCACTCCTGGCCGATGCCGCCCGGCCGGAACTCACCGGTGACCAGGCGGCCGGTGCCGACCAGCCGCTGCACCGTGGCGGTGACGACGGCGACGCCCAGACCGAGCCGGGCGGCGACCTCCGGTGGGGCGAAGGGGCCGTGGGTGCGGGCGTAGCGACCGATCAGGTCACCGAGCGGGTCGGCCACCGGCTCGGTGAACACCTCGGGCACCCCGACCGGCAGTGCGGTGCCCAGGGCGTCGCGGAGCCGGCCGGCGTCCTCGATGGCGACGTACCGCTCCTCCCCGGCGATCCGGACGACCAGGGCCCGCCGGGCGGCGACGAGCTCGGACAGCCAGTCGGCCGGCACGCCGCGGGCCGCGGCCTCGGCCACGGTCAGGTCGCCGATCCCGCGGAGCAGGTCGCTCGCGCCGTCGGCGTCGCGCGGGTGCCGCTGCTCGGGCAGTCGCTGCAGCTCCGCCTCGACCTCGGCCATCGCGTCGGCGTCGAGCAGCTCACGCAGCTCGGAGCGGCCCAGCAGCTCGGCCAGCAGCCCGGTGTCCAGGGCGAGTGCCTGGGCGCGGCGCTCGGCCAGCGGGGCGTCACCTTCGTAGATGAACTGGCCGACGTAGCCGAACAGCAGGGACTGGGCGAACGGCGAGGCCGTCTGCGTCTGCACGTCGACGAGCCGGACCCGGCGCGCCCGGACGTCGCTCATCAGCTCGACCAGCCCGGGAACGTCGTAGACGTCCTGCAGCACCTCCCGGACCGCCTCCAGGGTGATCGGGAACGAGGAGAACTCGCTGGCCACCGAGAGGAGCTGGGCCGCGCGCTGCCGCTGCTGCCAGAGCGGGGTGCGCCGGCGGGGGTCGCGGCGCGGGAGCAGCAGGGCGCGGGCGGCGCACTCCCGGAACCGGCTGGCGAACAGCGCGGAGTTGCCGACCTCGGCGGTGACCTCGCGCTCGACGTCGTCCGGGTCGAGCAGCGCGAGGTCGGCCTCGGGCGCCTCGCCGGTGGTGTCGGGCAGCCGCAGCACGATGCCGTCGTCGGAGTGCATCGAGGCGACGTCGACGCCGTACCGCTCGCGCAGCCGGGCGGCCAGCACCAGCGCCCAGGGCGCGTTGACCTGGGCGCCGAAGGGGGAGTGCACGACCAGCCGCCAGTCGCCGAGCTCGTCGCGGAACCGCTCGACCAGCAGCGTGCGGTCGTCGGGCAGGTGGCCGGTGGCTGCCTTCTGCTCGGCCAGGTAGGCGAACAGGTTGCTCGCGCCCCAGGCGTCCAGCCCGGCGGCGCGGGCCCGTTCGGTGCCGGCCTCCGGCGTGGCCGAGCCGACCTCGCGCAGGAAGGCGCCGAGCGCCCGGCCCAGCTCCAGGGGGCGGCCCAGGGTGTCGCCGTGCCAGAACGGCATCTTGCCGGGCTGGCCGGGCGCCGGGCTCACCAGGACCCGGTCGTGGGTGATCTCCTCGATCCGCCACGAGGAGGACCCGAGCAGGAAGACGTCGCCCACGCGGGACTCGTAGACCATCTCCTCGTCCAGCTCACCGACCCGGCGACCACCGTTGGCACCGGCACCGGAGACGAGGAAGACGCCGAACAGCCCGCGGTCGGGGATCGTGCCGCCGCTGGTGACCGCCAGCCGCTGGGCGCCGGCGCGGGCGGTGAGGGTGTCGGTGACCCGGTCCCAGGTCAGCCGGGGCCGCAGCTCGGCGAAGGCGTCGGAGGGGTAGCGGCCGGCCAGCATGTCCAGCACCGCGTGCAGCGCGGCGTCCGGCAGCGAGGCGAAGGCGGCCGAGCGGCGCAGCACGGCGGCGACCTCGTCGACGGTGCGCGGCCGCTCGGAGACCATGGCCACGATCTGCTGGGCCAGCACGTCGAGCGGGTTGCGCAGGTACCGGGTCGACTCGATGGCCCCGGCCCGCATCCGCTCGGCGACGACGGCGCTCTGCACCAGGTCACCCCGGAACTTCGGGAAGATGACGCCCTCGCTGACCGCACCCACCTGGTGGCCGGCGCGGCCCACCCGCTGCAGCCCGGCGGCGACGTTCGGCGGCGACTCGACCTGGACGACCAGGTCGACGGCGCCCATGTCGATGCCCAGCTCCAGCGACGAGGTGGCGACCACCGCCGGCAGCTGCCCGGACTTGAGCGCCTCCTCGACCACCGCACGCTGCTCCCGGGAGACCGAGCCGTGGTGCGCGGAGGCGACCGGCTTGACGTCCGCCGGCAGCCCACCGCCGGAGCCGGCCTGCGCCATCAGCTCGGCCGGGTTCGCGCCGTGCGGCATCGGCTCGCCGGTGGCGCGCTCGTAGGCGAGCTCGTTCAGCCGGCTGGTCAGCCGCTCGGCCAGCCGGCGGGAGTTGGCGAACACGATGGTGCTGCGGTGGCCCTCGATCAGGTCGAGCACCCGCTCCTCGACCGCCGGCCAGATCGACGTCCGCGGCTGGTTGCCGGCGGCGGACCCCTCCAGCTCGCCGGTGGGCTGCCCCAGCTGGCTCATGTCCTCGACCGGGACGACGACCGACAGGTCCCACTGCTTGGTCGACGGCGGGGCGACGACCTGCACCGGGCGGCCCCCGGCGAGGAAGGTCGAGACCTCCTCGATCGGCCGCACCGTCGCCGACAACCCGATCCGCTGTGCCGGGCGCTCCAGCAGCTCGTCGAGCCGGTCGAGGGAGACCGCCAGGTGCGCGCCGCGCTTGCTGCCGCAGACGGCGTGCACCTCGTCGAGGATCACCGTCTCGACGCCCCGCAGCGACTCCCGCGCCTGGCTGGTGAGCAGGAGGAACAACGACTCGGGGGTGGTGATCAGGATGTCCGGCGGGCGCTTGGCGAACAGCCGCCGCTCGTCGGCCGGGGTGTCCCCGGAACGGATGCCGACGCTGATCTCCGGACGCGCTTGCCCCAGCCGGGCGGCGGCCTGGCCGATCCCGGTCAGCGGCGCACGGAGGTTGCGCTCGACGTCGACCGCCAGCGCCTTGAGCGGGGACACGTAGAGCACCCGGCAGCGGGCGAGAGGGTCCTCCGGCGGCGGGGTGGCGGCCAGCCGGTCCAGCGACCACAGGAAGGCCGCCAGGGTCTTGCCCGACCCGGTGGGGGCGACGACCAGCGCGTGCTCGCCGCTGCTGATCGCCGTCCAGGCGCCCTCCTGGGCCGCGGTCGGCTGCTCGAACGCACCGGTGAACCACGCCTGGGTGGGCGCGGAGAAACGCTCGAGAGCGGACACGCGACCAGTGTCCACGCGGGTACGACAGTTCGCCGGGGGCCGGCAGTTCAGTCCGGACGGCGGGCCTCGATCAGGTAGCGCTGCGACCACGACACGAAGACGCCGTCCCGCTCGATCCGGCGGTGGACCTCCGCGAGCTGCGGCCGGTACCGCTCGACCGAGAAGCCCGGCACCGTCCAGACCACCTTGCGCAGGAAGTGCACGACCGCGCCGACGTCGGAGAACTCCACCCGGCACCGCCGGACCCGGAGGTCGACCACCTGCAGGCCGGCGGCCCGGGCGGCCGCGGCGGCCAGTTCGGCGGTGGGCTGGTCGGGGCCGGGCCGGGGACCCAGCAGCGCGTCGGCCAGCACCCGGTGGGTGCCCGAGCCGATGCCCTGGCACAGGTGGGTGCCGCCGGGGGAGAGGACGCGGGTGATCTCGTCCCAGCGCTGGACGGTGGGGTGTCGGCTGCTGACCAGGTCGAAGGCGGCGTCGGGGAAGGGGAACGGGCCGTCGTCCGCCGCCTCGGCCACCTCGGCGCCCCACGCCGCCAGGCGCAGCCGGGCCAGGGCGAGGTTCGGTGACCACGACTCCGTGGCCGCCACGCGCCCGGGGGGCCGTGCGGGCCGGGCCAGCGCCCCGGCGTACACCTCGCCGCCGCCGGTCTGCAGGTCCAGCGACCGCGAGGCGTGCCCCAGCCGGTCGGCCAGGAGGCCGGCGTAGCCCCAGGGCGGTCGCTCCTCGGTCGCCCGGCCGCTGAACCAGGAGAAGTCCCATCCCTCGGTCGGCACGGCTTCGCCCTCGGCGACGAGCTCCTCGAACGTGCGCACCGCACCAGGGTGACCGTCCGTCGACGAGTCGACGAGCGGATTCGTCGACATGGGGACCGGGGCGAATGACACTGGTGTCATCCGGTCGGCCAGGGGGCAGCCATGCAGCGCACGGCGGTGCAGTCGTCCAACATCGCGACCGTCGGGTACGACGAGGAGCAGCAGCTGCTCGAGCTCGTCTTCCGCGACGGCCGCGTCTACCACTTCCTCGAGGTGCCGCCCGAGCGCGTGCTGTCGCTGCTCCGGGCGGAGAGCAAGGGCCGCTTCTTCAACGCCGAGATCAAGCCGGTCTTCGACTACCGGGCTGTCGGTCGACGCTGGGGTTGAGCCAGACTGCGTGGCATGCGTCACAGCTTGTACGAGGCCGACCACGAGGACTTCCGGCAGAGCGTGCGGGCGTGGCTGGAGAAGGAGGTCGCGCCCTTCCACGACGACTGGGAGCGCGCCGGCATCGTGCCGCGGGAGCTGTGGACGGCGGCCGGCGCCCAGGGGCTGCTGGGCATCGGCGTGGCCGAGCGCCACGGCGGCGGTGGGGTGCGCGACTTCCGCTGGTCCTGCGTGCTCAGCGAGGAGCTGGTCCGGATCGGTGCCAGCGGCGTCGGCTTCGGGCTGCACAACGACGTCGTCGGGCCCTACCTGCAGGACCTCGCCACCGAGGAGCAGCAGGAGCGCTGGCTGCCCGGCTTCTGCACCGGTGAGCTGATCACCGCCATCGCGATGACCGAGCCGGGCGCCGGCAGCGATCTGCAGGGCATCGCCACGACCGCGCGCCGGGACGGCGGGCACTGGGTGCTCAACGGCTCGAAGACCTTCATCACCAACGGCATCAACGCCGACCTGGTCGTCGTCGTGGCGCGCACCGACCCCGAGGCGCCCGGCTCCCGGGGCCTCAGCCTGCTGGTCGTCGAGCGCGGCATGGCCGGCTTCACCCGAGGGCGCAACCTGGACAAGGTCGGGTTGAAGGCACAGGACACCGCGGAGCTGTTCTTCGACGACGTCCGCGTCCCGGCTGCCAACCTGCTGGGCACCGAGGGACACGGCTTCGCCCACCTGATGCAGAACCTGCCGCAGGAGCGGCTGCACATCGCGGTCTCCGCGGTGGCCGCGGCCGAGACCGTGCTCGCGCTGACCGTCGAGTACGTGACCACCCGGACGGCGTTCGGCCGGCCGATCGGCTCCTTCCAGAACTCCCGCTTCGTCCTCGCCGAGCTGCAGACGGAGGTGACGATCGCGCGGACCTTCGTCGACGAGTGCGTGCGCCAGCTCGACAGCGGCGACCTCACCGCCACCGACGCCGCGATGGCCAAGTGGTGGACGACGGAGCTGCAGAACAAGGTCGCCGACCGGTGCCTGCAGCTGCACGGCGGCTACGGCTACATGAGCGAGTACCGGGTCTCCAAGGCCTGGCGGGACGCCCGGGTGCAGTCGATCTACGGCGGCACCAACGAGATCATGAAGGAGATCGTCGGGCGCTCGATGGGCCTCTGAGCCGGTCGTCCTGCGGGTCCGACACCCCCTGCGAACGGGCGCCGTCGGGCACACTCACCCGGTGACCCGACCGGCGCTGTCCCTGCCCGACCAGGCCGTCGTCCAGCGCCGCACGCTGGCGGTGCTGTCCACGGGCGTGGCCCTCGGTGGGCTCGGCGTGACGATCGGCATCACGGTCGGGGGGCTGCTCGCCCGGGACGTCGCCGGGAGCGACGCCGCCGCGGGGCTCGGGCAGACGGCGAGCGTCCTGGGCGCTGCCCTGATCGCCGTCCCGCTGGCCCAGGTCAGCGACCGGTACGGCCGGCGCGCCGGCCTCTCCCTCGGCTACGCGGTCGCGGTCGTCGGTGCCCTGGTCGTCGTCGCGGCCGCGGCGCTGTCCTCGCTGCTGCTCCTGCTCGTCGGCCTCTTCCTGTTCGGGGCCGCCACCACGAGCGGCCTGCAGGCCCGGTACGCCGCAGCCGACCTCGCCGCACCCGAGCATCGCGGTCGTGCGCTGTCCCTGGTCGTGTGGGCGACCACGATCGGCTCGGTGCTCGGGCCCAACCTGGCCGGCCCGGCCGACGACCTGGGGCGCGCCCTCGGGCTGCCGGGGCTGGGCGGGGCGTTCGTGCTGTCCATCGCGGTGTTCGCGGTCGTCGTCCTCGGGGTGCTCCTGCTGCTCCGCCCCGACCCGCTGCTGCTCGCCCGGCAGTTCAGCGCGGCGACCCGTCCGGCCGGGGCGCCGTCACTGCGATCGGGCTCGGCGGCGGCCCTGCGCGCCGTGTGGGCCACCCCCGGCGGACGGCTGGGACTGACCGCCGTCGTCGTCTCGCACGCGGTGATGGTCGGGCTGATGGTGATGACCCCGGTGCACATGGGCGCCGGCCACTCCGCGGCCGACGGGACGACGTTGCGGGTGATCGGCCTGGTCATCAGCGTGCACGTGGCCGGCATGTACCTGTTCTCCCCGGTGGTCGGCTGGCTCGCCGACCGGGCCGGGCGGGCGGCGACGGTCGCGCTGGGTGGCGTGCTGCTCCTGCTCGCCGCCGTCGTCGCGGGCACGGCGCCGCCGGGGGCCGCCCTCCAGCTGGGCGTCGGGCTGTTCCTGCTCGGGCTGGGCTGGTCCTGCGGGCTGGTCGCCGGGTCGACCCTGGTCACCGAGTCCGTGTCCGCCGAGGTCCGCCCGTCGGCGCAGGGCGCGACCGACCTGCTCATGGGCCTGGGCGCGGCCCTCGCCGGCGCGCTGGGTGGCCCGCTGCTCGCCCTCGGCGGCTTCGGGCTCGTGGCGGCGGTGTCCGCAGCGCTGATCGGCCCGCTGGTCGTGGTGTGGCTCCGGGCCCGGCTCAGCGCTGGCTGAGCCCGGCGCCGGCCGAGGTCAGCGCCGGTTGAGGTAATCCCGCGCCAGCAGGACCAGGAGCGTGATCATGGCGCCCACGAGGGCGATCTGCAGGACGAGGTCCCAGGTGGGCGAGCCGGTGCTGGGGACCATGCGTCGAGCGTAGGGCGCGGAGGGAGCCGGGCGCACGGGTCAGCGCGCGGTGGGTACCGTCGAGGTGTGCGGCTGCAGGAGTTCTGGTCCCGGATGGAGCGCCAGTTCGGCGCGATCCGTGCGCAGAGCGTCGCCAGCGACCACGTCTTCGGCCCGCTGGGCGGGCGCACCGCCGCCGAGGCGATCGAGGCGGGCGTACCGGTGCGCACGGTCTGGCTGGAGATCTGCAAGGAGTACGACGTCCCGCCGAAGGACCGCTGAGCCCCTCGGCGGGACGCGACCTCAGCCCGCCAGGACGGTGCGGACGTGCTCGGCGAGCGGCGTGGTCGGACGGCCGATGAGCTCCGACAGCGCGGTGCTGCCGGTGTCCAGGGCCCCCTGGGCGATCGACCGGTCGAGGCCGACGATGAACTCGGCGGTCTCCTGCGGCAGGCCCTGACCGAGCAGGGACTGCACGTGCTCCTCGGCGGTGAGGTCGCGGTAGGTCACGTCCCGGCCGGTCTGCGCGGCGACGACGCCGGCGAGGTCGGCCAGGGTGAACGCCTGGTCCCCACCCAGCTCGAGGACGCCCGGCCGGGGCGCCGCGGCGGTGAGGACGGCGACCGCGCCGGCTGCGAAGTCGGCCCGCGTCGCCGCCGCGATCCGCCCGGCGCCCGAGCTGCCGGCGACCTCGCCGGTCTCGGCAGCCGTGCGGATCTGCTGGTCGTAGTTCTCCAGGTACCAGTTGTTCCGCAGCACCACCGCCGGGACGCCGACCTCGGCGATCAGCCGCTCGGTGGCGGCGTGCTCGGGGGCCAGCGGGAGCGAGGTGTCGTCGGCCTTGGGTGCGCTGGTGTAGACGACCAGCTCGACGCCGGCTGCCCGGGCCGCCCGCAGCACGTTGCCGTGCTGGGTGACCCGCTGGCCGACCTCGCTGCCGGAGACCAGCAACAGCCGGTCGGTGCCCTGCAGGGCGGTCTGGAGGCTCGCCGGGTCGCCGTACTCCGCCTGGCGGACCTGCACCCCGCGGGCGGCGAGGTCGGCGGCCTTCTCGGGGGTGCGGACGACGGCGACGACCTCGCCGGCGGGGACGCCGGCGTCGAGCAGTCCGGTGACGACGAGCCGGCCGAGCTGGCCGCTGGCTCCGGTGACGGTGATCAAGGGGACTCCTCCGAGTGCTTCCTGGCTGGGGGGCACTTACGAAAAGTGAGTGCTGGCTCGTCGGACGGTACCCTGGCCGCATGAGCGAGGCGGCCGGGGGTGCGGGGGAGCAGACGGTCGAGGAGCTGGTGGCCGACGTCTTCCGGCGCGCCTGCGCCTCCCGCGAGGCGCTGGAGCACGTGACCGGCAAGTGGTCGCTGCTGGCGCTGTCGGCCCTGGCCGAGTCCCCCCACCGGTTCGGCGAGCTGCGTCGCCGGATCGAGGGGGTGAGCGAGCGGATGCTGGCGCAGAGCCTGCAGACCCTGGAGCGGGACGGCTGGGTGCACCGCGAGGTGCGGTCGGCGATCCCCCCGCACGTGGAGTACCGGCTGACCGAGGACGGTGCTGCCCTGGTGCCCCACCTGCTGGGGCTCATCTCCTTCGTCGAGGCGCGGATGCCGGCCGTGCAGGCGGCCCGGGCCTCCGCCGACGAGGTCCGCCGGCCCCGCTGACCGCGCTGTCCGGGTGGGCGCCGAGGGCGCTGGACGGTGGGACGCGCCGATCCGGGCGTGTCACTGGAATCGAACACGTGTTCGGCCTACCGTGGCGTCCACAGGTCCGGGGTCCGTCCACAGGTGCACCCGTTCCGCAGAAACTGTCAGACCCCCGCCCTAGCGTCGGCGACGACCCGCTACAGCGACATCCGAAGGTGGCCACCATGGCAACGCTCGACCGCGACAAGGCCCTCGACATGGCCCTCGCCCAGATCGACAAGCAGTTCGGCAAGGGCTCCGTCATGCGCCTGGGCGACTCGCCCGAGATCGCCATGAAGGTCATCCCCACCGGCTCCGTCGCCCTCGACATCGCCCTCGGCGTCGGCGGTCTGCCCCGCGGCCGCGTCGTCGAGGTGTACGGCCCCGAGGCCTCCGGCAAGACGACGGTCGCCCTGCACGCGGTGGCCAACGCCCAGGCGGCCGGCGGCATCGTCGCCTTCATCGACGCCGAGCACGCGCTCGACCCCGACTACGCCCGGGCGATCGGCGTCGACACCGACGCACTGCTGATCAGCCAGCCCGACACCGGTGAGCAGGCGCTGGAGATCGCCGACATGCTGATCCGCTCCGGTGCGCTCGACCTCATCGTCGTCGACTCGGTGGCGGCGCTGGTGCCCCGCGCCGAGATCGAGGGCGAGATGGGTGACAGCCACGTCGGTCTGCAGGCCCGGCTGATGAGCCAGGCGCTGCGCAAGATCACCGGTGCGCTCAGCAACTCCGGTACGACCTGCATCTTCATCAACCAGCTGCGCGAGAAGGTCGGCGTGGTCTACGGCTCGCCGGAGGTCACCACCGGTGGTCGTGCGCTGAAGTTCTACGCCTCGGTGCGGCTCGACATCCGCCGGATCGAGACCCTCAAGCAGGGCACCGACGCGGTCGGCAGCCGGGTGCGGGTCAAGATCGTCAAGAACAAGGTGGCGGCCCCGTTCAAGCAGGCCGAGCTCGACCTCATCTGGGGCCAGGGCTTCAGCCGCGAGGGTGGGCTCATCGACATGGGCGTGGAGCAGGGCTTCGTCCGCAAGTCCGGCGCTTGGTACACCTACGAGGGCGACCAGCTCGGCCAGGGCAAGGAGAACGCCCGCAACTTCCTGCGGGACAACCCCGACCTCGCCGACGAGATCGAGCGCAAGATCAAGGAGAAGCTCGGCATCGGGGTCCCCGCCGCCGCCGAGGCCCCGGCGGCTGCACCGGCCGACTTCTGATCCCGCCGGTGTCCGGCGCACTGTTCGACGACCGACCGGGCAGCGAGGGCCCCGAGGACGACGTCGTACCGGCCGGTGACCGAGGTCGCCGGTCCGGTCGGCGTCGCCCCGGCGGCGGCAGTGGCCGGCGCAGTCCCGACTCGTCCGCTCCGATCGAGTCGGGCGGGCGCCGGGAACGGGCCGGTCGCGGCTCGGGGCCCCAGTGGAGTCGCCGCCCGGCCGACCCGGCGGCGTCCGGGGACCAGGCCGACGACGACGCGGCCGAGATGGAGGACCCGGAGGCGGCCGCCCGGGCGATCTGTCTGCGGGCGCTGACCGGCACGGCCAAGACCCGCAAGCAGCTGGCCGACCTGCTGGCCAAGAAGGACGTGCCCGACGACGCGGCGGCCGCGGTGCTCGACCGCTTCACCGAGGTCGGGCTCATCGACGACGCCGCCTTCGCGGCCGCCTGGGTCTCGACCCGGCAGTCCGGTCGCGGGCTGGCCCGGCGGGCGCTCACCGCCGAGCTGCGGGCCAAGGGGGTCGACGGTGAGGTGGCCGCGGCAGCGGTCGCGGAGGTCGACCCGCAGGACGAGTGGGACTCCGCCCGGCGGCTGGTCGAGCGGAAGCTCCCGTCGATGCGCCGGCTCGACCGGGTCACCGCGGAGCGGCGTCTGATCGGCATGCTCGCCCGCAAGGGCTACGGCGGGGGCCTGGCCGGCTACGTGGTCCGCGAGGCGCTCGACGGTCGAGACGCGGACGAGCTCGCCGACAGCCCGCCAGGGGACGTGACCGCAGGGCCTGCCGGGTCGGGAGACCAGTCCGGGCTCGTCGAGCCGTCCGGCGATCCGGACCCGGACCTCGTCGCACCGGTCCCGTGGTCTCGCGAGCGCTCGGCGGCCCGTGCTGCTCGCGCTCGTGCCGCCGCTGACGAGGCGGCGGACACGGGCGGCGAGGTGGGGGAGGGGGTCGCCCGGCCCATCGGCCGATTGCGGCCACCCCCGGGCTCCCTGCCGGTCGACGACCTGCCCTGAGGAGCCGGGCCGGGCGAGGCCGTCCACCCGCCCGCGCGTCGGCCATCCGCCCGCGCGCCGGAGATGCGAACAGCCGATGCGAGGAGCCTTGCATCGGCTGTTCTGCGTTCGGGCGCCACGGTCGGGAGCGCGCGACCACGGTCGTGCGCCGGGTGACGGCCCCGCACCGGGTCTCGGTCCCGTCCGCCGGGTCACCGTCCCGTCGGCCGGGTCACGGTCCCGTCGGCCGGGTCACGGTCTCGTCGGCCGGGTCACCGTCCCGTCGGCCGGGTCACGGTCCCGTCGGCCGGGTCACGGTCCCGTCGGCCGGGTCACGGTCCCGCGCGCCGGGTGACGGTCGTGCGCGCAGGCGGCATCCCGGGCGGCGGTGGGTGGTCCGGCGATCAGGGGGCGGCGCGGCCGGTCAGCGGTCCAGCCAGGCGGTCACGTCGACGGCGACGCCACCCTCGGCCTCCTCGTCCGGCACCAGCCACCGCCGGCTGCGCTCCTGGCCGGCGCCCAGCCACAGCTGGATGGAGGTGTCGAACTGAGACATGGCGATCTCCTTCGGGCTGGCCGAGGAGCTGACCGGGCCGAGGAAGGTCACGTCGGCCTCCTGGCCGTCGGGGTAGAGCAGCACCACGCGGCAGCGGGAGCGACGGTGCCGGGCCGGCGGGACGGCCTCCCGGACGATGGCCGAGTGCGCCCCGGCCGCGGCGGCGAAACCGGCCGCACTGGCCCGGAGCTTGCTGACGAAGATCTGGGTCGTCGTGGCCAGGTCGTCGTCCTCCTCGAGGTCCCGGTTCATGTGGCGCGGGGCGGTGGCGGCGGCGGTGGAGGTCACACCCCTGATCTCGGCAGCCGCTGCACGCAGCGGCACCGGCTGAAAGTGCCAAGTCACCCGGCCGGCTCCGGTAGACCGCCCACCCCGCGGCGGGACGACCGGGCAGGGCGGCCGGGCGACCTGGACACCCGACGGGTCGCTCAGCCCTGGTACGCCCGCCGCCCGGCCTCGGCGACCTGGTGGTCCTCGTCCACCGTCCCGGCACTGACCCCGACCCCGCCGGCGACTGCGCCGTCCGAGCCGGTGAGCAGCACCCCGCCACCGAAGACGACCAGCCGGCCCCCCGTGGTGGACTCGATGCCGTAGAGCGGCTGCCCGGGCTGCACCAGCGGGGCGAGGTCCCGGGTGTCGGCCTGGAAGTACACGGCGCTGAGGGCCTTCTTCTGCGAGATGTCGACCCCGACGAGCTTGGTGCCGTCCATGGACGCGAAGGCCACCAGGTTGCCGCCGTCGTCGACCACGGCGATGTTCATCGGCTGCCCGACGGACACCGCCTCGGCCTTGCACGCGGCGATGATCGTGTCGGCCTGCTCGAGGGTGATCTGCCTGCTCATGGTGCCTCCGTTGCGGGTCGTTGCCCTGCGGTGCAGGGCTGGGTGGCAGTGCGGGTGTCAGCGCGTGGGGGATCGGCGAGGGTGGACCGTCAGAGCACCGGGATCGGGACCTCCGCCGGCGCACCCAGCAGGGCCTCGCTCTCCTCGTCGAGCCCGACCAGGCTCAGGGACGCCACGGCCACGTCCAGGGAGGTGCAGTACTCGGTGACGGAGCGGCGGTTCACCGGGATGACGGGGGAGGCGCGAGCCACGACACGGCGGCCGACGGTGCAGGTGGAGTCCGTCGCGGCGCCGTCGTCGCCGATCGTCGCGACCTCCAGCTCGATGCCCTCGGACCAGGCGATCTGCTCGCCCAGGTCGGAGGCCGTCCGGTCACCGGTGCAGACGTCGAGGAGCCCGGTGCTCCATGGGCGCTGTGCCATGCGACTCCTCGTCGAGTCCGCGGGAGGAGCGTGGCATCGCGCCGTCCACCCGTCCGATGCGACGACCAGGGCCGGTGCTGCTCCGGGCGCCGCCGCCCGACCCTACGGGCGCCGGCCACCTCCCGCACCCTCCTCCGCCCACCGTGCAGCCGCCGTGGGGCGGGACCGGGCGCCCGCGGCGGGCTGTGACGAGGTGCCCTCATGCACCGGGCCCCGGCGTCCAGGGGCGGACGCCGGGGCCGGGTGCGGACCACGCGGGTCCGGGTCGTGCTGCCTCGCTCAGGGGGCGCCGGCTCCGGCACCCATCTGGTCGGCGGGCGCGGCGGTCACCGCCTTGCGGCCGGCGCGGTTGGTGCGGCGCTCGGTGTACCGGGCCACCATGGAGAGCACCACGTTGATCAGGATGTAGATCAACCCGGCCGCCGCGTAGAGCTGGAAGCTGTACCGGTCGCCGAACTGGAAGTTGAAGAACTCCACGAGCCCACGCGCCTGCCGGAGCAGTTCCAGGTAGCTGATGATGAAGCCCAGCGACGTGTCCTTGAGCAGGACGACCAGCTGCGCGACCAGCACCGGCAGCATCCGCCGGGTCGCCTGGGGCAACAGGATCAGCGTCATGACCTGCGACTTGCGCAGCCCCAGGCCGAACCCCGCCTCACGCTGGCCCTTGTCGATGGACAGGATTCCGGCCCGGAAGATCTCGGCCAGCACGGCCATGTTGTAGAGGACGAGCCCGCCGGTCAGCGCGGTGAACGTGCTCAGCCGGACGCCGTACTTCGGGAGGACGAAGTACAGCGCGAAGATCACCACCAGCAGCGGGATCGCCCGGAAGAACTCGATGACCGTGGAGACCGGGACGCGGATCCAGCGGTGGTCGGACAGCCGCCCCACCGCGAGCAGCAGGCCCAGCAGGGTCGCGAACACCATGGCGACGACGGCGACCTGCAGGGTGCGCAGCAGGGCGCGGCCCAGTGCCTGCGGGACCCCGCTGGCGGGGTCGAACAGGATCGCCCAGCGCTCGGGCTCCAGCTGGCCGTTCCCGCCCAGCCGCAGCAGCACGAAGCCGATGACGGCGAGCACGAGCACGGCGCCGATCGCGGTGCCGACCCGGGCGCGGGCGCGGGCGCGGGGCCCCTGGACGTCGAAGAGCACCGGTGTCGTCATCGGAGGATCGCCACCCGTCGTTCGATGCGGTGCACGGCCAGCGCCGACGGCAGCGTGATCAGCATGTAGCCCACGACGACCCCGATGAGGATGGCCGTGAGGTCACCGGCGCTGGCGTTGACCAGCCGGGGGAGCAGGGAGCTCAGCTCGCTGACCGAGAAGCCGGCCGCGATCGAGGTGTTCTTCACCATCGCGATCAGCACGTTGCCCAGCGGCGGGACGACGGTGCGGAACGCCTGGGGCAGGACCACCTGGCTCAGCGACTGACCGAAGGTCAGGCCCAGGGCGCGAGCCGCCTCGGCCTGGCCGGGTGACACGGAGTTGATCCCCGAACGCAGCGCCTCGCAGACGAAGGCCGCGGTGTAGAGCCCGACCGACAGCACCGCCCCCGGGAAGAAGTCGATCACGAAGTCGATCTGCGGCAGCCCGAAGATCATGAAGAAGAAGACCACCGTGAGCGGGGTGTTGCGGAACGTCTCCACGTAGAAGGTGGCCAGCCCGCGCAGTGGCGGGATCGGGCTCACCCGCATCGCGGCCAGGATCGTGCCGAGCACCAGTGCCACCAGGCAGGCGAGCAGGGACAGGCTCAGCGTCGTGAGGAAGGCGTCCCAGAACAGGTCGAAGTTGTCGATCAGGAACTGCACCACGCCTCCTCTCAGGGCGAGCGGCGGCGAGGTGCCGGCGAGCGGGGTCGACCCGCCGCCGGCACCTCGCCGGGATCAGCAGGGTCAGTAACGGTCGACCGAGGGCGGCTCGGGGGCGTCCGTGCCGGTGATGGCGCCGGCGGTGCGGTCCCAGGCCTCGGCCCAGGAGCCGTCCTCGAAGGACGCCTCGAGGGTGTCGTTGATGAAGCTGCGGAACTCGTCGTCGCCCTTGGTGATGCCGATGCCGTAGGGCTCCTCGGTGAACGGGTTGCCCACCAGCTCGAACTCCTCCGGGGCGCCGGCGACCAGGCCGGTCAGGATGACGTTGTCGGTGGTGACCGCGTCGACCTGGCCGTTGCGCAGCGCGTCGGCGCACTTGGAGTAGACGTCGAACAGCGTCAGCGTCGCCTCGGGGTAGTTCGTGCGGATCTCCTCCGCCGGCGTGGAGCCCTCGACCGAGCAGACGTTGCGCCCGGCGAGGTCGTCCGGTCCCTGGATGCCCAGCGGGTTGCCGGCGGCGACCATGATGTCCTGGCCGGCCTCGTAGTACGGCCCGGCGAAGTCGATGAGCTCCTTGCGCGAGTCGTTGATCGTGTAGGTGGCCACGACCATGTCGACGTCGCCGTTCTGGATGAAGGACTCGCGGTTGGCCGAGACCGTCTCCACCCACTCGATGTCGTCGGTGGCGATGCCCAGCTCGGCGGCGATCAGCTCGGCGATCTCGACGTCGAAGCCCTCGGGGACGCCGTCGGGGCCGGCCAGACCGAACCCGGGCTGGTCGAACTTCGTGCCGACGGTGATGGTGCCGGCGTCGGCGAGCTCGGCCATCGTGGTGCCCTCGTCGAAGGAGACGTCGTCGGCGACCTCGGCGCCGCCGCCGGCGGCTTCCTCGGTGGTCTCTCCGGCGTCGCTGGAACAGCCGGCCAGGACGACGCCGGTGGCCGCGAGGGCGGCGGCGTAGCGGGTGATGCGCATGGAGGGTCCTCTCGTGGATGTGCGGGTGGTCAGTGGTTCAAGATCTTGGAGAGGAAGTCCTTGGCGCGGTCGGAGCTCGGGTTGGTGAAGAACTCCTCGGGCGTCGCGGACTCGACGATGCGGCCGCCGTCCATGAACACGACGCGGTTGGCCGCCCGGCGGGCGAAGCCCATCTCGTGGGTGACCACGACCATCGTCATGCCGTCCCGGGCCAGGCCGACCATCACCTCGAGGACCTCGTTGATCATCTCCGGGTCCAGGGCGGAGGTGGGCTCGTCGAAGAGCATCACCTTCGGGTCCATGGCCAGCGCGCGGGCGATCGCCACGCGCTGCTGCTGGCCACCGGAGAGCTGGGCGGGCACCTTGTCGGCCTGAGCCCCGACGCCGACCCGGTCCAGCAGCTCGCGAGCGCGCTTCTCGGCGTCGGCCTTGGACTGCTTGCGGACCTTGATCGGGCCCATCGTGACGTTCTCCAGGACCGTCTTGTGGGCGAAGAGGTTGAAGCTCTGGAACACCATGCCCACGTCGGCGCGCAGCTTGGCGAGCTCCTTGCCCTCGGCGGGCAGGCGCTGCCCGTCGATGGTGATCTCACCGTTCTCGATCGACTCGAGGCGGTTGATCGTGCGGCACAGCGTCGACTTGCCCGAGCCGGACGGCCCGATCACGACGACCACCTCGCCGCGGTCGATCGACAGGTCGATGTCCTGCAGGACGTGCAGTTCGCCGAACCACTTGTCGACGCCGGACATGCGGACGAGAGGCTCTCCGGTCGGACGTTCGGTCACAGCGGGTGACCCTAGGTGGCTCCCGGCGCAGGAACGTCGCGTAGGCATCACGAAGCTGTAACGAAGCTCCGAGCGTGCCCGGAGTTCACCCGGTCGGGGTCCCGCCGGTCACCAAGCGGAGTCGTCGGCATGCGCCGGGTGTGGTCTGCGCCCCCGTACGATCCCGGTGGTGAACGGCAAGACCTACCTCGTGCGCACCTACGGCTGCCAGATGAACGTGCACGACTCCGAGCGCCTCTCCGGCCTGCTCGAGTCGGCCGGCTACTCGGCAGCCCCGGAGGGCACCGACGCCGACGTCGTGGTGCTCAACACCTGCGCCGTCCGGGAGAACGCCGACAACCGGCTCTACGGCAACCTCGGCCACCTGCGCCCGGTCAAGGACGCCCACCCCGGCATGCAGATCGCCGTCGGCGGCTGCCTGGCGCAGAAGGACCGCGGCGAGATCGTCCGGCGCGCTCCCTGGGTCGACGTCGTCTTCGGCACCCACAACGTCGGCTCGCTCCCGGCGCTGCTCGAGCGGGCCCGGCACAACGCCGAGGCCCAGGTCGAGATCGTCGAGTCGCTGGAGGTCTTCCCCTCCACCCTCCCGGCCAAGCGGGACTCCGCCCACTCCGGCTGGGTGTCGATCAGCGTCGGGTGCAACAACACCTGCACGTTCTGCATCGTCCCGGCGCTGCGCGGCAAGGAGAAGGACCGCCGTCCCGGTGACGTCCTGGCGGAGGTGCAGGCGCTGGTCGACCAGGGCGTGCTCGAGGTGACCCTGCTCGGGCAGAACGTGAACGCCTACGGGGTGGAGTTCCGCGACCGCGGGGCCTTCGCCGACCTGCTGCGGGCCACCGGGGCGATCGAGGGCCTGGAGCGGGTGCGCTTCACCAGCCCGCACCCACGCGAGTTCACCGACGACGTCATCGCGGCGATGGCGGAGACGCCCGCCGTCTGCCACCAGCTGCACATGCCGCTGCAGTCCGGCTCCGACGAGGTGCTCCGCAGGATGCGCCGCGGCTACCGGCAGGACCGCTACCTGGGGATCATCGACCGGGTCCGGGCCGCGATGCCCGACGCCGCGATCACGACCGACATCATCGTGGGCTTCCCGGGCGAGACCGAGGCCGACTTCGAGCAGACCCTGCACGTCGTCCGCGAGGCCCGCTTCGCCAGCGCCTTCACCTTCCAGTACTCCAAGCGCCCGGGCACCCCGGCCGCGGAGATGGACGACCAGCTGCCCAAGGAGGTCGTCCAGGAGCGCTACCTGCGGCTCACCGCGCTGCAGGACGAGATCAGCTGGGACCTGAACAAGGCCCTGGTCGGCACCCGCGTGGAGCTGCTGGTCGCGGCGGGGGAGGGCAGCAAGGACGCCGCCCGCGGCCGGCTGTCCGGGCGGGCCCGCGACGGCCGGCTGGTGCACTTCGACGCGGCGGACGGCGTCCGCCCGGGCGACGTCGTCGAGACCGTGGTCACCGAGGGCAAGCCGCACTTCCTGGTCGCCGGGGGCCCGCTGCTCTCCCACCGCCGCACCCGGGCCGGGGACGCCGCCGAGGCGGGCACCCGGCCGACCACGCCCGGCGTGCTGCTCGGCATGCCGGCCGTCGGCGTCCCGGCGCCCCTGCCGGTCGCCGCGCCCGCCTGCAGCTGAGCCCCCGGGGCCACCCTGCGCAGGTGGCGTGAACGAGACCGTCCCCCGGCACCGGTGCTGGTGCAGGGGGACGGTCGGTGATCAGTCACCTGATCGAGTTCGCGGTCGTGCGAGGGTCAGCTGCCGGGGTGCAGCAGGACCTTGGTCCAGCCCTGGTCCCGGTCGTCGAAGCGCTGGTAGCCCTCGACGGCCTGGTCCAGGCCGAGCTCGTGGCTGGTGATCAGGCCGGGGTTGGCCTTGCCGTCGATGATCAGGTCGCGCAGCTGCCGGTTGTACCGCTTGACCGGCGCCTGCCCGGTGCCCATCGACTGGCCCTTGGTGAAGAAGGTGCCGAACTGCCAGGGGATCCGGCCCTCCTTGGCCAGGTCGCTGGTCGCGCCCGGGTCCTCCGGCATGTAGACGCCGACGACGCCGATGCCACCGGTGGCCCGGACGACCTGCACCAGGTTGTCCAGCACCAGCTCCGGGTGCTCCTCGCCGCTGGAGTCGTGCGCCTGGTAGCCGACCGCCTCGACACCGCGGTCGACCCCGCGCCCGCCGGTGGCCTGCATGAGCTGCTCCACCGGGTCCCCGGCGCTGAAGTCGATCGGGGTGGCCCCGTACTCCTCCGCCAGCGCCAGCCGGTCGGTCTCCTTGTCGACGACGAAGACCTCCGAGGCGCCCCGGATCATCGCGCTGTGCGCGGCCATCAGCCCGACCGGGCCGCCGCCGAACACCGCCACCCGGTCGCCGACCTGGAAGCCGGAGAGCTCCACGCCGTGCCAGCCGGTCGGGAAGATGTCCGAGAGCATCGTGAAGTCGTTCTCGTGCTCGGTGCCCTCGGGCAGGTGCAGCAGGTTGAAGTCCGCCCACGGCACCCGCAGGTACTCGGCCTGCCCGCCGTCGTAGGGGCCCATGTTCGCGTAGCCGTAGGCCGCGCCGTCCATGCCCTCGGTGGGGTTGGCGCGCAGGCAGAACGACGTCCAGCCCTCGGTGCAGTTGCGGCAGCTGCCGCAGGCGATGTTGAACGGCACGGAGACGCGGTCGCCGACCTTGATCCGGTCGACGCCGTCGCCGACGGCCTCGACGACGCCCATGTTCTCGTGGCCGAGGACCTTGCCCTCCTCCACGGAGGTGCGCCCCTCGTACATGTGCAGGTCGGAGCCGCAGATGTTGGTGGTGGTGATCCGGATGACCGCGTCGGTGGGCGCCTGGATCGTGGCGTCCGGCACCTCCTCGACGGCGACGTTCTTGGGGCCTCGGTAGACGATGGCCTTCATGGTGGTGCTCCTTCCCTGAGGACGGCGGTCAGCGGTTGCCGAACGCCCGGGTGAGGTGTGCGGTGGGATGGAGGTCAGCTGCGCTCGCATGCGGTGCGGCGCATCTCGTTGTCCACGACCTACCCGGCGACCCTCGGGCTACACGACCGTTCCGGAAAACGCCGAGGGCCCGTCCGGTGAACGGACGGGCCCTGGTGACGTGCTGGAGCGGCCTCCCTGCAGGGGCCCGACCCGAGCGTGCGAGGGGCGGGGGGCAGGGAGGTCCTTCGTCAGCGGCGGCCGGCGGACTTCTCGGCCTCGGCCAGCCACTCCCGGCGGGTGGCCAGGTTGGCCTCGGCCTCGCTGATCCGCTTCGCGTTGCCGGCGGCCTGCGCCTTGGCCAGCTGGTCCTCGGCCTTGGTCACCGCGGCCCGCATGGAGGTCAGCAGCGGGTTCTCCGGCTGGACCCGCGGGCGCGAGGACTCACTGGCGCCGCGGAACTTCTCCTCGACCGTGCGCATCCGGTCCTCGAGCTCGCGCATGGCGCCGCGGGGCACGTGGCCGATGGCGTCGTAGCGCTCCTGGATCTTCCGCAGCGCGTTCTGGTTGCCCTTGTTGGCCGGGTCGAGCTTCTCCGCCTCGGCGAGCAGCTCCTCCTTGGCCTTCTGGTTGGCCAGCTCGTCGCTGCTGCGGGCCTGGTCGTTGGCGGTGCGGGCGGCGAAGAAGACGTCCTGGGCGGCGCGGAACTTCTTCCACAGGTCGTCGTCGGTGTCCCGGCCGACCCGCGGCACGGCCTTCCAGCGGTCCATCAGCCCGCGCATCGCCGCGCTGGTGGGGCCCCACTCGGTGGAGGTGGACAGCCGCTCGGCCTCGGCGATCAGCTCGCTCTTGGCCGCCCGCGACTCACCCCGCTGCTTGTCCAGCTCCGCGAAGTGGGCGCCACGACGGCGGCCGAAGGCGTCCCGCGCGGCGGCGAAGCGCTGCCACAGCGCCTCGTCGGTCTTGCGGTCGATGCCCTTGATCGTCTTCCACTCCTCGACGATCGCCTTCAGCCGGTCACCGGCGGCCTTCCACTGCGTGGAGTCCGCGGCGATCTGCTCCGCCTCGGCGGCGAGCGCCTCCTTGCGCTGGATCTGCACCGCGCGCTGGGCCGCCTTCTCGGCCCGGTTCGCCGCGACGGCGGTGTCGGCCATGCTGACCATCGCCCGGGCGCGGGCAGAGAGGCTGTCCAGGTCGCCGACCGCCTGGGCGAGCGGGATCGAGTCGGCGAGCTCCTGCGCCTTGGTGCGGATCTCACCGGGGTTGCCGGTGTGCGCGGCCAACCGCGCCTCGAGCAGGGCGACCTCGGTGGCCAGGTCGTCGAAGCGGCGGCCGTAGTGGGCGAGCCCCTCGGCCGGGGCGCCGGCCTGCCAGGAGCCGACGGAGCGCTCCCCGCTGGCCGTGCGCACGTAGACGGTGCCCTCCTCGTCGACCCGGCCCCAGGCGGACGGGTCGGAGGTGGGCTGGGCGGAGACGGGCGGGGCCGGGACGGCGGCGGGGGTGTCGGCGGCGGCAGGGCTGCTGGGCGTGCTGCTGGACGGTGCGGGGCTGGGGGCGGTGGCCGGGGTGTCGCTGGTCGGGTCGGCGACCGCCGCGTCGGCCGGCGCCGCGGCGGCGGGGGTGCCCGCCTCGGGCGTCACGGCCGCCGATGCAGGCCCGTCGGCCGGCGGGGCCGGGTCCTCGGCCGCCGGCGCCGTGGGTTCGGCGGCCCCCCGGTCGTCGACGACGGGGCCGCCGTCGGTGGGCTGTGCGGCCTCCGGGACGGCGGTCTCGGGGACGGCGGCCTCCGGGGATGCCGCCAGCGGCCCCCCGTCGACCGGCGTGACCTCGACGACGGCTCCCTCAGGGCGCTCCTCGGGGGTGGCGGTGGCCTGCTGGGTCCGGTCTCCGGTGTTCTCCGTGCTCGACACGTGAGCAGTCTCCCACGATGCATCCGCGACACTCCCTGGCGTGAGACCTCCTCCTCCGGTGACCGTGGCGTTCTGCCCGCAGTCACCCCTGTTGCTCCCCGCGGTCGCCGGTGCCCCCAGTCCCGCCCTGACGGTGCTGCGCGCGGCCGTCGCCACGGCCGTGCAGACCGTCCTGGAGCACCGGCCGGAGGTGGTGGTGGTCGTCGGGGAGGGCGCCGACGGCCTCCGGTTCGGTCCCGGTGACGCCGGTGACCTGCGCGGGTTCGGCGTCGACCTGGAGGTCCCGTTCGCCGGCCGGGTCCGGCCGGGCGGGCACCGCGTCCCGCTGCCGCACCTGGTGGCCGCCTGGCTGCTGGACCGCGCGGGGCACGTCGGCGGCCGGCTCGGGGTGGGGCCGGCCGGCCTCGCGGCGGTGTTGGCGGAGCTGCCCGGGCCGGTGGGGGTGCTCGCGATGGGGGACGGGTCGGCCCGGCGCTCCGAGAAGGCGCCCGGGGCCCTCGACCCCGCCGCGGGCCCGTTCGACGCCGCGGTGGCGGCCGCACTCCGCGCCGGGGACGCGGCGGCCCTGGCGGCCCTGGACCCCGCCGCGGGGGAGCGACTGCTGGCCGCCGGGGTGCCGGTGTGGCGGGCGGTCGGCGCCGCGCTGGACGGGCGCCTCGTCACCGCCGAGCTGCACCACGACGACGCCCCGTTCGGCGTCGGCTACCCCGTCGCCGCCTGGCAGGCCCGGTGAGCGCCGTGGACGACGCCGGGCCGCCGGTCCCCGCCGGTGGGGCACCGGTCCCTGCCGACGGACCGCCGGTCATCGCCGTCGTCGGGCCGACCGCCACCGGCAAGACGGCGCTGGCCGTCGCGCTGGCGCAGCGGCTGGCCGGGGCCGGCGCCGGGGGAGAGGTGGTCAACGCCGACTCCATGCAGCTCTATCGCGGGATGGACATCGGCACCGCCAAGCCGACCGAGGACGAGCGCGACGGCGTGCCGCACCACCTGCTGGACCTGTGGCACGTCCGGGAGCCGGCCTCGGTGGCCGAGTACCGGCAGCGCGCCCGCGCCGAGGTCGACCGGCTCCGCGCTGCCGGCGTCGTCCCGCTGCTGGTGGGGGGCTCGGGGCTCTACGTGCGCGCGGTGCTGGACGAGCTGGACTTCCCCGGCACCGACCCGGTGGTGCGGGCCCGGCTGACCGCGGAGCTGGAAGCCCAGGGCACGGCGGTGCTGCACGCCCGGCTGGCGGCGCTGGACCCGGCTGCCGCGGCGGCGATCCTCCCGGGCAACGGCCGGCGGGTGGTCCGGGCGCTGGAGGTGATCGAGCTGACCGGGCAGCCCTTCACCGCGACGCTGCCTGCCCCGAAGCCGCACTACCCGGCGATCACGGTGGGGCTGGACCGGGCGCCCGACGAGCTGGACGACCGGGTGGCCCGCCGGGTCGACGCGATGTGGGCGGCCGGCTTCGTCGACGAGGTCGCCGCGCTCGCCGACGACGGGTTGCGCGAGGGGCCGACCGCGTCCCGTGCCCTGGGGTACGCGCAGGTCCTCCAGCAGTTCGACGGGGCGCTCACCGCGCAGGAGGCGCGCGAGCGGACGGTCACCACCACCCGCCGGTTCGTCCGCCGGCAGCGGTCCTGGTTCCGCCGCGACGCCGGCACCGTGTGGTTCGACGCGGCCCGGCCGGACCTGCTCGACGCCGTCCTCACCGTGATCGCCGACCGTACGATCGACCGGTGATCGACAGCTCCGACCCGCGGGTCCTCCTCGGCCACGGCACCGAGAACGACTTCGTCGTCCTGCCCGACCCCGACGGGGACGGGTGGCCGGAGGCACGGCTGGACGCCGACCTGGTGCGCCGGCTCTGCGACCGTCGCGCCGGGCTCGGCGGGGACGGCGTGCTGCGCGTGGTCCGCAGCCGGCACGTGCCCGACGCCGCGGACGTGCTGGGCGACGCGCTGGCCGACTGCGAGTGGTTCATGGACCACCGCAACGCCGACGGCTCGTTCGCGGAGATGTGCGGCAACGGCATCCGGCTGTTCCTGCACGTGCTGCTGGCCGAGGGGCTGCTGGAGCGGGCGGTCGCCGAGGCCGGCGTCCTGGTCGGCACCCGCGGCGGGCCCCGCCGGGTGGGCGCCCGGCCCGACGGCGGCTACTGGGTCGACATGGGCCCGGCGGTCCCGCTGGGCCGCAGCGCGGCGCGGATCGCCGGTGTGACCCACCCGGGCGTGGGGGTGTCGATGGGCAACCCGCACCTGGTCTGCCTGACCGACGTCGAGGTCGACACCCTGGACCTCGAGGCGCTGCCCGGGGTCGACGACGCGATGTTCCCCGAGGGCGTCAACGTCGAGATGGTGAACGTGCTCCCGCCCGAGGGCACCTGCGCGCACGTGCGGCTACGGGTCCACGAGCGGGGCGTGGGGGAGACCCGCTCCTGCGGCACCGGCGCGTGCGCCGCGGCCTACGCCGCGCTGGAGGCCGCCGGCGACAGCACCGGGACGGTCCTCGTCGACGTGCCGGGCGGCCGGCTGTCGGTGCAGTTCGACGGGGTGACGACGGTGCTCTCCGGCCCGGCGGTCGTCGTCGCCACCGGGACCCTCAGCCGGGAGTGGCTCGCCGGCTGAGGGCCCCGGCATCGCGGACGCCGGTCAGGGACGGTCGGGCTCGTCGGCCCGCGTCTCGGGGTCGTCGGTGGGCGCCTCGGGCTTGTCGCCGGGGCCCACGTTCCCCGTGCCGCGGGGCTCGCCGCGGCCGGTGTCCTGGTCGGCGCCGCCGAAGACGTTGCGCGGCGGGTCGAGGCCGGCGGGGTCGCGGCCGGGGTCGTCGATCTCCTCGTCAGGGCTGGTCATCGTCGTCCTCTCGAGCGGTGGACCGTGTCCCCGCCGCCCTACCCGGCACCCGGCCGGCCAATCCGCCGGCCGGTCAGCCGGACCGCTCGGGGTCGCTGCCGGCGGTCGACGCCCGGGCCTCGGGCACCGTCGGCACCCCGGCGGCCGGTGCGTCCGGCCCGTCGGGCAGGTCGCGCATGTGCATCAGGGGGCTCGCGACCACCCAGCCGGCCGCCAGCAGCTGACCGGCGACGGCGATCCAGAGGGTGGGCAGCACCCCCAGCCAGGTGCCGAGGACGCCGCCGAGCAGCCCGCCCAGCGGCATGGTGCCGTAGACCAGGAAGCGCACCGAGGCGTTCATCCGGCCCAGCAGCGCCGGCGGGCACAGCCGCTGCCGGAAGCTGACCTGGGTGATGTTGTAGACCACCACCGACCAGCTGAAGCCGATCTGGCCGAGGACCAGGAGCACCAGCGGGGCGCCGGTGGCGGCCAGTGGGGTCAGTGCGGTGAACGGCACCACCACCATGACCGCCAGCGGGATCGCCCGGCCTTCGCCGACGGTGCGGGCGAAGCGCGCGGCCGTCGCCGCACCGACCAGGCCGCCCACCGCGCCGGCGGAGAAGACCAGGCCCAGCGCGCTCTCCGGCAGCTCCAGCCGGCGCAGTGCGTAGAGCACCAGCAGGGTCGTGGTGATCGTGGAGAACAGGTTCGACGTCCCGGTGCAGGCCACGATCCGGCGGAGCAGCGGCTGGTGGACGACGAAGGACAGCCCTTCGGCGATCTCGGCGCGCAGCGACCGCCGCCCGGCCCGGTCGGGGACCGTGTCCGGGCGCTGGATGCGGCGGATGAAGAACGCCGAGAGGAGGAAGGAGAGCGCGTCCAGGGCGATCAGCAACGGGGCGCCGATCACCCGCAGCAGCCCACCGGCGATGGCCGGGCCGGCCACCTGGGCGACGGCCCGGCTGGCCTCCAACTTGCCGTTGCCGTCGACGAGCTGGTCGCGGTCGACCAGGGCGGGCAGGTAGCTCTGGTACGCGACGTCGAAGAAGACGGTGGCCGTACCGGTGGCCGCCGCGACGACGAACAGCTGCCCGAGGGTGAGGACGTCCAGGAGGTAGGCGATCGGCAGGGTCGCCAGCACCACGGCCCGCACCACGTCGGCGGTCACCAGCACCCGCTTGCGCCGCCAGCGGTCGACCCAGGCGCCGGCCGGCAGCCCGATCAGCAGGAAGGCGGCGGTCTCCAGCGCGGTCAGGACGCCCATCTCCAGCGGCGTCGCGTCCAGCAGCGAGACGGCCAGCACCGGCAGGGCCAGCAGGGTCACCTGGGTGCCGACCTGGCTGACCGTCTCCGCGGCCCACAGCTGGCGGAAGTCGTGGTGCCGCAGCAGGCTCCGGTCCCGGGTCACCGGCGCAGCGTCCCGCTACTGGTTGGGGATTGTCAATCACTGTCTCGCGGCGACGTCCTACGCTGCCGGCATGGGTGAGACGGAGGCCGGTGCGGGAGCGCGACGGTTCGTCGGCGAGCGCCGTCCGGCCACCGACGCCGAGGCGCGCGCCCTGGCCTCCGCCGTCCGGTTGCGGATCCTGCGGCTGTGCCTGGACGAGCCGCTGACCAACAAGGAGATCGCCGCTCGGCTGGGCCGCAACCCGGCCACCGTGCTGCACCACGTGCGCACCCTGGTCGACAACGGCTTCCTCGCCGCCGAGGGGGAGCGGCGGGGCGCCCGGGGTGCCCGGGAGGTGCCCTACCGGGCGACCGGGAAGAGCTGGCTGATGGACGGCGCCAGTGCGCCGGGAGCCGCCCGGGACCCACTGCTGGCCGCGTTCCTGGAGGAGGTGGGCCTCGTGGGCGAGGCCCAGCTGCAGAGCACCCGGATCGGGCTGCGGCTGGGCGCAGCAGACCTGGCCGAGTTCCGGGAGCGGCTGTACGGGCTGCTGGACGAGTACGCCACCCGGCCGGCTCACCCGGGCGCCGAGCGCTGGTCGCTGTACCTGGGGATGCATCCGGACGTCTGAGGTGTTGTACCCCGCGATGACAACAGGTGATGTGACAAGTCGTTCGCCCCACGTGCAGGGGCGTGCCACGCTGGAGACGATGACGACAGCCCAGAACCGCGCGATCCTCGACGGGGCCGAAGCCCGCGTCGACAAGGCGCTCGCGAGCATGCCCGACACCAAGCCCGCGCCGGCCGGCCAGTGGGACGCCGACGACGACACCACCGGCTCCTACGTCAAGGAGGAGCGCGGCGCACTCCGTCGGGTCGCGGGCCTCGGCACCGAGCTCACCGACGTCACCGAGGTCGAGTACCGGCAGCTCCGCCTGGAGCGGGTCGTCCTGGTCGGCGTCTGGACCGAGGGGACGGTGGCCGACGCCCAGCGGTCGCTGACGGAGCTCGCGGCGCTCGCCGAGACCGCCGGTTCCCAGGTCCTCGACGCGCTGATCCAGCGCCGCGACAAGCCGGACCCGGCCACCTACGTCGGCTCGGGCAAGGCCGCCGAGCTGCGTGAGGTCGTCGCAGCCACCGGCGCGGACACGGTGATCTGCGACGGCGAGTTGGCTCCTGGCCAGCTCAACCAGCTGGAGAAGGTGCTCAAGGTCAAGGTCGTCGACCGGACCGCCCTGATCCTGGACATCTTCGCCCAGCACGCCACCAGCCGGGAGGGCAAGGCCCAGGTCGAGCTGGCGCAGATGCAGTACATGCTGCCCCGGCTGCGCGGCTGGGGTGAGTCGCTGAGCCGGCAGGCCGGTGGCCGGGTCGCCGGCGGTGGCGGCATCGGCACCCGTGGTCCGGGTGAGACGAAGATCGAGACCGACCGGCGGCGGATCCGCTCCCGGGTGAGCAAGCTGCGCAAGGAGATCGCCGGCATGGCGACCGCCCGCACGACGCAGCGCAACTCCCGCGACCGCAACGCGACGCCGAGCGTGGCGATCGCCGGCTACACCAACGCCGGCAAGTCCAGCCTGCTCAACCAGCTCACCGACGCCGGCGTGCTGGTGCAGGACGCGCTGTTCGCCACTCTGGACCCGACCGTCCGCCGGGCGCAGACGCCCGAGGGGCGCGAGTACACGATGACCGACACCGTCGGCTTCGTCCGCCACCTGCCGCACCAGCTGGTCGACGCCTTCCGGTCCACGCTGGAGGAGGTGGCCGCCGCCGACCTGCTCGTGCACGTCGTGGACGGGTCCGACTCCGACCCGCTCGGCCAGATCGACGCGGTGCACACGGTGCTCAACGAGATCGACGCCGCGGCCGTGCCGGAGCTCATCGTCGTGAACAAGGTCGACGCCATGACCGAGGAGGACATGCTGGCCCTGCGCCAGGCGCTCCCCGGGGCGATGTGGGTCTCCGCCCGGACGGGCGAGGGCATCGAGGCGCTGCGCGACGTGATCGCCCAGCGGCTGCCGCACCCGCACATCGACGTCGAGGTGCTCGTGCCCTACGACCGGGGTGACCTGGTCGCCCGGGTGCACCGGGACGGCGAGGTCGTCGAGGAGGCGCACGAGGCCACCGGGACCCGGTTGACCGCGCGGGTCGACGCGGGCCTGGCCGCGCAGCTCGAGGGCTTCACGGCCCCGGCCGTCGAGCACTGACGCGCGACCCCGCTGCCGCCGGCGCACACGTGTCACGCCGCGGCAGCGGGGTCGGCGGACCGCCCGGTGGATCACGACCAGGTCACGGCCCCGGTACCGTGACGCGGTGACCAGGGGAGCGGTGGACCGCATGGCGACCGCCGCCGACCGGCCGGTCCCACGGGTGGTGGGCGTGGGCCGGCCGCCGTGGTGGGTCCTGCTCCTCGCCGCCCTGGTCACCGTCGGGGTCACCGTCAACCTGCTGGGCCGCGGGTGGCTGGAGCGGATGGACCTGCGGGTCTCCGAGGTGACCAGCGTCTGGGCGCTGCGGGACTCGTGGGCCTACTGGCCGATCTGGGTGGTCACCCAGCTGGGCGGGCGGGTGACGATCCTCGTCGTGCTGGCCGGCCTGGTCACCTGGCTGGCCGTGCGGGAGCGGACCCTCGTGCCGCTGGTCCGGGTGGTCGTCGCGTTGGCCCTGCTCACCACCGTGGTCTACGCCTTCAAGTGGGGCACCGGCCGCACGGCCCCGGCCTTCCCCGGGTCGTTCTTCCACCAGGACGGGGCCAGCTACCCCTCGGGCCACGTGGCGAACGCCGTCCTGATGTGGGGCGTGGCCCGGTGGCAGGCCGTCGAGTACCGTCTGCCCGCCGGCGTGCAGCGGGCCGCCTGGCTGCTCAGCGTGCTGGGGCCGGTGGCGACGGGAGTGGCCATGGTGGCGCTGGACTTCCACTGGGTCACCGACGCGGTGGTCGGGCTCTCGGTCGGGCTCCTGCTGTTGGGCGTGGTTCACGCACTGGACGCTGCCGTGCTGTCACGCTGGGTCGGTGCCAGAGCCGGCCGATCCGAGGCGTAGCGGCGCCACCCGCCGCAGGACGGCGGCGGGCGCCGCCCTCTGTGCGCCCGCCGGCCTGCTGCTCGCGCTGCTGCCGGCCGGGTCCGCGGCTGCCGACGACGGGGCCGCTCCCTACGGCGAGCCGGTCACCCGGTGCGAGGTCACCGACCCGCGGCTCCCCGAGCTCTCCGGCCTGGCCGGCGCCGGGGACACGATGCTCGCGATGAACGACGGCGGCGACCGCGTCGAGGTGCTGCTGCTCGACGGAGCCTGCGCGGTGGGCGAGGTGCGCTCCGCGGAGGTCGACCCCTACGACCCGGAGGACCTCGCCCTCGCCGTCGACGGCACCCTCTGGGTCGCCGACATCGGCGACAACGCGCAGAGCCGGGAGACGGTGGCGCTGATCGGCCTCCGCCCGGACGGGACCACGGTGCTGACCAGGCTGACCTACCCCGACGGGGCGCACGACGCCGAGGCGCTCCTGCTCGCGCCCGACGGCACCCCGTACCTGGTGACCAAGGAGGTGCTCGGCGCCAGCTCCGTGTACCGCCCCGATGCGCCCCTCGCCGACGGGGCCACCGTGCCGATGAGCCAGGTGGCGACGCTCGGTTTCACGTTGACCGGCACGCCGGGCGGTCCGGTGGGCCGGGCCGGACAGTTGATGGTCACCGGTGGTGCGGTCTCCACGGACGGCTCGCGCATCGCCCTGCGGACCTACACCGACGCCTACGTCTGGCCGCTGAGCGGCTCGGACGTCGCCGGAGCGCTGGCCGGGTCGCCGGTGCGGGTGCCGCTGCCGGAGGCACCCCAGGGGGAGGCCATCACCTTCGCGGCCAACGACCGGGACCTGCTGGTCGCCGGCGAGGGGCTGCCCGCGGTGGTCACCCAGGTGCCCGCCACCGGTGACCTGGCGGGCACCGCCCCGGCGGACCCGGCGGCGGCCACCGAGGACGCGGCCGGGTCGCTGGCGACCGCCGGTGGGGTGGAGCCGCTGACCGCCGGTCTCATCGCCGCCTCCGTGGCCACCGTCCTCGTGTGGCTGGGCGGCAAGCTGCGGCGGCGCCCGGCCTGAGGGCGGGCGCGGTGGCGACCCGGCCGAGGACCTGGCGGCACGCGTCGGCGGCGCCCGACCTGAACGGAGGCCCGGCGCCGCCCGCCCGGGTCAGACCCGGCGGAGCACGGTGACGACCCGGCCGAGGACCGTGGCGTCGTCGCCGGGGATGGGCTCGTAGGCGTCGTTGTGCGGCAGGAGCCACACGTGCCCGTCGCGCCGCTTGTACGTCTTGACCGTCGCCTCGCCGTCGATCATCGCGGCGACGATCTCGCCGTTCTCTGCGGTCGGCTGCTGCCGGACGACGACCCAGTCACCGTCACAGATCGCCGCGTCGACCATCGAGTCACCGGCCACCTTCAGCATGAACAGCGTGCCCTCGCCGACCAGCTCGCGGGGCAGCGGGAAGACGTCCTCGACCGCCTGCTCGGCCAGCACCGGACCGCCGGCCGCGATCCGGCCGACCAGGGGCACGTACGTGGGGCGAGGCGTCGTGGCGTCGTCGACGGCACCGGCCGCGCCCGGACCGGCCGGCCCCTCGGCGGCGGGCTCGCTCGTGCCCGTCGCGGTGGCGTCACCGGGCAGTCGCACGTCGAGCGCACGCGGCCGGTTCGGGTCACGGCGCAACCACCCCTTGCGCTGCAGCACCGACAACTGGTGGGCCACCGACGAGGCCGAGGAGAGGCCGACCGCCTCGCCGATCTCCCGGACGGAGGGCGGGTAGCCGCGGCGCTCGATGGAGTCGCGGATGACCTCGAGCACCCGGCGCTGCCGCTGGGTCAGACCGTCGCCGTCGGCGGACCGGTCGGGGAACTCGCGCACCGCGGCGCCCGCCGCCGTCGGCGCTGCGTCGTCGGCGGGTGTCGTGCTGGACGCGCCACGCCGCGAGGGACTCGTGCCGCCGCGCGCCTTCGGGCCGTCGACCGCCATGTGTCCTCCTCGTCCGGCTGCCTCGGCAGCAGTTCCCGGCGCTCTGCCGCACCGACAGCCGTGTGACCACGGCGAGCCGGGACCGCGGACGCCGCCCTCGATCGCCTCGGAACCGTATCGCCTCCGGGCCCTTCGTTCAAACACGTGTTCGAAGGAGTCGCCGTGTCGGCGTGTTCCTGTCGGAGGTGTGCGGTAGACATCGCGCAGGCGTTCGATTCGAACGCCTGTTCGACCGTCCGGCACCGTGAGACCCCTGGAGCACTCCGATGGCCAGTCCCCAGCCCGAGCTCACCGCTGCGTCTCCCGTCGCGGCGGTCGTCCTCCCGTTCCCGACCGGGCGGACGGTGACGCGTCCGCCCAGGACGGCGGCGCCGGGCCGCGGCGCCGCGCTGCGGCGGGCGCCTCGGCCGGCGGCCCCCGCGGTCGTCCGACCGGGGCCCGGCCGGGTGGGTGGAGGGCGTACGGGCCTCGACGCCCCGACCGGCGGCCGCGGTGTGCGCGGCGGTGGGTGTGCCGGGCTGTCGGTGCGGTCCGGTCGGGTCGCCGCCCGTGGTCGCGACGAGCAGCCGCCCCTGCGTCTCACCCGGCGTGGGCGGCGGGTCGTCGCCGGCCTGTCCATCGCCTTCGGGCTCTCCGTCGCCGCGGCGACGATCGCGGTCGAGGTCGGCGGGGCCGGGGGTGGCCTCGAGCTGGCGGGCTCGACGACGATCGTGGTCCAGGACGGGGACACGCTGTGGTCCATCGCGGGGGAGATCGCGCCCGAGGAGGACCGGCGCGCGGTGGTGGACGCCCTGCTCGACGTGAACGACCTCCCCGGTGTCGACCTCGTCCCCGGCCAGGTGCTCGAGCTCCCGTGAGCCGTCCGCCGGTGGGCGTACCTCCGGTCGGGCGGTGCGCCGAGAGTGTCGGGCGTGCCCTCGCGTCGCGGCCCTGACCTGCCCGATCGGGGCCGGCGAGCCCGGTGTGGGTGGCCGCGGATGGGGCGGGCGGGGTCCTCGGGGCAGATGCGGAAGACGACACGCTCGTCAGGGCTTGCACACCTGTAGGGGTGGTCGTACGGTTCCACCACAACATCTAGTAGTTACAGGGCTGTAAGCCATCCACAGCCGTTCCACACGTTCTCCCCGGCGCATCCACCGGATGTCCCCGGCGCAGTCCACAGCACGGCCTTCGGCGGGGAGCCCGGTCACGGTCTTACGACGCCGTGGGCAGGCCCCGCACGACACCTCGGGGAGGAGGAGATCGACATGCGCTGCCCCTTCTGCCACAACCCCGACAGCCGGGTCATCGACTCCCGGGAGACCGACGAGGGGGCGACCACCCGCCGTCGACGCTCCTGCCCCGGCTGTGGGCGCCGCTTCACCACCGTGGAGGAGGCGGTCCTCGCCGTCGTCAAGCGCAGCGGCGTGAGCGAGCCCTTCACCCGCGGCAAGGTCGTCGCCGGCGTCCGGCGCGCCTGCCAGGGGCGGCCGGTCGACGAGCACCAGCTGGCCCTGCTCGCCCAGCAGGTGGAGGACGCCGTGCGGGCCACCGGCTGCGCCGAGATCCCCAGCCACGAGGTCGGCCTGGCCATCCTCGGCCCGTTGCGCGACCTGGACGAGGTCGCCTACCTGCGTTTCGCCAGCGTCTACCGCAGCTTCTCCTCGGTCGCCGACTTCGAGAAGGAGATCGCCGAGCTCCGCGGTGCACCGGCCCGCAGCGCCGCGAAGCCCTCCGACGCGAAGCCCTCGGACGCGACGCCCTCCGAGGCGCCGCCCGCCGAGCGGGGCCCGGTCGACGGCGACCGGGAGAGCCCCGCGACCGGCACGACCACCCGCCGGCGAGCTGCCGAGCGGCCGCGACCAGTCGACGGCGGCAGCGCCGGCGGCCCGTGAGAACTGTCCGACCCCTCCGCTAGACAGGTCTCGACGAGGAGACCGCACGACCCGGCTCCGGCACCCCGCCGGCTTCCCCAGCCGCTCCGCCAGCACCACCGCACCAGTCCGACCCAGGGAGCCCTCGCACGATGACCGAGACAGCCGACCGCCTCAGCACCAGCCGGAACCGCCGCACCGCCAAGGCCCCCAGCCGCGGCAAGGGCCTGAAGGTCAAGCGGGTGTTCACCACCGCCGGTGTGCACCCCTACGACGAGGTCGTGTGGGAGCGCCGCGACGTCGTCATGACCAACTGGCGGGACGGCTCGATCAACTTCGAGCAGCGCGGGGTCGAGTTCCCGGCCGAGTGGAGCATCAACGCCACCAACATCGTCACCACCAAGTACTTCCGGGGTGCGGTCGGCAGCTCCCAGCGTGAGACGAGCCTGCGGCAGCTCATCGACCGGGTCGTCCTGACCTACGGCGCGGCCGGCCGTGAGCACGACTACTTCGCCAGCGAGGGCGACGCCGAGGTCTTCGAGCACGAGCTCACCTGGATGCTGCTGCACCAAGTGTTCAGCTTCAACTCGCCCGTCTGGTTCAACGTCGGCACGGCCTCCCCGCAGCAGGTCAGCGCCTGCTTCATCCTGGCCGTCGACGACACGATGGACTCGATCCTGAACTGGTACCGGGAAGAGGGCCTGATCTTCAAGGGCGGCTCCGGTGCCGGCCTGAACCTCTCCCGGATCCGCTCCTCCAAGGAGCTGCTCTCCTCCGGCGGCACCGCCTCCGGGCCGGTCTCCTTCATGCGCGGCGCCGACGCCTCCGCGGGCACCATCAAGTCCGGTGGCGCCACCCGCCGCGCGGCGAAGATGGTCGTCCTGGACATCGACCACCCGGACATCGAGGAGTTCATCGAGACCAAGGCGCGCGAGGAGGACAAGATCCGCGCGCTGCGGGACGCCGGGTACGACATGGACCTGGGCGGCAAGGACATCACCAGCGTCCAGTACCAGAACGCCAACAACTCGGTCCGGGTCAACGACGAGTTCATGCGCGCGGTCGAGGAGGGCACCGACTTCGGGCTCCGGGCCCGCGGTGACGGTTCGGTGATCGAGACCGTCGACGCCCGCGAGCTGTTCGGCAAGGTCACCAAGGCGGCCTGGGAGTGCGCCGACCCGGGCATCCAGTACGACGACACGATCAACGACTGGCACACCAACCCCGAGACGGGGCGGATCAACGCCTCGAACCCGTGCTCGGAGTACATGAGCCTGGACAACAGCTCGTGCAACCTGGCGTCGCTGAACCTGATGAAGTTCCTCAAGGACGACGGCACGTTCGACTCCCGGAACTTCGTCAAGGCCGTCGAGCTGATCATCACCGCGATGGACATCTCGATCTGCTTCGCCGACTTCCCGACCGACCCGATCGGTGAGACCACCCGGGCCTACCGCCAGCTGGGCATCGGCTACGCCAACCTCGGCGCGATGCTCATGGCCACCGGTCACGCCTACGACTCCCGGGGCGGGCAGTCGCTGGCCGCCGCCATCACCTCGCTGATGACCGGCACCGCCTACCGTCGTTCGGCCGAGCTGGCCGGGGTCGTCGGGGCCTACGACGGCTACGCCCGCAACGCCGATGCCCACGCCCGGGTCATGCGCAAGCACGCGGCCGCCAACGACGCGATCCGCCCGGTCGGGGCCGACGACGCCGACGTGCTCAAGGCCGCGACCGCCGAGTGGCAGGAGTGCCTGGCGATCGGCACCGAGAACGGCTGGCGCAACGCGCAGGCCTCCGTGCTGGCCCCCACGGGCACGATCGGCTTCATGATGGACTGCGACACGACCGGCATCGAGCCGGACTTCTCGCTGGTCAAGTTCAAGAAGCTGGTCGGCGGCGGCTCGATGCAGATCGTCAACCAGACGGTCCCGCGGGCACTGAAGAGCCTGGGCTACCAGGACGAGCAGGTCGAGGCGATCGTCGAGTACATCGCCGAGCACGGCCACGTCGTCGATGCCCCGAGCCTGCGCCCCGAGCACTACGAGGTCTTCGACTGCGCGATGGGCGAGCGGTCCATCTCCCCGATGGGCCACGTCCGCATGATGGCCGCGGTGCAGCCGTTCATCTCCGGCGCGATCAGCAAGACGGTGAACATGCCCGAGTCGGCGACCGTGGAGGAGGTCGCGGACATCTACTTCCAGGGCTGGAAGATGGGCATCAAGGCGCTGGCCATCTACCGCGACAACTGCAAGGTGGGCCAGCCGCTGTCCGGTGGCAAGGGCAAGAACGACGGCACCAAGGCCGAGGTCGCGGTCGAGGAGGTCGCGCCGGCCACCGCGCTGGCGCACCCGGTGCGCAAGCGGCTGCCCAAGAAGCGGACCAGCGTCACCACGTCGTTCAGCGTCGCCGGGGCCGAGGGCTACATGACCGCCGGGATGTACGAGGACGGCAGCCTGGGCGAGGTCTTCCTCAAGCTGGGCAAGCAGGGTTCGACCCTGGCCGGTGTGATGGACGCCTTCTCGATCGGGATCTCTCTGGCCCTGCAGCACGGGGTGCCGCTGGAGACCTACATCCAGAAGTTCACCAACATGCGGTTCGAGCCGGCCGGCATGACCGACGACCCGGACATCCGGATCGCCCAGTCGGTGATGGACTACATCTTCCGCCGGCTGGCGCTGGACCACCTGCCGGTGGAGAAGCGCGCCAACCTGGGCATCTTCACCGCCGAGGAGCGCTCCGCACAGGTCGCCGGCTCCTACGGCACCTCGGCCTCGACCCCGGCGGTCGAGGAGGACGACGTCGACCTGGAGCAGCTGCGCGGCTCCGCGCCGATCGAGACCGCCAAGGTGGAGGAGAAGGTCACCCCGGCCGGCCCCAAGTCGGTCAAGGAGGCCCACTCCTCGGCCGAGCTGCTCGAGCTGGTCACCGGCACCGCCACCGACGCGCCGCTGTGCATGACCTGCGGCACGAAGATGCGCCCCGCCGGCAGCTGCTACGTCTGCGAGGGCTGCGGCTCGACCAGCGGCTGCAGCTGATCCCGGACCTGGGCACCTCCCTTCCCGGGAGGGCCTGGGCCGGCTGAACGCGAGGGAGGCCCCGCACGGAGAGATCCGTGCGGGGCCTCTCCCGTCTCCGGAGCGGGCCTCGGTCATCCCCTGGCCTGCGCCGGTCGCGGCCTGGCCGCCTCGGAGTCGGCCTTCGTCGCCCCCTGGCGGGCGCCGGTCGCCGCTTGGTCGCCTCGGAGTCGGCCCCGGTGGCCCCGGGCCGGCGCCGGTCGCCGCTTGGCCGTCTCGGAGTCGGCCTTGGTGGCCCCTGGCCGGCGCCGGTCGCCGCTTGGCCGCCTCGGGGACGGCCCCGGTCGCCCCCTGGCCGTGTCCCCGGCTGCCGCCCCTCTAGGTTGGCCGGGTGGCGGATCGGGGTGACCAGCAGGCGTCGACCCGGGACCACGACCGGCACGAGAACCGGCACCTGCTCGCCCAGAGCAGCGGCCGCGCGTTCGGCGGCGCCCTGCTGTTCGCACTGCCGCTGCTGATGACCATGGAGATCTGGTCGCTGGCGCTGTCCGTCCCGCGGTACCGCCTCGCCCTGCTCATGGTGGCCACCGTCGTGCTCGTCGTCTTCCTGTCCCAGCACTTCGGCGCGGGGATGCCCGGCGTCGGCTGGCCGGGGTACCTGGCCGACGCCGGGGTGGCGTTCGTGATGGCCGCGGTGGCGGCGGTGCTGGTCCTCGGGGTGCTGGCCGTGATCGAGCCGCTGCGGAACTGGCAGGACGCCTTGTCGATCACCAGCCTCGCGCTTCTCCCGGCGGCCGTCGGCGCTTCCTTCGCGCGCAGCCAGCTCGGAGCCGGCGGCCGGCGCACCCCGACCACGACCTACGGCGGCGAGCTGCTGCTCATGGCGGCCGGGGCGGTCGTCTTCGCGGCCAACATCGCGCCCACCGAGGAGGTCGTGCTCCTCGCGGCGGAGATCGATCCCTGGCACCCGGTGGCGCTCGTCCTCCTGTGCCTGGTCCTGATGCACGGCTTCGTGTACTGGGTGGGGTTCCGAGGCCAGGAGTCGGCCGCCGGCGGGGTGCTGCGCTCGTTCCTCACCCTGACCGTCGTCGGCTACGTGATCGCGCTGACCGTGTCGGCCTACCTGCTGTGGACCTTCGGCCGCTTCGACGGGGCGGGCGCGGCGATGGCCGTCACCGAGGCGGTCGTCCTCGCGCTGCCGGCGAGCCTGGGCGCGGCGGCCGCCCGACTGATCCTGTGAGGACGACGTGAGCGGCGGGGGCGACCGGGACGAGACCGGCGGCGGGGCCGGCGGCGACGGGAACGGGCACGGCGGCGGCGACCGCGACACCAGCCGGAACGAGTACTTGCTCGGCGCCGTCGGGGCCCTTGTGATCCTGCTGGTGCTCGCCTTCCTGGGATACCAGGCGGTGGTGGTGCGTGACGGCGTCCCACGCCTGGAGGTCACCGCAGCGGTGGCGGAACGCGTCGGCGAGGGCTGGGTGGTGCCCGTCGAGGTGGTCAACGAGGGTGGCCAGACGGTCGAGCAGGTGCACGTGACCGGTGTGCTGTCCCGCGACGGCGAGGAGGTCCAGCAGGCCACCGCCACGTTCGCCTACCTGGCGCCGAGCAGCGAGCAGTCGGGAGCCCTGCTGTTCAGCGAAGACCCCACCGACGGCACGCTGGAGATCCGTCCGGCGGCCTACACGCTGCCCTGAGCGGGTAGGGACCCGGCGACGACGACCCCAGCCGGCGAGGCCCGGCGCACGGTCGGCCGCACCGTGGACAGAGGAGCGAGATGACCAGAGACCACCGTCGCCTGCGGAGTGAGCGGGGTCGCGGCCGGGTCCTGCCGCTCGCCCTGGTGCTCGCCGCCTCCGCCGGGCTCGCCGGGTGCGGGGACGACCCGCCGGCCGTGACCCCGGAGGTCAGCGCCGAGGAGCTCCAGGACCTGCGCGACGACGTCAGTGCGTTGGAGCAGCGGGTCGAGGCGCTGGAGTCCGCACCGGCACCCGAGCCGACTGCGGAACCCAGCGCGACACCGACCGGCACCCAGCCGCCCGCCGAGGTGCCCCCGCCGTTCACCGACGGAGAGGACGTGTCCGTGCGCGGCGAGGTCGTCGGCCTGATCGCCACCACCGACATCGGCACGGCCTTCCGCCTCTCCACCGCGTCGGGCGCGACCGTCGCCGTGGTGTCGGCGACCCCGGTCCAGCCGCTGCGGCTGCGGGACGTCGTCCAGGTGACGGGCCAGGCCACGACGGTGCAGCCGGAGACCTTCGAGCGCGACTTCGGGATCGCCGCCGACGTGCTGCTCGACGACCCGGCGGCGTTCCTCGACGAGCAGGCCGGTCAGGTCGCCATCGCGGCCGACCAGGTGGAGCCGGCGGACGACGGCCCCACCGGCTGAGACCGAGCCCGGCGCGCGGCCGGGGCGGGCGCTCAGCCCGGAGGTGCGCCGGCGGGCGACGGAGTGACCGTCTCCTCGCGCTCCGCGGCGGGCGCTCGGCTCGGAGTCACCCCGGCGGGCGACGGGGGGACCGTCTCCTCGCGCTCCGCGGCGGGCGCGGGATGGGTCCGCAGGTGCTCCAGGACGCGGTAGGCCACCGCGAGCATCGGCACCGCCAGCAGCGCGCCGGGTATGCCGGCGATCAGGCCCCCGGCGGTGACGCCCAGCAGGATGACGATCGGGTGCAGCCGCACCGCCCGGCCCATGATCAGCGGCTGCAGGACGTTCCCCTCGACCTGCTGCACCACCAGCACGACGACCAGCACGATGACGGCGTCGGTCACCCCGTTGGTGACCAGGGTGACGAGCACCGCCACCGCGCCGCTGACGGTCGCACCGACGATGGGGACGAACGCGCCGATGAAGGTCAGCAGCGTCAACGACAGCCAGAGCGGGACACCCAGGACGACGAGGGCGATGCCGATCCCGACGGCGTCGATCAACGCCACGATGATCACCCCGTGGACGTAGCCGGCCAGCGTGTCCCAGGCGGCCAAGCCGGCGCCGTCGACCCGAGCCCGCGTCCGGTCGGGCACCCGGGTCAGCAGCCAGGCCCACATCGCGGCGCCGTCCTTGAGCAGGAAGAACACCAGGAAGACGATCAGCACCAGACCGCCCAGCGCGTACAGGCCCAGCTGCGCGCCGGCGCCGGGGCTCGGAGTCGCCTCGTAGAGCCGGGTGACGATGTCGTTGCGGACGTCGGCGACCTGCTGTGGGTCCAGCTGCAGCGGACCCTCGATCAGCCACACCCGGATGCGGTCGATCCCGGCCGCCAGGGGTCGGGTGAGGTCCTGCAGGGTCGCGGCGGCCCGGAAGCCGATCAGGAAGCCGATCCCGGCGAGCACACCGAGCAGGACGAGGACGGCGGCCAGCGCCGACAGCGACCCGGGCACGCCGGCCCGGCGCAGCCGCCCGGCGACGGGTGCGATCAGCGCGGTGAGCAGCACCGCCACGGCCACCGCGAACGTGAGCATGGGCAGCCGGAAGAGCAGCCAGAACCCCAGCCACACGACTGCGGCCACCGCGAGGACCGCCCCGCCCACGGCCATCGCCCGCACCGCCCAGGTCGGTACCCCGTACGCCCGCGCGCGGTCGGGCACGGACAGCGGAGCCGGACCGGCCGGCGCGGGAGGGGCGGACTCGGCTGCCGCGGCGGGTACCGGCGGCGGGACCGGCCGGCTGCCGCCGTCCTCGTCGACCGTCGCCCCACCTCCGGCGCGGGCGCCCGCCGGCGGCTGGGCCCGGCGGGCGACGATCCTGGTCCGACGGGTCATCGTGCGCTCCTGCGTCCCGTGCTCGGCACGATCACGTCCCTCCGTTCACGGCCGGCCGGGCACTGCTGGCAGCAGGAGCCGATCGGACTGCCCTCGGCCCAGGGGCGGGGCGGGCTCGGGTCATCGGGGGCTGACCTACCCGAGCCGAGGGCCCGGTCAATCGCGGCGGCGGCGTCAGCAGGTCGGGCCGTCGTCGGTCGGGCGGGTGATCGGGTCGACCGGGGGCGTGCTGCTCGCGACCGCCGGCCGGTCGGCACCCGCCGTCCGGCCGAACTCCTGGGCCGCCCACACCGAGCCGTCGGGGGCGCAGACGACGCCCACGCCGAGCCGGTCCCAGCCCGGGTTGAGCACGTTGGCCCGGTGACCGTCCGAGCGCATCCAGCCGGCGTGGATCGTCCCGGCCGGCACCGGGCCGGTCGCCGTGAAGATGTTCTCGCCCACCGCGCGGAACCCGGACAGCTCGTCGCCCTGCAGCAGCGCCCGGATGTCCTGGTGCTCGAACTCGCCGGTGTCGGCCATCTCCGCGCTCCAGTCGCGGGCGACCGTGGCCAGCGCGTCGTTCCAGGCCACCGGCTCCAGCCCGCGGGCCTCCCGCTCGTCGTTCACCCGGTCGAACACCGCCCGGGCGATCTGCTCCTCGGCCGGCGCACCGGGGTCGCCGGCCGGCGCGGACTGCGGTGCCGGGCCGGAGGCGACCAGCGGGCCGGTCGCCGAGGAGGACGAGGTGACGACGCAGCCGGCGGTGCCGGGGAGCACGGCCAGGACGGCGGCGACGAGTGCGGCGCGGAAGCGGGTCACCGCGCAGACCTACCCGGTCGCCCGCCCGGCCAGCCGCGCCCTGCCCCCATCGCCGCCGTTCCGTGACCAGGGGCCGGCCGGGCTCGGAACGGGTCGTCCGGTCCGTCAGACGGCTCCCGAGCGGATCGCCCGGCCGGGGAGGACGTCGGTGCGCAGCTGACCGTTCCGGACCACCGCGGTCCCGCCGACCAGCACGTGCCGGAAGCCGCTGGACGGTGCGACCCGGGTGTACGTCGCGTGGTCGGTGACCGTGTCGGGGTCGAAGACGACCAGGTCGGCGTCCGCGCCGACCTGAACCCGGCCCTTGCGGCGCATCGCCGGGACGGCGTCCTGCAGGAGCTGCGCCGGCAGCAGCGACGAGCGGCGCAGCGCCTCGGTCAGGGTGAGCAGGCCGCGTTCCCGCACCAGCCAGCGCAGCGTGCGTGCGTAGGACCCGGCCGAGCGGGGGTGGGTCACCGCGTCCGGCGGGGGCGGCCACGTGTCCGGGGCAGCGGTGCCGCCAGGAGCGACCAGGGGCGTTCCGCCGGAGGCGACCAGGGGCATCGCGTCGGTGGCGATCGCGGTGTCGGCCAGGGTGAACGACCGCTCCAGGACGGCGAGGTCGGCCGGGTCGTCCTCGTCGAGGAAGTGCACCACCACGCCGCCGCCCGGGTCGGTCGCGCGCAGCTCGGCCAGCCGGCGGTCGTCGGCGACCCGTTCCCCGGTGGGCAGGTAGGTCAGCTGCCGCGGGCCGATCCCCATCCGGTGCAGCTGCTCGGGCGCCAGGAACGCGGCACCGATGACGGTGGAGCCGGCGCCGTAGGGATAGGCCTCGGTGCTCACCCGGACGCCGCGGCCGCGGGCGACGTCGATCGCCCCGGCGACCTCGTCGATCATCCGGGTGGAGGTGCTGTTTACGTGGCACATGTGCATGTGCGCGCCGGTGCCGGCGGCCGCGGCGATCACCTCCAGGGCGCCCTCCAGGGAGGTGCCCGGCTCGGCGGTGGAGATGAAGCGGGTGTGGGTGAAGGTCGGCACCCCCAGCCGGGCGGCCAGGCCGGCCAGCCGGAAGTACTCGGCCCGGCCGCTGTCCGGGGCGTAGCCGACCAGCACCCCGATGCCCAGCGCGCCGTCGGCCACCGCCCCCTCGAGCAGGTCCAGCACCCGGCCGACGTCCCGGTCGCTCGCCGGGCCGCGCCAGTTCGGCCGCGACTGGTGGGTGGCGAAGAGGTCCAGCGAGGCGTCGGCGGCCAGCGGCACCCCGTCGAGCACGTGCATCCGGGCGTCGGTCCAGGACGCGGAGAAGCCGAAGTTCACCGGCCGGCCCTCCGCCTCCGCGCGGGCGTAGGCGCCGGCGACCGGCAGCACCCCCGCCTCCAGCTCCAGTGCGGTGGTCACCCCGTCGAGGGCCTGGAGGCGCCCGCCGGTGATGCTCTGCGCGTGGCTGTGCAGGTCGACGAAGCCCGGCGCGAGCACCGTGCCGGCGACGTCCCAGACCTCGCGGGCCGGCGGTGCGACCTCGGTGACGGAGGTGATCCGGCCGCCGGTGACCCCCACCGCCCGCACCCCGTCCAGGCCGGTCTCCGGGTCGATGACCCGGGCACCGGTCAGGACGAGGTCGCACTCCGCGCTCGGCTCCATCAGACCTTCCGGGGGTTGGCCCGCACGCCGTAGTGGAGGTACTCGGCGCCGTTGTCCAGGGTGTAGAAGACCACGGCCATCCAGGTCTCCGACTCCGGGGCGCGGGTGGCGAACAGCCCCTGCTCGATCGGGTGCAGTGCCAGTTCCTCCACGGTCGCCCCGGACTCCTCGGCGATGCTCCCGGTGGGGATCACCCGCATCACCAGGCCGCCGTCGCGCTCGAAGACCTCGGTGGTGATGGAGCTGCGCTCGTAGGTGCCCACGTAGCGGCTGAGCTCGACCTCGGGGGCCTCCGTCGGCGGTTCCAGCGACTCGGCGACCCGGATGCCGGCCAGCTCGGTGAAGACCTCGCTGTAGAGGTCGGCGAACAGGTCCCGCGGCTGCCCGCCGTTGGTGAGCATGGCCACCGCGATCCCCTGCGAGGGCAGGACCCGCAGGAAGGCGTTCTGCCCGAACGTCGTCCCGTCGTGGCCGTAGAGCCGCTCGCCCTGCCAGTCGAACCGGATCCAGCCCAGGCCCCACGAGTCGCCCAGGGAGAACCGGTCCGGCAGGTCGGTGGAGTGGGCCTGCATCGCGGCGGTCGAGGACGGCGACAGCACCGCGGTGCCGTCGGGCGCACGGCCCTCGGACAGGTGCATCCGGGCGAAGGCGGTGACGTCGCGGGCGGTGGCGTTGACCAGCCCGGCGGGGCCCAGCGAGCGCGGCAGCATCCAGACCGGTGCCACGTGCGACTCCTGGTCCTCCTCCGGCTTGATGTGCCCGACCGCCACCCGGTGCAGGATCGCCTCCTCGGGGAGCGTCGAGGTGGAGGTGAGCCCGAGCGGCTCGATGACCCGCTCCCGCAGCGCGGCGTCCCAGGTCTTCCCGGTGAGCACCTCGACCACTCGGCCGGCCAGCGAGAAGCCGGAGTTGCAGTAGGAGAACGTGGCCCCCAGCGGGTGGTTCTGCGCCACGTCGGTCAGTGCGGCGACGTAGCGCTCCAGCGTGTCGTCGCCGCGGCCGGTGTCGGTGAAGACGTCGCCGTCGATGCCGCTGGTGTGGTTGAGCAGGTGCCGCATGGTCACCTGCCGGGCCACCTCCTCGTCGGCCAGCTGCAGGCCCGGCAGCACCTCGACCAGCGGGGTGTCGAGGTCGAGCAGCCCCTCGTCGACCAGCTGCATGACCAGCGTCGCGGTCCACACCTTGGTGATCGACCCGATCTGGAAGACCGAGTCGGGAGTCGCCTCCACGCCGGTGGACTTGTTCAGCACACCGGTGGCGGCCTCGACCAGCTCGTCGCCGTCGGGCCCGTCCGGGCCCAGCCGCAGGACGGCGAGGGTGGCGCCGGGCACCTCGTGCTTCGCCGCCAGCTCCTCGAGCCGCTGCTGCCAGTGCTCCTGGTCGATCTCGGGTCGTGCGGTCGTCGTCGTCACGTGCTGCTCCGTCCGGTCGGGCCACGGGCCCTCACGTCCGGCCCATGGGCGCAGCCTCCCGCCCGGGCCGGCCGGGTCTCTTCGTCCAGCGGCACGAACGCGCTGGTCCAGGCCTGGACGCGACCACCAACCGCCGGGCGCCGGGCGCTCCTACCGTGCCGGCATGACGAAGCTGGACGAGGTCGGGGCCTGGATCCGCGAGCAGCTGCCGGCGCTGCTGGCCGAGCACGACGTGCCGGCCGCCGGGGTCGCGGTGCTCGCGGGTGGCGAGGTGGTCGACGCCGCCGCCGGGCTGCTCAGCACCGCGACCGGGGTGGCGGCGACGCCGGATGCGCTGTTCCAGATCGGCTCCATCACCAAGGTCTGGACGGCGACCCTGGTGATGCAGCTGGTCGACGACGGCCTGGTCGCGCTGGAGGACCCGGTGGCTGCGCACCTGCCCGGCTTCGCGCTGGCCGACGAGCAGGCGGCCCGCACACTCACCGTCGGGCAGCTGCTCAGCCACACCGCCGGGTTCGAGGGCGACGTCTTCACCGACACCGGCCGCGGCGACGACGCCCTGGAGCGCTACGTCGCCGGGCTCGGTGACCTGGCGCAGCTCTTCCCGCCCGGCGAGCAGTTCTCCTACAACAACGCCGGCTACTGCGTGCTCGGCCGGCTGGTCGAGGTGCTGCGCGGCATGCCCTTCGACCAGTGCCTGGCCGAGCGCCTGTTCACCCCGCTGGGCCTCACCCACGCCGCGGCCAGCCCCTACGAGGCGATCCTGCACCGGGTCGCGGTGGGCCACGTGCGCCCCGAGCCGGGCGCCCCGCAGGTGCCGGCTCCGGTGTGGTCGCTGGCCCGGTCGAACGCCCCGGCCGGCTCCACCCTGGCGATGCGACCGCGGGACCTGGTCGCCTTCGCCCGGATGCACCTGGAGGCGGGCAAGGCGCCCGACGGGTCGACCGTGCTGGACGCCGGCACGGTCGCCGCGATGCAGGAGCCGAAGGTGCAGCTGCCCGACATCCGGGTGATGGGCGACTCCTGGGGGCTGGGGTGGGAGCTGTTCGAGGGGCACGGCACCCCGGTCGTCGGCCACGACGGCAACACCATCGGCCAGGCCTCGTTCCTGCGGGTGCTGCCCGAGCAGGGCATCGCCGTCGTCCTGCTCACCAACGGCGGGGACCCCTACGGCCTGTACCGGGACGTCGTCGGGCACGTGCTGCGCGAGCTGGCGGGCGTGCAGCTGCGGGCGCTGCCGGCGCCGCCGGCCGACCCGCCCCGCGTCGACGCGACCCGGTTCACCGGCACCTACAGCAGCCGGGTGGCCGACCTGGTGGTCAGCCAGGACGACGACGGCCGGATCTGGCTGGAGATGCGCCCCAAGGGCGAGGCGCTGGAGCTGGGGGAGCAGCCCGAGCGCAGCGAGCTGGTCTCCTTCGCCCCGGACACGCTCATCCCGGTCCAGCCACAGTCGGGCCTGCACGTGCCCTTCGCCTTCCTCGGCGACGACGGCGCAGGTCACGCCCGGTTCCTGCACATCGGCCGCGCCGTGCCCCGGGCCGGGGCATGACCGCCGGACTGGTCACCGGCGACGAGGCGTGGCGGGCTGCCTCGTCCGTTCGCACGAAGACCTCCCGCGCCGGCCGGGGCAGCCTTCTCGCAACCGCGGTGCAGGTGCGCGCGATCCAGGTGCCGGCGTTCCAGGGAGAGGACACACCATGAGGCTCATCCGGACCGGCGTCGGTGCGTGCGTCGCCGTGACCGTCCTCGCCGGGTGCGGCGGCGGTGGCGACGAGGGGAGCGGGGACGCCGCCGGCGGTGAGGTCGTCGACGGCGGCACCTTCACGATGGCGATGGACGCCGACCCGGGCAGCCTGGACCCGCAGATGTCGGCGTCCAGCAACGTGCTGCAGCTGAGCCGCTTCGCCTACGACCCGCTGCTGCACATGGACGACGAGGGACAGCTGATCAGCGGCCTGGCCAGCGACTGGCAGGTCGACGGCCAGGAGGTCACCCTCACCATCGCCGACGGCGTCACCTGCGCCGACGGTGAGCCGTTCACCGCCGCCGACGCCGCGGACAACATCGACTACGTCGCCGACCCGGCCAACGAGAGCCCGCTGCTGGGCACCTTCCTGCCGCCCGGGGCCAGCGCCACCGCCGACGGCTCGACGCTCACCCTCACGCTGGAGTCCCCGGCGCCCTTCGTGCTGGAGGGGCTGACCAGCCTCCCGATGGTCTGCGCCAGCGGGCTCGCGGACCGGTCGGTGCTGGCGAGCGAGAGCCGGGGCACCGGGCCCTTCGAGCTGACCGAGGTCGTCCCCACCGACCACGTCACCTTCACCCTGCGCGAGGGCTACACCTGGGGGCCGGACGGGGCGGGCACCGACGAGCAGGGCATGCCCGACGAGGTCGTCGTCCAGGTCGTGCCGAACGAGACGACGTCGTCGAACCTGCTGCTCTCCGGCGGGCTGAACGCGGCCACCGTGCTCGGCCCGGACGCCCAGCGGCTCAGCGGTGCCGGCCTGTTCTCCACCACGCTGGACGCGGTGCTGGGCGAGATGTGGTTCAACCACGCAGCCGGCCGGCCCGGGGCCGACCCCGCCGTCCGGACGGCGCTGACCCAGGCGCTGGACCTGGGCGAGCTGCAGGAGGTGCTCACCGGCGGGACCGGCTCTCCCGGCAGCACGTTCGCCACGGCCGCCCCGGTCGCCTGCCCCGGCGACTCGGTGTCCGGCGAGCTGCCCACCGGCGGCCTGGAGGCGGCCGCCGAGACCCTCGACGCCGCGGGCTGGACGGCCGGACCCGACAGCACCCGCGCCAAGGACGGGACGCCGCTGGAGCTGACCTTCATCTACAACAGCGGCCTGGGCACCGGCGGGTCGGCCGCCGCCGAGCTCGCCGCCTCCACCTGGCAGGAGCTGGGCGCGGAGGTGGAGATGAGCGGCCAGGACGACACGGCGCTGCTGGAGACCGTGTTCGGCAGCGGCAACTGGGACGTGACCTGGCTGGCCCTCAACGTCAGCAGCCCCGACCAGCTCGTCCCGTTCATGTCCGGGCCGACCGCGCCGGAGGGCAACAACTTCGCCGCCATCGACAACGCCGACTACGCCGCGGGCGTGGCCGAGGCGATGACGATGACCGGCACCGAGGGCTGCGACACCTGGCTGGCCGCGGAGTCCGCCCTGGTCCGCGACGCCGACGTCGTCCCCTTCGCCAACCAGAGCGTCAGCACCTTCGGCAGCGGAGCCCGCTTCGAGTCCGGCGCGGTCGCGGTGGTGCCGACCAGCATCCGGATGACGGCGGGCTGAGCACCCCGGCGGCGGAGCGGCGGACCAGGTGGCGACGAGCAGGGGGAGGCGCGGGTGACCAGCACGACGGAGGCGCCCCCTGCGACGGGGGCGAGCCGGCGAGGCGCCGCCGTCCTGGACGGGCCCTGGGCCCGGTTCGCCGTCCGGCGCGCGAGCCAGCTGGTCGTCTCGATGTGGGTGCTGGTGACCGCCGCGTTCCTGATGATCCACCTGATCCCCGGCGACCCGGTGCGCAGCGCCCTGGGGCCGACCGCGCCGGCGTCGCTGGTGGCCGCCCGCCGGGAGTCCCTCGGCCTGGACGACCCGCTCCTGCTGCAGTACGTGCACTTCCTGCGCGGGCTCTTCACCGGTGACCTGGGCACCTCGCTGACCTCGCGGCTGCCGGTCTCCGAGGTGATCTCCCAGCGGCTGCCGGCCACGGTGCAGCTGGCGTTGCTGGCGTTCGTGACGGCGCTGGCCATCGCGGTGCCGCTCGGGGTGCTGATGGGGGTGCTGACCCGGGGTGGCCGCCGCCGCGGCGGGGAGCTGGCGTTCTCCTCCACGAGCGTGGTGCTGGGCGCGATCCCGGAGTTCCTGCTGGGCGTCGGCCTGGTCTACCTCTTCGGCGTCCAGTGGGGGGTGCTGCCGGTGGCCGGGCGGAGCGGCCCGGAGTCCTACGTGCTCCCGGTGCTCTCGCTGGCGCTGGGCCCGGCCGCGGCGCTGGCCCGGATCATGCGGGTGGAGATGGTGTCGGTGCTGCAGGCCGACTACCTGCGCACCGCCCGGGCCAAACGGCTGCCCCGGCGCCGGATCTACCTGCGCGACGCGCTGCCCAACGCGCTGACCGCCACCATCACCCTCGGCGGCCTGCTGCTCACGGCCCTGGTCGCCGGCACCGTGCTGGTGGAGAACGTCTTCGCCTGGCCGGGTCTGGGCAGCACCATCGCCTCCTCGATCCTGCTCAAGGACTACCCGGTGGTGCAGGGGATCGTGCTGGTCTACGGAGCCGCGGTGCTGCTGGTGAACCTGACGGTGGACGTGGTGCTCGCCCTGCTGGACCCGCGCTCGGCGATCCGGGAGAGCTGAGGCGATGACCACCTCGACGACCCTGGACGCCCCGGCCGTGGCCCCGCGGCGCTCGGCGGCCCGGGCCCGCTGGCTGGCCGTGCTGCGTACCCCGGTCGGGGCCGGCGCCGGGCTGCTGCTTGCCCTCGTGCTGCTGCTGGCCCTCGTCGCGCCGCTGCTGTGGTCGGCCGAGGCCGACCGGATCGACACCTCCGCAGTGCTGCAGGGCGCCTCCGCCGAGCACTGGGTCGGCACCGACGCCCTGGGGCGGGACGTCTTCGCCCGGGTGCTGGTGGCCACCCGGCTGTCCATCGGGCTGGCGCTGGCCGCCACCTCGATCGCGGTCGTCGTCGGCCTGCTGCTGGGCACCGCACCGCTGCTGATCGGACGCCGCGGCGGCCGGCTGGTGACCGCCGGGGTGAACATCGCCGTCGCCTTCCCGGGCCTGCTGCTGGCGCTCTTCTTCGCCGTGGTGTTCGGCGTCGGGATGACCGGGGCGGTCCTGGCGATCGGCTTCGCCGGCGCCCCGGCCTTCGCCCGGCTGTCGCAGACCCTGGCCGCCGGGATCGCGGACCGGGACTTCGTGGCCGCCGCGCGGATCGCCGGCGTCGGCCGGTTCCGGGTGCTCGTCCGGCACGTGCTGCCCAACATCGGCGAGCCGCTGGTGGTGAACGCGACGATCGGCGCCGGCGGTGCCCTGCTGGCCTTCGCCGGCCTGTCCTTCCTCGGTCTCGGCGTGCAGGCGCCGAGCTACGACTGGGGGCGGTTGCTGCAGGACGGCCTGTCCGGCATCTACATCCACCCGGTGGCGGCGCTCGCCCCCGGTGTGGCGATCGTGGTCGCCGGACTGGCGTTCAACCTCTTCGGGGAGGCGGTCGCCAAGGGCATCGGGCTCACCACCGCGCTGGGTGGCGGCTTCGCCCCGGGCCGCGCCGCCCGCCGTGAGGCCGGCCGGCGCGAGCGCACGCGGAGCGAGGGCGCGGGTGCCGCAGCGACCGACGAGGGCGTGCCGGTCACCGACCCCGGCGCGGCGGCGGGCCGGCCGGTGCTGGACGTGCAGGACCTATCGGTGACCTTCCCGGGGCCCGCCGGCCCGGTCCGCCCGGTGCGCGGGGTCAGCTTCCGGGTCGGCCGCGGCGAGGCGGTCGGGGTCGTGGGGGAGTCCGGTTCGGGGAAGTCGCTCACCGCGCTGGCGGTCGCCCGGCTGGTCGAGCTGCCGGGTGAGGTGACGGCCGGCCGGCTGGTCTTCCAGGGCGCCGACCTGCTCACCGGGCCCGACCGCGCGCACCGCCGGCTGCTCGGGACGTCGTTCGCCATGGTGTTCCAGGACCCGATGACGTCGTTCAACCCCACCCGCCGGATCGGGCGTCAGCTGGCCGAGGTGGCCGAGGAGCACCAGGGGATGAACCGGCGGCAGGCGATGAGCCGCGCCGTCGACCGGTTGCGCAGCGTGCGGGTGCCCGCCGCCGAGCGCCGCGCGCACCAGTACCCGCACGAGTTCTCCGGCGGCATGCGGCAGCGGGCGATGATCGGCATGGGCCTGATGGGGGAGCCGGCGCTGATCGTCGCCGACGAGCCGACCACCGCGCTCGACGTGACGGTGCAGCGGCAGGTGCTGGACCTGCTGGCGTCGGTGCGCGCCGCCGACGACGTGGCGCTGCTGCTGATCAGCCACGACGTCGCGGTCGTCGGGCAGGTCTGCGACCGGGTGCTGGTGATGTACGCCGGCCGGGTGGTGGAGGACCTGCCGGCCGCCGAGCTCGGCACCGGCGCCCGGCACCCGTACACCCGGGCGCTGGTCGCCGCGGTGCCCGACATGCACGTCGACCTGGACGCGCCGCTCCCGGTCATCCCCGGCCGGCCGGTCGACCCGGCGCACCAGCCCCCGGGCTGCGCCTACGCCCCCCGCTGCCCGCTCGCCTCGGCCCGGTGCACGGCCGAGGACCCGGCCCTCGCCGACGACGAGACCGGGTGGCGGGTGGCCTGCTGGCACGCCGGTGAGGTCGCCGACGTCGCCGTCCCCGGCGCGGCGCCGGTCGCGGTCTCGCTGGGGGAGCGGGCATGAGCGAGCTGCGGTTCGACGACGTCAGCGTCCGGTTCGGCTCCCGGCGGCGGGCGATGACCGCGGTCGACCGGGTCAGCCTCACCGTGCCGGACGGCGCCGTCGTCGGGCTGGTCGGGGAGTCCGGCTCGGGCAAGTCGACGCTGGCCCGGGCGGCCGTGGGACTGACGCCGCTGTCGGGCGGCCGGATCCTGCTGGACGGGAAGCCCCTGCGGCACCGGTCCGGCCCCCGGCCGGTGCAGATGGTCTTCCAGGACCCGTACTCCTCGCTCGACCCGCGGATGACGATCGGGGAGAGCATCGCCGAGGCGGTGCCGCGGGGGACGGGCTCGGCCGAGCGGCGGCGGGAGGTCGCCCGGCTGCTGGAGCTGGTCGAGCTGGACCCGGCCCGGGCCGGCGCCCACCCCGGTCAGCTCTCCGGCGGCCAGCGCCAGCGGGTGGCGCTGGCCCGTGCGCTGGCCGCCCGCCCCGCGGTCGTGATCGCCGACGAGATCACCTCCGCGCTCGACGTCTCCATCCAGGGCACGGTGCTGAACCTGGTGCGCCGGCTGCAGCGGGAGCTGGGCACCTCGATGCTGTTCATCTCGCACAACCTGGCCGTCGTCCGCTACGTGGCCAGCGAGATCGCCGTCATGTACCTGGGCCGGATCGTCGAGCACGGGCCGGCCGAGCAGGTGCTCACCGACCCGCAGCACCCCTACACCCGGGACCTGCTCGCCGCCGTGCCCGACTCCGCGCACGCCCGGCCGGGCGCGACCGCCGCCGCCGACCCGACCCCGGCGGCGGTGGCGGCGGCGGAGCCCGCCGACCCGCACGCCCCGCCGCCGGGGTGCCGCTACCACCCGCGCTGCCCGGTCGGGCCGCTCGTCCACCCGGAGCGGGAGGTCTGCCGGACCACCGAGCCGACGGTCGACCACCGGCACGCCACCGCCTGCCACTTCGCGCCGGCGCGCGAGCCGCTGGCCGGCCGCACCGGCTGACCAGGGCCCGCCCGGCCCGTCAACCCATCGACTTCTGGCCGTCGATGGTCTCCCGCAGGACGTCGGCGTGGCCGGCGTGCTGCGCGGTCTCGGCGATCAGGTGCAGCAGCACCCGGCGGACGGACCACCGGGCGCCGGGCTCGAACCACGGCGCCTCGGGCAGCGGGTGGGCGGCGTCCAGGCTCGGCAGGGTCCGGACCAGCTCGTCGGTGCGCTTCGCGACCGCGGCGGCCGTGGCGAGCAGCCCGGCGAGCGTCTCGTCCGGTCCCATCACGAACTCCGCGCCCCACTCCGCCGCCGTCGACTCGTCGACCGCCGGGAAGGCGGCCGGTCCGGTCACCATGAACTCCGCCCACGTCCGCTCGGTGGCGGCGACGTGCTTGAGCAGGCCGCCCAGGGAGAGCTCGCTGACGGTGGGCCGCAGCCGGGCCTGCTCGTCGGTCAGCCCCCGCACCGTGTGCGCCAGGAAGAAGCGGTGCTTGGCGAGGGTCTCCAGCAGGTCGGCGCGCTCGCCGGTGACGGGGGTGGTCTCGCGGGTGGTCTCGGTGCTGGTCATCGGTGTGCCTCTCGTCGATCGGACCTGTGCCGAGGATGCTGCCGGGCATCGGTGCCAGATCCTGTCCCCAATGGATGCGAAGCTGAGCGCATGACCGACCCGACCGCCCGTGCGCTGCGGCTGCTCTCCCTGCTGCAGGGCCGCCGTGACTGGGCCGGCGGCGACCTGGCCGGCCGGCTCGGGGTCTCGGTGCGCACCCTGCGCCGTGACGTCGACCGGCTGCGCGAGCTCGGCTACCCGGTGCAGGCCCGACCGGGGGCCGACGGGGGCTACCGGCTGGCCGCGGGCGCCGCGCTGCCCCCGCTGGTGCTCGACGACGACGAGGCGGTCGCGCTCACCGTCGCCCTGCAGGCTGCGGCGGCCGGGGCGGGAGCCGGGATGGCCGAGGCCTCGGTGCGGGCGCTGACCAAGGTGGTGCCGGTGCTCCCGGCCCGGCTGCGCCGCCGTGTCGAGTCCCTGCAGGCGATGACGGTGCCCGCGCCACCGTGGTCCGACGGCGGCCCCGCGATCGACCCGCAGCTGCTGGTGGCGGCCGCCCAGGCCTGCCGGGAGTCCGAGCGGCTGGAGTTCACCTACACCCCGGCCGGGAGACCACCGGAGGCGCGGCTGGTGGAACCGCACCGGCTGGTCCCGCTGGGCCGGCGCTGGTACCTGGTCGCGTTCGACCCGGCCCGGGGTGACTGGCGCACCTTCCGCCTGGACCGGATGTCCGGCGTGCACGGCAGCGGCGCCCGGTTCGCGCCGCGGCCGCTGCCGGCCGAGGACGCCGCCGCGTTCGTGCGGGCCGGCATCGACCGGTTCCGCACGCCCACCGTCGTCGAGGCCGTGGTGGAGGCCCCCGCGGCGGTGGTCCGCGACCGGGTCGGACGGTGGGTGCGGGTCACCGACGACGGCCCGCACCGGTGCCGGCTGCGGATGGAGACCGACGACCTGGACTGGCCCGCCCTGGTGCTCGGCGCGGTGCGCGCGGAGTTCACCGTGGTCGCCCCGGACGAGCTGCGCCAGCGGCTCGCCGAGTGGTCCCAGCGCTTCGCCCGCGCCGGCTGACCGGGGCTCACCAGCGCAGCAGCCGCAGCTCCAGCATCGCGGCGAACCGGGAGTTGGCGTCCCCGAGGTCGATCCCGCCCACCTCGGCGATCCGGCGCAGCCGGTAGCGGAAGGTGTTGGGGTGCACGTGCACCTGCGCGGCGGCGGCGATCGCGTCGCCGAAGGCGTCCAGCCAGGCGCGCAGCGTCTCCACCAGCTGGGCGCGGTGCGCGGCGTCGTACTCGGCCAGCCGGGCCACCGGCCCCGAGGCCTGGTGCCCCTCGGCCGCGGCCAGGTCGGCCAGCTGCAGCATCAGCGACTCGATGTGCACGTCGGTGGCGCGGGCCACCCGGCGCGAGGTGGTGCCGTGGCGCAGCACCCGCAGTGCCCGGTCGGCGGCGTCCCGGGAGCGGGTCAGCGCGGAGACGTCCAGGGCGACGGTGCCGACGCCGACCATCCCGGGGACCCGGCCACCGGTGCGCTGCAGGAACTCGGTGGCCACCGCGGCGGCCCGCACGTCGGCCGTCGCTGCGTCGGCCCCGACCGGCAGGACGGCGTAGCAGACCCCGCCGACCAGGGCGACGACGGAGCCCGGGTGCAGCGCGGTCAGGTGCACGGCCAGCGCGTCCGCGGAGCGCTGCCGCTCGGCCTCGCGTCGCGCCAGGGTGAGCGCGCCCTGCTCGTCGGTGCCCTCGGTCAGCCCCATCGCCAGCACGATCAGCGGCCGGTCGGCCAGCCCGAGCCGGCTCAGCGCGTCGACGGTGCCCGGCCCGCCCTCCAGCGCGGTGGCGACCAGCTCGCTGGCCAGCCGCCGCTCCACGTCGGCACCGGCCCGCATCCGCAGCAGGTGGAGGGCGACCAGCTTCGCCGCGTCGACCAGGCTGCGCTCGCGCGAGGCGTCCAGCGGTTCGTCCACGGCCGCCCAGATGGTGCCCAGGATCTCGTCGCCGGCCCGTACCGCGACCGCCGCCCGGGCGACGGTCACCTCCGGCATCCCGAGCACCTCCGGTGACATCCACACCGGGCGGTCGCTGGCGTACAGCTGCCGGAACACCCCGTGCGCCTCGAGCCGGCGGGTGAACCGGTCGGGCACCTGACGGCCCAGGATCGTCTGGATGCGCGACTCGTCGGCCTCGTCCTGGCGGCCGGAGAAGGCGAGGATGTGCGAGCTGCGGTCCTCGATGGTCACCGGCGCGTCCAGCAGTGAGGCGATCGCGTTGGCGAGGGCGAACAGGTCACCGGCCGGCACCCCGCCCATCGACTCCGGGCCCGCCGTCCCGACCGCCCCCTCGCCCAGCAGCGACCGGATCAACGTGGCCAGCTGGTTCCAGCTCGCCCCGCGGGTCAGCGCGAGCAGCACGGTGCCGGTGCGCGCGGCGACCGCGGCGATCCGCGGGTCCAGGGGCGCCGGCGCCCGCACGACCAGCCCCGCCCCACCGGCGGCGGCGGTCTGCTCCAGCAGGTCCAGGACGGCGTCCGGCTCGTGCACGCCGACCCCCAGCACCAGCGCCCGGGAGGGCAGCGCCGGGGGGTCGACCGGGTCGTGGATGACCAGCCCGCCGACCCCCTGCTCGGCCAGGTCGGCCGTCGGGTCGCCGGCCACCACCTCCAGCAGGGTGGTGCCCAGGTGATCCAGGACGTGGCCGAGGCTGGCACGGGCCGCCGCCGGAGGGGTGGCGGCGAGCGGGGACAGACCCGGGACCGGGCTCGCAGGCAGGCTCACCGGGCCGACCCTAGGGGCGGCGGCGCCCGCCGGGGCAGTGCCGGCGCACGACTCGGAGGCGCGCTGTTCGTCCGCGCGGACGAACGGGTGCAGTCAGCGGAGGTCGATCTCCTCCACCGAGGTGGTGACCTCCTCGAGCAGCGCGGCGTCGGGCTCGACCCCCAGCCCGGGGCCGGTGGGCACCCGCAGGTGCCCGTCGTCCAGCCGGAAGGGCGGCGTGATGTCGGTGGCGTAGTACCGGTCGGAGGCCGAGGTGTCCCCGGGCAGGCTGAAGTTCGGCAGCGCGGCCAGCGCCACGTTCGCCGCGCGGCCCAGCCCGGTCTCCAGCATCCCGCCGCACCACACCGGCACCCCGTGCGCGGCGCACACGTCGTGGATCCGCCGGGCCTCCAGGTACCCGCCGACCCGGGCCGGCTTCACGTTCACGATGGAGCAGGCGCCCAGCCGGATCGCCGCCGCCGCCGAGCGGGCCGAGGTGATCGACTCGTCCAGGCAGATCGGCGTGCGCACCGCGCGGGCCAGCTCGGCGTGGCCCAGCACGTCGTCCTCGTCCAGCGGCTGTTCGATCAGCAGCAGGTCGAAGGGGTCCAACCGGGCCAGGTGCCGGGCGTCGGAGACGGCGTAGGCGGTGTTGGCGTCGACCTGCAGCGCCACGTCCCCGAAGCGCTCGCGGACCGCCCGGACCGGCTCGACGTCCCAGCCCGGCTCGATCTTCAGCTTGATCCGCAGGTACCCCTGGTCCAGGTAGCCGCCGACCGCGTCGAGCAGCTCCGGGACCGAGTCCATGATCCCGACCGAGACCCCGCAGGGCACCCGGTCGACGGCGGCGCCGAGGAACGAGCCGAAGGACCGGCCGTCCGCGCGCAGCTCGGCGTCCAGCACGGCCGTCTCGATCGCGGCCTTGGCCATCCAGTGCCCGGAGAAGGGGGCCAGTGCCCGCCCGACCGCGTTCGCGTCGAGGTCGGGGACCGCGGCGACCGTGGGGAGGAAGAACCGGCGGAGCACGTCGGCGACGCCGTCGACGTACTCGGCGGAGTAGCGCGGGTCCGGCAGCGCGGCGCACTCGCCCCAGCCCTCGCCGACGTCGGTGCGCGCCCGCACCAGCAGGATGTCCCGGGCGGTCTGGCTGCCGAACGACGTCCGGAACGGCGCCACCAGCGGCATCCGGATCCGGCGCAGTTCCACGGCTTCGAGCTTCACGGTGTGGCCCTCCCGGCCTCGGGGGCGCCGGGGGTACCCGGGCCGTCGACGACGTACCAGCCCTCGCGGGCGAACGCCCGCACCCGGCTCCCGGCGGCCAGCGCACCGCCGAGGGCCACCCGCACGGCGGTGCGCCACTCCGCGGCCAGCGCGGGGTCCCGCGCGCGCAGCGCCTCGACGTCCGCCGGGACGGCGATCAGCGCGGGGACCCCGGGCACCGCCGGCCGGACCTCCGGGCTCCCACCGGGCCCCGCGGCCAGGACGGTGGCCGCGCCGGCCGCCAGCAGCGCGGGCAGGTCGACGTCCACGGGCTGCCCGGCGACCGCGCGCACCACCGCGGGGGCCTCCAGCGACCAGCACATCAGCAGCCGGTCGGACTGGTCGGCGGCGTTGATCGTGTCGTGCATCGGCCCGTAGAAGTCCGGCAGGTACTCCACCGGCGTCGCGGCGAGCCGACCGAGGTTGAACCAGGCGTTGCGGCGCACGAGCGGGTCGAACGTCCAGCCGATCCGGTCGAGGCCGTGCTGCAGGGCCCACGCCCGCTGGTGCAGCTTCAGCGCCCGGCCGACGCTGTGCCGCTGGGCCGACGGGGCGACGCCGGTGACGTGGCTGTGCAGGGCGGTGCCCGCCGGGGCGGCGAAGAAGGCCACGCTGGCGCCCACCAGCCGGCCGTCGGCGTAGGCGCCGAACAGCGGGTTGCCGGCCTTGGTCAGCGCCCGCATCAGCTCGATGGTCACTGGCGGGTTGTCCGGGGCCGGGTGCCAGATCGAGTCGAAGAGCGCCTGGACGGCCCGCAGGTCGGCCAGGTCGGTGAGCGCGACGACCTGCACCCGCGCGCCGCCCGCGGCCTCCGCGGCGGCGGCCGCGGCGACCGCGGCACCGGCCCGGGCGGCGCCCGGAGCGGGCACGCCGGCGGGCAGGGGCACCGCGGGCCCGTCGATCAGGTCGGTCACACCGCCCATGGTCGGTGCCGCGGACCCGGCCCGGCTTGGTGCGGGGTGCTCATTCACCGGGTGCCTCTTCGTCCGGGACACCGAGGCCCCCGCCGTCGAGCACCGCCCGCACCAGGCCGGCGAGCAGGGCTGCCCGGCCGGGCAGCTGGTCGGCGAGCACGTGCTCGCCGACGGCGTGCGCCCCGCCCCCGACCGCACCGAGCCCGTCCAGCGTGGGCACCCCGATCCCGGCGGTGAAATTGCCGTCCGAGGCACCGCCGACGGTGACGCCGGCCGGCGCCGGGAGACCCAGCCGGGCCGACACCGCCCTCGCCAGGGCGAACAGCCCGGCCGACGCGGCCTCCTCCAGCGGTGGCCGGTTGATCCCGCCGCGCAGCTGGAGGACAGCGCCGGGCACCTGCGGTGTCAGCGCGCGCATCCCGGCGTCGACCCGCTGCTGCTCGGCGGCGGTGAGCGCCCGCACGTCGACGCTGAGCCGGCCGGTGGCCGGGACGGTGTTCGTGGTCGTGCCCGAGGTGAGCACCGTCGGGGTGACCGTGGTGCCCTGCGCCGGGTCGGCCAGGTCGGCGATCGCCAGCACCTGGTGGGCCAGCTCGACCGTGCTGCTGACGCCCTTCTCCGGCTCCAGGCCGGCGTGGGCGGCGCGGCCGGTGACCAGCAGGTCGTACATCGAGGCGCCCTTGCGGCCGGTCTTGAGCGCACCGCCGTCGGCGCTGGCCTCCAGCACGAGCACCGCGGCACAGCCGGCGGCCTCGGCCCGGATCAGGTCCGCCGACGTCGGGGAGCCGATCTCCTCGTCCCCGGTGACCAGCACGGTCACCCCGTCCAGGTCGTGGCCCGCGGCCCGCAGCCGGGCCAGCACGGTGAAGGCCAGCACGATGCCGGCCTTCATGTCGAAGCAGCCCGGCCCGCGCACCACCCCGTCGGTCACCGACCACGGGAGCTCCGCCAGGGTGCCGAGTGGCCAGACGGTGTCCTGGTGGCAGAGCAGCAGCACCCGGCGCGGGCCCGCGCCGAGCCGCCAGCGCAGGTGCGTGCAGCCCTCGTGCAGCAGCACCTCGGGCTCGGCCCCCAGCGCCCGCGCGCCCAGCTGGGCCACCCGGGCGGCGCCGGCGGCCACCGCGGCCAGGTCGGCCGAGGGCGACTCGACGCTCACCAGCTCCTCGAGGTCGGCCAGCATCGCCGGCAGCAGCGCGTCGAACTCGGTCGGCCGGACGTCGTGCGGGAGCAGGTGGGTCACCGGGATCAGCCCTTCCTCGGGTCGGCGCGGCCACCGGCGTGCATGCTGCCGTCGGACAGCTGGGCGGAGGTGACCGCCGTCCGCTCCTGCGTACCCGGGGGGCGCAGCGCGAACAGTCCGCCGGGGACCGACACCGGCTCGTCCGCCGGCACGGGGTGCCCGGCGCCGTGCCGCTGCGCCCAGTCGATGAGCCGCCGGCTGTACCCGACCCGGTGCGAGGGGCGGCCGTCGAGGATGAACAGGTGCGAGCCGCCCGGGAACAGCACCAGCTCGGTCGGGACGCGCTGGCTGCGCAGGGCGGTGAACCACTGCTCGGCCTGGCCGACCGGGCAGCGCTCGTCGGCGCCGCCCTGCAGTACGAGCGTCGGGGTGCGGACGAGGTGCACGTTCGTGATCGGGGAGTGCGCCCGGACGGCCTCCGGGTCGGTCACCGCGTCGCCGTACTCCAGCGCCAGCACCTCCCCGGCGTCGCTGGTGCCGCTCATGCTGGTCAGGTCGGCGACCACGCCGCCGGCGATCGCGGCGGCGAACCGGTCGGTGCGGCCGGTCAGCCAGCAGGTCATGAAGCCGCCGTAGCTGTAGCCGGTGAGCACCAGCCGCGCCGGGTCGGCCACCCCCTCGGCGACCAGCTGGTCGACCGGGTCGAGGACGTCGCGCTCGTCGGCGGTGCCCCAGCCGCCGACGGCGCTGGTGAGGAACGCGCGGCCGTAGCCGTCGCTGCCGCGCGGGTTGACCAGCAGCACCGCCCAGCCGGCGGCCACCAGGGCCTGGTGGTGGGGGTGGGCGGCGTCGGCCGCCGGTGACCAGGCGTTGTGCGGACCGCCGTGCACGTCGACCAGCAGCGGCGCCGGGCCCTCGGTCGCCGGGTCGACCAGCAGCCAGCCGTGCACCTTCGTGCCGTCGTGCACGGTGGACGTGCGGGGCTGCGGCACGACGAGCTCGACGTCGGGGAGCGCGGTCGCCGTGTGCGTGGTGAGCCGGGTGACGGCGCCGGAGTGCAGGTCGACCACGCCGACCTCGCCGTAGGTGCCCGGGTCGGCCAGGACGACGGCGGCGACGTCGGCCGCACCGGCCACCGACAGCCCGGAGACGACGACGTCGGCACCGGTCAGCACCGGGCGGGGCGGGGCCGAGCCGTCGACGGCGGTGGCGTAGGCGTGCGAGCAGCCCCGGTCGCGGACGCAGAAGACGACCTCGGCGCCGTCCCGGGTGAGCTGCGGCAGCCCGCCCGGGTAGCCGGGGCCGCCCGGCATGACGTTGCGGTCCAGCGGCGCGGCCAGGTCGCGCTCGGCCGGGACGTCGTCCAGCGGCTGGACGAGCAGCCCGGTGTGGTCGACCGAGACGGTGGGCTGGCCGGCGACCAGCAGCGCCCGGCCGTCGGCGGTCCACACCATCGGGCCGGCCAGGCCGAGGCCGTCGCCGACCCGGCGCGGCGGGCCGCCGGCGACGTCGACCACGTGCGCGGGGGTGCGGTGGGTGAGGTCGGCGTCGGGGTCGGTCGCGGCGGCGAAGGCCAGCCGGGTGCCGTCGGGCGACCAGGCCGGCCGGCCGGCGTGCCAGTCGCCGGAGGTCAGCTGCCGCACCTCACCGGTCGCCAGCTCCAGCACGTGCAGGTGCTGGCGGACGCCGCGCAGCAGCCCCGAACCGTCGGCCTTGTGGCCGAGCCGGGTCGTGCTGATCGGCGCGTGCTCGTCGGCGTCGGCCGGACGGACCGGTGCGGGGAAGGCGATCCGCTCGCCGTCCGGGCTCCACACCGGGGCCCCGGCACCGGCGGGCAGGTCGGTCAGCTGCTCGGCCTCCCCGCCGTCGACCGGCAGCAGGTGCAGCTGCGGCGGCCCGTCGCCGCGGCGGAGGAAGGCGATCCGGTCGCCGCCGGGGGAGAAGGCCGGGCTGGTGTCCGCGGTGCCCCGGGTCAGCGGCGCCGGCGCGCCCCAGCCGTCGCCGGTGGCCCGGACCCACCAGAGCGCATGCCGGTCGGTGTCGGCCGCGGCGTCGGTGGTGCGCAGCACGTAGACCACGCAGCGCCCGTCGGGGGAGATGGTGGGCTCGCCCGGCAGCTGCAGGGAGTACACGTCCTCGAGCGCGAGTGGTCGACCCATGGGGTGAGCCTGCTGCCCGCGTTGCGCACGCTCTTCGTGCGCGGCGACGAAGCGCCGCCGGGTGGACTGGTGGCCACGACGAGCAGGGTCAGGTGCGCTGCCGGGTGGCCAGGGTGTTGAGCAGCGCCGCGGCCTGCCGGGCGCCCGGCACCGTGACGGCGAAGCGGCGTCCGTCGCCCTGGACCACCTCGAGCGCCACACCCCCGCGCAGCACCACGGCGCGGCGCCCGTCCCGGCCCACCCGGTAGCCCCAGCCGCCGAAGTCGCGCAGCGGCCGGACGTCGGCGACGGTGGCCTCGGCGACGTCGGCGAGCGGCACCTGCCAGGAGGGGCGGCCCAGCGGGGAGCGCACGGTCACCCCCCGCTCGTCGACCCAGACGCGGGCGGAGCCGAACAGCAGGCCGACGCCGAGCAGCGCTGCCGGGACCAGCAGCAGCGCGGCCGGTGCGGTGCCGAGGACCACCAGCGCGCCGACCACCAGGCCGCCGGTGCCGAGCGCGGCGAGGCCGACCGGCTCCATCGTCGCCCGGCCGGACCAGACGGCCCGCTCGCCAGGGGCGACGGGCAGCCGCGGCGCCGACTCGGGCGGGGCGCTGGAGGCCCGCGCCGCCCCCGGCGGCGTGCCCGGCAGCAGCCGGGCGGCGGCCGTGCCGGCGAGGACGGCGAGCAGCCCGGCGACGACGGCGGCCAGCGTGGGGGAGGGGGCGGCCGCCGGGTCGGCCAGGCCGCGCTGCCCGGCCAGGCTGCCGACGACGAGCCCGACGCAGAACACCGAGATCCCGGTCGCCGAGCCGGCGGCCAGCCGGCGCTCGGGGGCGGCCACCCGCCGGGCGCGCAGGACCAGGGCCGTGGCCAGCGACCCCAGCGCGGGGACGACGCCGGTGACCAGCACCGCGCGCAGCGGGGCGGCGAAGCCGTCGGCGTCGCCGCCGGGGCCCCAGTGGACCGCGACCGGCGTCGGCAGCTCCGGCCGCCAGGTGGCCACCAGCGCCGCGCCGGCCGCCCAGACGGCCAGCGGCAGCGCGACGGCGACGACCTCCCGTGCCCGGCGGGAGGGGCGGCGGCCGCCCGTGGGATCCGTGCCCTGCGCGTCGTCCATGCCCTCGTCCCTGTCGTCGTCCACGCCGTCGTTCCTGCCGTCGTTCATGCCATCGCCTCTCTGACCAGCTCGGTCACCTCGGTCGCGCTGAGCCCGAGCCGCCGCGCCTCCTCGACCAGTGCGTGCACGGCCTGGCGCAGCGCGGCGACCGCCGGTGCGGCGTCCGGGCGCACCTGGGCGCCGCGGCCGCGGCGGAGCTCGACCAGGCCCTCGGCCCGCAGCTCCTGGTAGCCGCGCAGCACGGTGTGCAGGTTGACCCCGAGCGAGGCCGCCAGGTCGCGGGCGCCGGGGAGGCGCTCGCCCGGCGCGATCTCGCCCGCGGCGATGCCCCGCCGCACGGCCGCGGAGATCTGCGCGTGCAGCGGTGCCGGGGAGTCGGGGTCGATGCGCACCAGCACGACAGCAATCTAACTGTTCTATGCCGAATAGAACAAGTCCCGGTTGCGGCCGGTTCCCGGGCGTCGTCGGCGGCATGATGCAACCGCGCTCGCCGTGCAGGTCGGGACGGCGGGCGGGGGACACGATGGGAGGGGTGCCGGTGGCCGGGCTGGACGACATCGCCGAGGAGCTCTACGCCGTCCCGCCCGAGGAGTTCGTCGCCGCCCGCACCGCCGCCCGCGACCGGGTCCGGGCCGCCGGGGACAAGGAGCTGGCCAAGGCGGTCGCCGCACTGCCCAAGCCGACGACCGCGGCCTGGGTGTGCAACCTGCTGGCCCGCCGCCGGCCCGGGGAGGTCGACCAGCTGCTCGAGCTCGGGGAGCTGCTGCGCCGGGCCCAGGCCGACCTCTCCGCCGAGCAGCTGCGCGCGCTGGGCCGCCAGCGCAACCAGGTGGTCGCGGCGCTGGCGCGGGAGGCGCGCGCGGTGGCGCACCGGGAGGGGCACGACGTCAGCAGCGCGGTCGCCGACCAGGTGGAGAGCACCCTGCGGGCCGCGATCGCCGACCCCGACGCCGGGGTGGCGCTGCGGGCCGGCCGACTCACCACGGCGCTGTCCTACAGCGGCCTGGGGCCGGTCGACCTCAGCGGCGCAGTGGCGACCCCCGTCCGCAGCGGGTCGGCGACCCCGGACCCCCGGACCGAGCGGACCCCGGCCCGGGCGACCGCCGCCGCGGCGACCGGGAAGGGCGCGGTGGGCGAGGCCGGAGCGGCCGAGCGGCGTCGGGAGGAGGCGCGCCGCCAGGAGGAGGAGCGCCGCCGGGAGGCCGAGGAACGCCGTCGCCGGGAGCTGGCGCAGGCCCGGCGGGACGCCGAGGAGGCCGCCGGGGTGGCCCGCGACGCCGACGCCGCCGTCGAGGCGGCCGAACGGCACCTGGTCGAGGCGGCCGGACGGCGCGAGGAGCACCAGGAGCGGGCCGCCCGGCTCGCCGAGGAGCTCCGCCGGGCCGAGCGGCAGGCCGGCGAGGCGGCCGGTGCGGTCACGGAGGCCGAACGCCGGCGGGACGCCGCCGTCCGTCGCGCGCACACCGCGGCCGCGATCCGGGACCGGGCCGCGGCGCGCGCGGCCGAGCTGGCCGAGGCCGGGGACTGAGCTCCGGCCCTGCGCCATGCAACAGCCGGGTCCGCGGAGGTCCCATCCTGCCCCGAGGGGGCTGTGGGTCAGCTGCCGCCGTCGCGACGGGTCGTCGTCCGCCGTCGCTTGCCGGCGTAGAGCTCGGCGTCCGCGCGCTGCAGCAGGGTGGCCAGCGAGTCGCCGGCCCGGGCGGTCGCCGTCCCCGCCGACCAGCCGATCGGGCCGCCGGCCAGGCGCTCCAGGACCTCCTGCGCCCCCGGGGCGTCGGTGGCGGGCAGGCACAGCACGAACTCGTCGCCGCCGTACCGGCCGAGCAGGTCGGCGGTGCGGAGCCGCGCCTGCCAGTGACCGGCCACCTCCTGCAGCAGTCGGTCGCCGGCGCTGTGCCCGTCGCGGTCGTTGACCGCCTTGAAGTCGTCGAGGTCGAGCACGACGACCGTCATCGGCTCCTCGCTGCGCAGCGCACGCGCCAGGGTGCGGCCGGCCTCGGCCTCCCAGGCCCGGCGGTTGGCCAGGCCGGTGAGGGGGTCGGTCGCCGCGTCCGTGCGCAGGTCCCGGTTCAGCCGCGCATGGGCCTCGGTGAGGAGGAGGGCGCTGACCGCGGTGATCACCCACGGGAGGGCGGCGGTGGACGGCAGGCTGACGGCAGCGCCGACGCTCGTCGTCCCCACCGCCAGCCCGGCGTGGACCCGGGCCGCCGGCAGGGAGCAGAAGTGCGCGGCGTAGAGCCCGATCGCGATGAGCACCGGGCCCAGCCCGACGACGCCGACGGCGGTGACCGACCGGGACGCCAGGACGGCCACCAGCAGCGAGACGACGACGAGGGCGGTGTGCCCGCCGGCCGCCGACAGCCGGCCGCCCCGGAGCAGCAGGACCACCGCGCCGCCGATGCCGACCACGGCCAGCCCACCGGCGAGGGCCACCGGCGTCTCCGGGTCCACCGGCCGCAGCGCCCCGGCGAGGCAGAACAGCCCGCCCGACCCGTACAGCAGCGCCAACAGCCCGACCCGCGCCGGGACCCGTCGGTCCGCTCTCACCTCGTCCACCCGCTGCTCTCCATGTCACCGCGTGCATCGGCGCGCCGCGCCGCAGCCTGCACCACCGGGCCGCCGGGCCGACCCCTCCGGGTGACACCCGGCCGGGTCGCCGTCCCGCAGGTGGGTGTGCCGGGGCCGGGCTACGGTCGGGGGATGGCCGATCTGCGCTTCTACTTCGATCCGGTGTGCCCCTTCGCCTGGATGACCAGCAAGTGGGTCCGGATGGTCGGCGCCCAGCGCGACCACCAGGTCGAGTGGCGGTTCATCTCGCTGCGCCTGCTCAACGCCCACGTCGACTACGCGGCCCAGTTCCCGCCCGAGTACGAGGCCGGGCACACCGCCGGGCTGCGGCTGCTCCGCGTGGCGGCCCGGGCCCGGGCCGAGCACGGCCCCGAGGTGGTGGGTGGCCTGTACGAGGCGCTGGGCCGGCAGGTCTTCGAGGTGCGCCCGGAGGCCGAGGAGAACCGCGCGCGCCGGGGCACCCCCGAGTTCCTCGCCCCGGTGCTCGACGAGGTCGGCCTGCCGGCCGAGCTGGCGGCCGCGCTGGACGACGACTCCTGGGACGCGACGGTCCAGGCCGAGACCGACGAGGCGCTCGCGCTGACCGGCAAGGACGTCGGCACCCCGATCCTGCACTTCCAGCCTCCGGAGGGCGTGGCCTTCTTCGGCCCGGTGATCAGCCGGCTCCCGTCGGAGGAGGAGGCCGTCCAGCTGTGGGACCACGTGGTCGGCCTGGCGAGCTTCCCCGGCTTCGCCGAGCTCAAGCGGAGCCTGCGGGAGCGGCCCCAGCTGCCCGCCTTCGGCGTGGCCGCCGGTGCGACCGGCGAGCAGGAGGACTGGCACGGGGGCAGCCGCCGGCAGCACCGCTGACCGCGCGCACGACGCGGTCCTCGGCTTCCGCCCCGCGGAAGCCGGGGTGACAGCCGGGCGCGCAGGTGACACAACCGGCATCGACGACTCACCGACGAGACGAGGAACACATGGCACTGCTCGAGGACGGCGCGTGGCGCGGCAAGATCTGGACCGGCTCCTGGACCGACGGCAGCGGGGGCACCTACACCGCGGTCGAGCCGGCCACCGGGGCCGAGCTGGGTGAGGTCGGCAAGGCGACCCCCGCCGACGTGGAGAAGGCCGGCGCCCGCGCGGTCCAGGCGCAGCGGGAGTGGGCCGCGCTGCCGTTCGAGCAGCGCGCCGCGGTGCTCCGCCGGGCCGGGGACCTGCTGACCGAGCACACCGCGGAGATCAAGGAGTGGCTGGCCCGCGAGTCCGGCGCCATCCAGCCCTTCGGCGACTTCCAGGTGCACACCAGCGCCCAGGAGTGCTACGAGGCCTCGGCGCTGCCCAGCCACCCCTACGGCGAGCTGCTGCGCAGCGGCTCGCCCCGGCTGTCCTTCGCCCGGCGGGTGCCGGCCGGCGTGGTCGGGGTCATCGCGCCGTTCAACGTGCCGACCATCCTGGCCATCCGGGCCATCGCCCCGGCCCTGGCGCTGGGCAACGCGGTGGTCCTCAAGCCCGACCCGCGCACCGCCGTCTGCGGCGGCGCGGTGTTCGCCCGGGTCTTCGAGGAGGCCGGGCTTCCGGCCGGGGTGTTCCAGGTGCTGCCCGGCGGCGCCGACGTCGGGCAGGCCCTGGTCACCGACCCCGCCGTCCGGGTCATCGCCTTCACCGGCTCCACCAAGGCCGGCCGCTCGGTCGGCGCGCTCGCCGGGCAGCACCTCAAGCGGGCGCACCTGGAGCTGGGCGGCAACTCCGCTCTCATCGTGATGGGCGACGTCGACGTGACCGCCGCGGCCTCGGTCGGCGCGTGGGGCACCTTCGCCCACCAGGGGCAGATCTGCATGGCGACCAGCCGGCACCTGGTGCACGAGTCGATCGCCGAGGAGTACACCGCCGTCCTCACCAGCAAGGTGGAGAACCTGCCGGTCGGGGACACCTGGCGCGACCAGGTGGCGCTCGGGCCGATCATCGACGCCGGCCAGCGCGACCGGGTGCACGGCCTGGTCACCGCCAGCGTCGACAGCGGCGCCACGGTGCGCACCGGCGGGACGTACGAGGGGCTGTTCTACCGGCCGACCGTGCTCGGCGACGTGCCCGTCGACTCCCCGGCCTACCAGGAGGAGATCTTCGGCCCGGTGGCGCCGGTGACGCCGTTCTCCTCCCTCGACGAGGTGGCGGCGATGGCGGCCGGCACCGAGTACGGGCTGAGCCTGGGCATCCTCACCCGTGACGTCTACGCCGGGCTGCAGCTGGCCGAGCGGATCCCGTCGGGCCTGGTGCACATCAACGACCAGACGGTCAACGACGAGGCGGTCGCCCCGTTCGGTGGGGTGGGCGCCTCGGGCACCGGCTCCCGGCACGGCGGCCCGCAGGCCAACATCGAGGCGTTCACCGAGACCCAGTGGGTCACGCTGCGCGGGGACCTGCCGGCCTACCCGTTCTGACCTGCCGCACGACGACGGCCCCGGTCCCGCAGCTGCGGGACCGGGGCCGTCGTCGTCGGGGCGGGGTGGTTCAGGCGGAGTCGCGCCCGGTCACGTCGACCGGCTCGCCGAGGTGGCGCTGGCCGCCGGTCTTGGAGACCTCGAAGTCGGCGCCGAGCTCCTCCAGCGCCAGCCGGCCGTAGACCTGCTGCTGGGTGGCGGTGCGCTGCGAGCGCCCGCGGCCCAGGAAGCTGACCGCCCAGTGGATGACCGTGGTGAACCGGTTCTTAAAGCCCACCTGGTACATGACGTGCACCACGAGCCACAGCACCCAGGCGAGGAAGCCGCCGAACTGGAACTTCCAGGTGTCGGCGACCGCGTGGAACCGCGAGATGGTCGCCATGCTGCCCTTGTCGAAGTAGGTGAACTCCGGGGCGGTGGGCCGGCCGGCGATCCGCGCCCTGACGGCGTCCGCGGCGAACTTGCCGCCCTGGATCGCGACCTGCGCGACGCCGGGGAGCCGCTTCAGCGAGATCATGTCGCCGACCACGTGCACCTCGGGGTGGCCCGGCAGGGTGAGGTCGTCCTGCACCGAGATCCGGCCGGCGCGGTCGACCGCGGCACCGGACTGGTCGCCGAGGATCTTGCCCAGCGGGCTGGCCTGCACGCCCGCCGCCCAGATCTTGGTGGCGGCGTGGATCCGGCGCTCGTGGCCGTCGCCGTCCTTGACGACGATGCCGTCGGCGTCGACGTCGGTGACCATCGCGCCCAGCTGGACCTCGACGCCGATCTCGTTGAGCTGCCGGTGCGCCTTCTGGCCGAGCTTGTCGACGAACGGCGGCAGCACCTTGGGCGCGGCGTCGAGCAGGATCACCCGAGCGCTCGTCGGGTCGATGCGGCGGAAGTCCTTGCGCAGGGTGCGGCGGGCCAGCTCGGCGATCTGCCCGGCCATCTCCACCCCGGTCGGGCCGGCGCCGACGACGACGAAGGTCAGCAGCCGGTCGATCTCGCCCGGGTCGGTGGCCAGCTCGGCCAGCTCGAAGGCGCCGAAGATGCGGCCGCGCAGCTCCAGGGCGTCGTCGATGCTCTTCATGCCCGGGGCGAACTCGGCGAACTGGTCGTTGCCGAAGTAGGACTGCCCGGCGCCGGCGGCGACGATCAGCTCGTCGTACGGGTGCACGGTGGTGCGGCCGAGGACGGTCGAGGTGACGGTGCGCGCGGTCAGGTCGATGTCGGTGACCTCACCGAGCACCACCCGGGCGTTGTCCTGGTCGCGCAGGATCTCCCGGGTCGCGGGGGCGATCTCGCCCTCGGAGAGGATGCCGGTGGCCACCTGGTAGAGCAACGGCTGGAAGAGGTGATGGCTGGTCTTGGCCACGAGCGTGACGTCGACCGGGGCCTTCTTCAGGCGCTGGGCGGCGAAGAGACCGCCGAACCCGGACCCGATGATGACGACCTGGGGTCGGCGTCCGGTGGACTGGGTCACGGTGGTCACACTGGCTCCTGATGTCGTCATGATGACTGATCCTCCCACTACTGCTCCGGAACGTGCGGGCGCCCTCCGCCGCGGGGCACCGTCGTCCCGGACACAGTCGGCATCAAGGTGAGCAGCCTGGAGGCGAACCCTGTTCCCGACGTGGTGTGCGTTCCCGGTCTCGGTCTGGACGAACGCTCCTGGGCGCGGGTCCGGCGGCGGGCCGGCGGGGTGGTGCTGCGGCTGCCGGGCATGGGCGCGCGAGGGCCGGTCGGCCCTCTGGCGGAGCTGACCGACCAGCTGCTGGCCGCGCTCGGCCCGGGCCGCTGCGTGCTGGTCGCGCACTCGCAGAGCTGCCAGGTGGTGGCGGCCGCCGCGGCGCGGGACGCCCGGGTGGCCGGCCTGCTGCTGCTCGGCCCGACCACCGACCCGCGGATGCGCCGGCTGCCGGTGCTGGCCGGCCGGTGGCTGCGCACGGCGGTGCGGGAGCAGTGGTGGCAGGTGCCGGTGATCGTCGCGCAGTGGCTGCGGACCGGGCCGAGGGACATGACCGCCCTCTGGCGCCGGACCGCGCCCGACCCCATCGACCAGCGGCTGCGCAGGGTGGACGTGCCGGTCCTGGTCGTCCGCGGGACCCGGGACGCGCTGTGCCCCGCGGGCTGGGCGGGGCACCTGGCCAGGTCGGCTCCCCGCGGCCGGCTGGTCGAGCTGCCCGGTGCTGCGCACATGACGCCGCAGACCCGCCCGGACGACGTCGCCGGGCTGCTGGCCGGCCTGCTCGCCGAGGTGGTCGAGGAGCAGGCCGGCTGACCGGTCCGCCTACCTGCGGCGGGACCGGCCGGCCCGGCGCGTGGCGACCCGGGTCTCCCGACCGGTGAGGGCCTGGGTGAGCAGGCCGAGGCCGATGCCGAGCATCCAGACGTCCTTGGCGATCGGCAGCCCGTCCTGGGTGGGGGCCACGCTCCGGCCGGGCTTGGTCATCCCCGGGGTGCGGAGGTAGAGGCCCAGCAGCCCGGCGGAGAAGCCGGTGAGCGCGGCGCCGGCGACCGCGGTCGGCACCAGCGGGGTCAGCAGGAGGGCGCCGATGGTGATCTCGGCCGTGGACAGCCCCTTGGCGAAGGTGGTCGCCGGGACCTTCTTCAGGACCGGGTAGGTGCCGGCGGCGAAGCCGTGCAGACCGGCCGCGGTGGCCTCGTCGGCGCCGCGCTTCCCGAGGCCGGAGTTGAGGATGAACGCGCCGGTGGCGATGCGCGGGGCGATCTCGCTGGGGGTGATGGGCAGGCGCATGGCGACCTCTATCGGGACGGGGATGCTGAAGTGCTCAACATCATCGTCGCGCTCGCCGGGCGGTCGCGCGACCGGGGTCGGGCACGAGCCGGGGGCGGCCGCGGCCGCAGCCAGGGCCGGGCACGAGAACGGGCTGAGGGCGGCCTCGGCTGTGCCGAGACCGCCCTCAGCCCGGGGTGATCAGCGGGAGGTCAGCGTCCGGTGCGCCCACGGCCGCGGCCGGCCCCGCTGGGGGCCTGGCCGGCCCGGGCGGCGAGCTCGGCCCGGGTCCGCGCCGGACCGGCCGAGCGGGTCTGACCACCACGGCCGCCGCCGGAGGAGGAGGCGGGCGCCGCGCCGCCACCGCCACCGGAGCGCCGGCGGCGACCGCCGTTGCTGCCTCCACCGGTGCCCTGCGGCTGCGGGGCCGGCGCGGGGGCGGGCTCGACGTGGGGGGCGGCCGGACCGGTCAGCGCGGTGATCTCCCGGGCGCCGGGCTTGATCGCCGACACCTCGGGGGTGATCCCGGCCTGCCGGGCCAGGGTGCGGACCTCGCCGGCCTGGTCGGGCGTGGCGATGGTGACCACGATGCCGCCGGCGCCGGCCCGGGCGGTGCGGCCCGAGCGGTGCAGGTAGGCCTTGTGCTCCGACGGCGGGTCGACGTGCACGACCAGCGCGACGTCGTCGACGTGGATGCCGCGGGCGGCGATGTCGGTGGCGCACAGCACCCGGGTGTCGCCGTTGCTGAACGCCTCGAGGTTGCGCTCGCGGGCGTTCTGGCTGAGGTTGCCGTGCAGGTCGACGGCGGGCACCCCGGCGGCGGTCAGCTGCTTGGCCAGCTTCTTGGCCTGGTGCTTGGTGCGGGTGAACAGCACGCTGCGGCCCAGGCCGGAGGCCAGCTCCTGCACGATCTGGCCCTTGTCGGCGGCGTCGACCCGGAACACGTGGTGGGTCATCGTCGAGACCGGGGCGACGGCCGGGTCGACCGAGTGCGTGGTCGGCCGGTCCAGGTAGCGCTTGACCAGCACGTCGACGCCGTTGTCCAGGGTGGCGGAGAAGAGCAGCCGCTGGCCGACCTTGGGGGTGCGGTCCAGCAGGCGCTTGACGCCGGGCAGGAAGCCCAGGTCGGCCATGTGGTCGGCCTCGTCGAGGATGGTGATCTCGACGGCGCCGAGGTCGGCGTGACCCTGGCCGATGAGGTCCTCCAGCCGGCCCGGGCAGGCGATGAGCACGTCGACGCCGCCGGCCAGGGCCTGCACCTGCGGGTTCTGCCCGACGCCACCGAAGACGACGGTCGACCGCATGCCCAGCGCGCGGGCCAGCGGGTCGACGACGGCGTTGACCTGGTTGGCCAGCTCGCGGGTCGGCACCAGGATCAGCGAGCGCGGGCGCTTCGGCTGGCGCTTGCTGCTGGAGGCGGCCAGCCGGGCGACCAGCGGGATGCTGAAGGCCAGCGTCTTGCCCGAGCCGGTGCGGCCGCGGCCGAGCACGTCCCGGCCGGCCAGGGTGTCCGGCAGCGTGGCGACCTGGATCGGGAACGGCGCGGTGATGCCGCTGGCGGTGAGCACCTCGACGAGGGGGGCGGGCACGCCCAGCTCGGCGAAGGTGGTGTCGGTGGGCAGCACGGTGGCCACGTCGCCGGCCGGCACGACCGGGGCGGCGGGCACGGACTCGGCGGCGCGGGGTGCGGCGTCCTGCGGGGCGCGGGCAGCGGCCGGCTGGCCCTCGGGGCGGGGGCCGGCACCGCGGCCCCGGCCGCCCCGACGGCGGCGGCTGCCCTCCGCGCTGCCCCCGGCCGGCGGGCCGGCGGGGGTGTGGGCGGCCGGCGCGGCAGGCGCGGAGGGGGTGGCGGACGGGCGGGTGGCGCGACGGCGCGGGCGGTCAGCGCTGTCGTTCTGGGCAGGGGGGAACGCGTTGGTCATCTGGGGGTCCTCAACACTCCGGTGGCCACCGTTCGTCCACCGGGCGCAGGGCACCATCGCTGGGCCGCTGTACGTCTTCCGGGGCGGACGTCGGGTCGCCGGCGCGCCTCGGTGGCGCAGCCTCGCGCCGACGTCGAGTCCACCTGCTCTCGGATGAGCGGGGGGCGGCGCCGGTGCCCTCACTCTGCCAGACCCGGCCGGTGACCGGGCGCAGCCGGGGGAGGGACTGGTCACATCGGGGTGACCGCTCGGCGTCACCGCGACGAGGCCGCCGTCCGCACCGACGACCCGGCCCCTGGGCCCTCGTCCGGTGCGGCGAGTGACAGCTCAGCGGGGCGTTCCCGCGGCGGTGGGCCCGCTGAGCTGTCACTCGCCCAGGGCGGCCGGCGGCCGGCGGCCGGTGCGTCAGCGGTGGCGGCCGTGCACCAGTCGCACCACCCCGGCGAGGGCACGGGCGGCGCCGGCCGGCCGGTCGAAGCTCATCAGGTCCACCGGCAGCCCGACCCGTTGCCGGGTGATCGCCTTGGCCCGGGTGAACTCACGCAGCCCGTCCTCGCCGTGGATCCGGCCGAAGCCGCTCTCCCCGACCCCGCCGAAGGGGAGCGCCGGCACCGAGGCGAAGGTGAGCACCGAGTTGATCGAGGTCATCCCGCTGCGCATGCGACGGGCGAGGTCCATCGCCCGGTCCGCCGACCCGCTGAACACCGAGCCACCCAGCCCCATCGTGGAGTCGTTGGCCCGGCGCAGGCCCTCCTCGGCGTCGGCCACCTCGGTGATGGTGAGCGTGGGGCCGAAGGTCTCCTCCCGGACGGCGGCGGAGCTCTCCGGCACGTCGAGCAGCACGGTGGGGGCGATGAGCCCGCCGTCGACGGTGCCGCCGGTCACCGCCCGTCCGCCGGTGGCCAGCGCGTCGTCCACGTGCCGGCGGACGATGTCGGTCTGGCTCGCCATGGTCATCGGGCCGTAGCTGGCGCCGTCGTCCGAGCCGGGCCGCAGCGCCGCCGTCCGGCGGGTGACCTCGGCGACGAACCGGTCGTGGACCGCGCTGGTGGCGTAGACCCGCTCGATGCCGATGCAGGTCTGCCCGGCGTTGCTCATCGCGCCCCACACCGCGGCGTCGGCGGCGGCGCTCACGTCGGCGTCGTCGTCGACGATCATCGCGTCCTTGCCACCGCACTCCATGAGCACGGGGGTGAGCGTCTCGGCGCAGGTGGCCATCACCTTCCGGCCGGTGGCGGACGAGCCGGTGAAGGCGAGCTTGCCGACGCCGGCCCGGCAGAGCTCGGCACCGGTCTCGCCGAAGCCGGTCACCACCTGGAGGACGTCGGCGACGTCGGGGACCGCGGCGCGCCAGGCCGCGACCAGCCACGCGCCGACCGCCGGGGTGAACTCGCTGGGCTTGAAGACGACGGCGTTGCCGGCGGCCAGCGCGTAGGCGATCGAGCCCATCGGGGTGAAGACGGGGTAGTTCCACGGTCCGATCACGCCGACGACGCCCAGCGGCTGGTACTCCAGGTACGCCGCGTGGTTGGCCGCCAGCGCCCCGGACCGGACCCGGCGCCGGCCGAGGGTCCGCTCCGCGTGGGCGCCTGCCCAGGCCAGGTGGTCGACGGCGAGGGTGATCTCCAGGACCGCGTCGGCGTGCGGCTTGCCGTTCTCCCGGTGCACGAGGTCGGCGAGCTCGGGCATCCGCCGGGCGAGGTGGCCGCGGTAGGCGGCCAGCCGGAGCCGCCGTTCGGCGAAGCCGAGCGCCGCCCAGGTCGCCGCGGCGGCGTGCGCCCGGCCGACGGTCTCCCGGACGGCCGCGGCGTCGTGGACGGGGAACACCTGGACGACGGCGCCGGTGGCCGGGTCCGTCGACTCGAACGTCCCGGTCGCATCGGGCCGGTCCACCTCTCCGGTGGGAGCGCCCGGGACGGTGGCCGACTGCTGCTGGCGGAGCGACATGTGACCCACGTTACTGATCGGTAGCCCGACCGTTCCACTGGCATGCTGCCGCTGTGCTCCGTCTGCCGGCCCGGGCCCCGCTGGTCGCGCTCTGCCTGGCCCTCGGGCTGTCCGGGTGCAGTGCGTCGGCGGAGGAGCTGGCGACCGAGGACCTGCAGGCCCGGCTCGACGGTGTGCACGGCGGCTTCCTCGAGCGCCGCGCCCAGGACCCGGCCCCCACCGGGGAGGCGGCGCAGGAGTCGCTCGACCAGTACGACTACTCGGTGGAGACCTCCTTCCACGAGGACTCGATCACCTTCGTCCGGACCATCGACGCGAGCGCGTTCACCGGGGGAGGGCTGTCCTACGACCAGGTGGACCTGGGGGCCTGCCTGCTGGTGACGGTGGCGTACGGCTCGGGCGGCGACCTGGGCAGCGTGACCACCGAACCGGTGACCTGCCCGGCCGGCACCGACCTCCCGGGGGGCCGCACCGTCGAGCTGGAGAGCCGGTCGGCCGACGTCGAGGAGTGGGAGCCCGGCCCCAGCCGAGCCGTCTGCATGTCCGGTGAGCTGTGCACCGAGGGCGGCGGGTGAGTCGAGTGCGCCGGCCGGGAGGGGCGCCACGCTCGTGACGGAGCGTCACACCGACGTCTGCGCAGCTCGATGACGGACGGGTCCGGCCCGGTTTCCGGTCACCCGATGTGATGAACGTTGATCAACTCGGCGTTTGGGCGTCCCGGCGGCGGGGGACATGATCATCGCTTCTGGAGACGCCAGGACGCATGACGGTCCGCCGTCGGAACGAGGAGGCACTCGTGCTCTGGAACATCATCGTGTTGATCGTGGTCGGTCTGATCGCCGGGTTCATCGCCCGCGCCGTCGTCCCCGGCAAGCAGGACCTCGGCATCGGGCTCACGATCGTGCTCGGCATCGTCGGGTCGCTGGTCGGGAACCTGCTCGGCAGCCTGTTCACCGGCAACGGGTTCGAGCTGGGCACCGCCGGCATCATCGGGTCGATCATCGGCGCGATCATCGTGCTCGGGGTCTACGTCATGGCCACGGGGCGCAAGCACATCTCCCGCTGACGGGAGTCCGCACTCCCTGATCGACGTCGAGGGCCCGGCCGCACCGGCCGGGCCCTCGTCGTCTGTCCGGACGTCTCCCCGGCGCCTTCCCTCGGGCATGCTGCCCGGGTGGCCGACCCCGCTGGACTCCGCCGCCGGGTGCTGGCTGCCTGGACCGACTCGCCGGCCCGGTTCCGGGAGGACGCCAACGCCGAGGAGGACCTGGTCCGTGGCGGCTACCGCGACCGGCTCCTCGTCGAGCTCGCCCAGAACGCCGCCGACGCGGCGAGCCGGGCCGGGACACCGGGGCACCTCCGCCTCGACCTGACCGGCGGCGTCCTCCGCGCCGCCAACACCGGCGCGCCGCTGGACGACGACGGCGTGCAGGCGCTGGCCACCCTGCGGGCGTCGGCCAAGCGGGACACGGGGAACAGCGTCGGCCGCTTCGGCGTCGGCTTCGCGGCCGTGCTCGCGGTGACCGACGAACCGGCCGTCCTGTCCACCGAGCAGTCCGTCCGGTTCAGCGCCGCCGAGACCCGCGCGGCTGCCGCCGCCGTCCCCGCGCTCGGGCCCGAGCTGGCCCGCCGGCGCGGCGCCGTCCCGGTGCTGCGGCTGCCGTTCGAGGCCGACGGCCGGCCTCCGGACGGCTTCGCCACCCAGGTCGTGCTGCCGCTGCGCCCGGACGCCGTCGCGGCGGTGCGCGCGTCGCTGCAGTCCCTGGAGCCGGAGCTGCTGCTGGCCCTGCCGGCCCTCTGCCGGGTCGACGTGGTGCTCGACGGCCGGGTCCGCACCCTCACCCGCTCCGACGACGGCCCGCAGGCCCGGCTGGCCGACGACGGCACCACGACGACCTGGCAGCTGGTGCGGCGCACCGGGGAGCTGCCGGCGGAGCTGTTCGCCGACCGGCCCGTCGAGGAGCGCGAGCGCCGCCGGTACGCCGTCACCTGGGCCGTCCCGGTCGACGGCGACGGGGCGCCGGTCCCGCTGACCGGCCGGCAGGTGCTGCACGCGCCGACCCCCAGCGACGAACCGCTGTCGCTGCCGGCCCGGCTGATCGCCCCCTTCCCCCTGGGCCCCGACCGGCGGCACGTGGCCCCCGGTCCGGTCACCGACGCGCTCGTCGAGGTGGCGGCCGACGGCTACGCCGACCTGCTCGCCGCGCTGCCCGCCGACCCGGTGCTGCTGCGGCTGGTGCCGGCCGTCGGCCTGGCGGCCGCCGAGCTGGACGCCGCGGTGTGCCGGGCCGTGCTGGACCGCCTCACCGCGCGTGCGTGGCTGCCGGCCGCGGACCCGGAGGAGCCGCCGCTGCGCCCGCGGCAGGCCGTGGCCCTCGACGACCCGACCGACGACCGGGTCACCGCCCTCGCCGGCGTGCTCCCCGGCCTGCTGCCGGCCGGCTGGTCCCGGCGCGCCGACGCCCGGGTGCTGGCCGCGCTCGGCGTGCGCCGCGCCGGGTGGGCCGACGTCGTCGAGGCCGTGCGTGGCGTGCGGCGGCCGGGGGAGTGGTGGGCCCGGTTGTACGGCGCGCTGGACGGCGCCGACCGCGACGAGCTGGCCGCCCTGCCGGTCCCGCTGGCCGACGGGCGGACGGCGCAGACCCCGGTCGGCGTGCTGCTCGCCGACGGGTCGCTGCCCGCCGCACGGCTGGCGCCGCTCGGACTGCGGATCGCCGACCCCGCCGTGGCCGCCGGTCCGGCCCGGCGGGTGCTGGAGCGGCTGGGTGCCCGGCCGGCGACCGCGACCGCGGTGCTCGCCGACCCCGACGTGCGCGCGGCGGTGGAGAGCTCGCTGGACCGGGCCGACGACGACGAGGACGTCGAGCCGCTTGCCGTCGCGGTCCTCGCCCTCGTCGCCGCGGCGGCACCCGCCCCGGGGGAGCTCCCGTGGCTGGCCGAGCTGGCCCTCCCGGACGACGACGGCGGCTGGGCGCCGGCCGGCGAGCTGGTGCGCCCGGGGTCGCCGCTGGCCGACGTGCTCGCACCCGGGGCGCTCGGCGCGCTGGACCCGGAGTTCGCCCGCGACCAGGACGTCGACGCCCTGCGCGCGGTCGGCGTGCTGGACACCTTCGCGCTGCTGACCGCCGAGGACCCCGACGACCTGGACGTCGACCGGGTCGAGGAGTGGGTGGACGCCGTCCTGGACCGGCTGCCGGCCGATGCGCCGCCGCCGGAGTGGCCCGCGCTCACCGCGGTGCGGGACCTGGAACTGGTGCGCGACTGGGACCGGGCGCTCCCGCTGCTCGCCGCCCTGCCGCCGGCTGCCCGGGCCGACCTCGACCTCGGCGGCACCGTCGTCACCGGCTACCTGCGCTGGTGGTTGCGCACCTCGCCGGTCCTGGCCGGGATGCGACCGGACCGGCTCCGCACCCCCGGCGCCGTCGAGTTACAGGGACTGTACGAACCGGTCGGCGACCTCCCCGCTGCCGTGCGCGACCTGCTCGGGGTGCCGGCCACGGTGGCCGACGTGCTGGCCGACGTCGACGGCGCGATCGACCTCCTCGACCGGCTCGGCGACGCCTCCCGCACGGTCGCCCCGGCGGTGTTGCGCACGGTCTACGCCCAGCTCGCCGAGGCGCTGGACGGGGTGGACGTCGACCCGCCGGCGCGGGTCCGGACGGCGCCGGACCGGGTCAGCGCCGAGGCGGTCGTGCTCGACGCACCGTGGTTACAGCCACTGGTGTCACTGGCCGTGGTACCCGCCGGCGGGCGGCCGGTCGCGGTAGCCGACCTGCTGGACGTGCCGCTGGCCAGCGAGCAGGTCGCCGCCCGGGTGACCAGCCGCCCCGCCCGCACCGTGCGCTGGGCAGAGGTGCCCGGGGCCGGGCTGGCCGCCGCCCGGCTGGGGCTGGCCGAGCTGACCGGGTCGGTCGCGGTTCACCCGGCGCTGACCGTCACGGGTGGGGTCGAGGTGGCCTGGTGGCCCGGCGGGGACGTCGACGCCGTGGACGGGACCCCGGCCGCCCTCGGCCGGGCCCTGGCCTGGCGGGCCGGGGCCTGGCCGATGCGGCAGGCGCTGGCCGAGGCGTTCGCGCATCCCGACCGCGCGACCGAGCTCGCCGCCGAGGACGCCGTCGGCTGACCCGCCCCGTCCTCCGCACTGCGGACCCGCGGTGCGGAGGACGGGCTGGTCGCCCCCTGGACCAGGGCCGCCGCGCTCAGTAGTAGCGCGGGATGGCCTGCGCGCCGGGGGCGTGGCCGTGCCGGCTGTCCGGCCGCGGGCCGTGCCCGGTCGCCCGCCCACCGGCGTGCGGTGCCCGCTGGTGGGTCAGCCACGCCTCGTGCAGGGAGAGCCAGTGCGCAGCCGTGAGGTCCGTGGCTCGTGAGGTCGGCGACAGCCCCTCGGCGTGCAGCCAGCGGACCCCGGCGGTGCCGGGCAGCAGGCCGCGCAGCACCGCACCGAGCGCGGCCTGCCGGCCGGCGCCGGGAGCGGCGAGGACCGCGTGCGCCAGCCGGTCGAAGCCGTCGTGCGCGTCGTCGGGCAGCCGGCCGCGGGCCGTGTCGGCCAGGCCGTCGAGGGCAGGGGTGGGTCGTGACATGAGGACTCCAGGAGGTGCGGCGGGCAGCCCGCGACATCGGCGCGGGCACGCCGGAACGGGGGAGGAGCGGTCCTGGCCGGTCGTCGGACCGGCGGACGGCGGGGCTGCCCGGCAGCGCCCGCGGATCAGCTCAGGAGGTGTGCAGCCGCAGCCGCAGGAAGGTGTCGCCCATGTCGAGGACGGTAGGGACGGCGGCCGCGGCCGTCGAACCCTTTTCGGCTCAGGAGCGCGTGCGGTCGTCTGCGGTCCGGTCCTGGGCGGCGCGCGCCTTGGCCGCCTGCCGCTCCTGGTGGGCGGCGTAGCGGGCGGCGTCCTTCTCCCGGCGGGGGGCGTTCTTCTCCCACTTGACCTTGCGCCGCCGGGCGCGGGCCAGCTCGCGGGTCTCGAAGTCCGGGTGCTCGGACCAGGTGCTGGACAGCTGCACGACGACGACCGCCGCGGCGCCGAAGATCAGCACGACGGCGCCCAGGATGACGTCGGTGCCGAAGGCCAGCACGGTGAGGGCGAGCCAGGCGACCCCGGCGACGACGGTCCGCTTCGACATGCCCCCCAGTATCCGCCTGCCCGCCGGCCGTGCGGTCCGGCCCGGTCGAGGGGTGCGCGCGGAGAGGCCGGGACGGGGTGGGGCGAGCATGCTGAGGGCATGTCCGACCGATCCGGCCCACCGTTCCGTGCCGACCACGTCGGCAGCCTCCTGCGCCCCCGGTCCCTGCTCGATGCGCGGGCGCGCCACGCCGCCGGTGAGATCGACGCCGCCGAGCTGCGCGGGATCGAGGACGACGCGATCGCCGACGTGGTCCGGATGCAGGCCGACGTGGGCCTGTCGACCGCGACCGACGGTGAGTTCCGCCGCGCCTCCTGGCACATGGACTTCATCTACGCGATCAACGGGATCCGCAAGGTCGAGCAGAACATCGAGGTCCACTTCCGGAACGCCGACGGCACGATCGACTTCACCCCGGCGGGCCTGCGGGTCGAGGGGCCGCTGTCGATCGACGAGCCGATCTTCGGCCCGGACCTGGCCTTCCTGCAGTCGCAGGTGCAGCCCGGCCAGACGGCGAAGCTGACCATCCCCTCGCCGTCGATGGTCCACTACCGGGGCGGTGCCGCGGCGATCGACCCGGCCGTGTACCCCGACGAGGACGCGTTCTGGGACGCCCTGTCGGCCGCCTACCGCCAGCAGGTGCAGGCGGTCGCCGCCCAGGGGTGCAGCTACCTGCAGCTCGACGACACCAGCCTCGCCTACCTCAACGACCCGGCGCAGCGCGCCGAGCTCGCCGGGCAGGGACGCGACGCGGAGCACCAGCACGAGCGGTACATCCGGCAGATCAACGCAGCCCTCGCCGGCCGGCCGGAGGGGCTCACGGTCACCACGCACATGTGCCGGGGCAACTTCCGGTCCTCCTGGGTCGCCGAGGGTGGCTACGACTTCGTCGCCGAGGCGCTGTTCGGCGGGCTCGAGGTCGACGGCTTCTTCCTGGAGTACGACGACGCGCGCTCGGGTGGCTTCGAGCCGCTGCGGTTCGTGCCGCCGGGCAAGCGCGTCGTCCTGGGGCTGGTCACCAGCAAGCGGCCGGAGCTGGAGCGCAAGGACGACCTCAAGCGCCGGATCGACGAGGCGGCGCGGCACGTGCCGCTGGAGCAGCTGGCGCTCTCCCCGCAGTGCGGCTTCTCCTCGACGGTCGAGGGGAACGCGCTGACCCGCGACGAGCAGGTCGCCAAGCTCGCGCTGGTCGTGGAGACCGCCGCGGAGGTCTGGGGCTGACACGCCCACGCCTGAGACCGCTCTCCTCGGCGTGGCGCCGCTCGGCGCGCCGCAGCCCCTTGTGCCCAACCGGCCTGTTCCCTAGCGTCACAGTTGCGGTTCAACCACCAGCCGCGACCGAGTGCACGCTGCTCGGCGCACGAGGCTGGTGGCCGATGCCACTGGCCACGCGAGCTACGCCGGAGGTCCGCATGACCGCACTCAACGTCGACATCGACCCGACCCGCATCGACGTCCGCGCCGCCACCTCGTCGGCCGGCTGCACCGTCTCCGTCAGCGGTGAGGTCGACTCCGCCACCGCGCCGGGGCTGCGCGGTTGCCTGCTGGAGGTCGTGCAGCGCCCGGGCACCACGACCGTGGAGGTCGACCTGCGCGGGGTCACCTTCCTCGACTCCGCCGGGCTCTCCGCCCTCGCGACCGCCCACCGGGCAGCACTGGCCGCCGGCCGGGAGCTGCGGGTGCGGTGCGGCACCACACGCGCCGTCGTCCGGCCGCTGCAGATCACCGGTCTGTGGGACGTCTTCACCGTCGTCGACTGACGTCGGCCGCAGGTTGACCCCGGCGACCGAGTACACCTGGCGCGGCCCCTTCGCCGACGCCGACGTGAACGCGCTGCACGCCGAGGGGTTCGGGCACCCGCTGCTCGACGACGCCTGGGGCGCGCAGGTGGCGCGGCACAGCCTGGGTTGGGTGACCGCCGTCCAGGACGGCGAGCTGGTCGGCTTCGTGAACGTCGCCTGGGACGGCGGGGTGCACGCCTTCCTGTTGGACACGCTGGTCCGGGCCGACCGGCGCCGGACGGGGATCGGCCGGGCGTTGGTCGAGGCGGCGGTGGCCGGGGCGCGGCAGAGCGACTGCGAGTGGCTGCACGTCGACTTCGACGAGCACCTGCGCGGCTTCTACCTGGACGAGTGCGGCTTCACCTCGACCGGCGCCGGCCTCGTCGCCCTCCGCTGAAGCGCCTGCGCCGACCACCGGGACGCCCGGGTCGGTGGTCGGCGGCCCCGGTCAGGTGGTCGGGTCGCGGTCGGGGTAGCGGGCCCGGGCCAGGGCGTACACCCCGAACGCCACGAACCCGACGGCGACCGCGGTGAGCAGCCACCGCCCGGTCGGCACCCCGCCGATCGCGTTCATCGCGCCGTCCAGCCCCGTCGCCGTGGAGACGTCGCGGGTGGCCGCCGCGTACACCAGCAGGCCCCCGGAGACGGCGAAGGCGATCCCCTTCGCCACGTAGCCGAACGAGCCGAGCCGCTCGATCAGCGGTTCCCAGCGGTCGGGGGCGGCGTCGAGGTCGACGTCCCGCATGAACCCGCCGGTCACCCCGCGCACCAGCACGTACAGGCCGACGGCGGCCACCCCGAGCCCGACGGCGACGACCAGCGCCGACCCGCCGGGGATCTCCAGCGCGCCGTCGGCCATCGCCTGGAACCGCTCGTCGGCCTGGTAGCCCGCGCCGACGGCGAAGAACAGGGCGGTCACCCCCAGCACCGCGTAGACGACGGCCTTGGCCGCGCACTTGGTGCAGACGAGGGCGGTGCGCAGCCGGTGCGCCGGGCGCAGCAGCCCGGTCCACCAGCGCAGCACCTCACCGGCCTGCCAGGCGGAGAGCGCGAATAGGCCCAGCCCGATGATCCACAGCAGCACCCGGCCGCCGGGGGAGTCCGCGACCGCCTGCAGCGCCCCGGTCTGGTCGGCGTCCTCGGTGCCCGGCTGCACGAACCAGGCGATCCGGGAGGCCAGCCAGCCGATGAGCACGTGCAGCACGCCGTAGGCGACCAGCCCGATCCGGGCGAGGTGTTCCAGGAAGGGGTGGTCGGTGACCTCCCGGGCCCGGGCGACCGCGTCGTGCACCCGCTGCGGGACGACGTCCACCACTGTCGCGTTGCCCGCCCGCGCCGGTCAGGTGCGCTCGGGGAAGCGGGCGCGGAAGAGGCAGAAGACCCCGAACGCGGCGATGCCCAGGGCGACCAGCGTCAGGAGTGCCTGGCCGAACGGCGCCGACAGGACGGTGTGCATCGCGTCGTCGAGCCCGCCGGCCTTGTCCGCGTCGAAGGTGATCGCCGCCCAGCCCAGGAGGCCGCCGACGACCGCCAGGGCGACCCCCTTCGCCGGGTAGCCGACCTGGCCCAGCCGCTCGATCAGCCGGCGCTGCGTCGCCGAGGCGTCCGCGGTGTCGATCTCCTTGAGGAACCGCTTGGTGACGCCCTTGTGCACCAGGTAGGCGCCCACCCCGAGCAGCGCGAGTGCCGCGGCGCCGACCAGGTAGCGGCCACCGGGCCAGCCGAGGACACCGGCGACCGTCTGCTCCTCCTGCCCGGAGCCGGACTGCCCACCACCGGTGGCGAACCGGATCGCGGTGTAGGCCAGGACGAGGTAGATGACGGTCTTGGCGATCGCCTTGGCGATCGTGGCGAGCGCGTCCTTGCGCGCGTCGCCCGAGCCGTGCAGCCCGGCGCGGTGGCGCAGCACCTCGGCCAGCTGCCAGAGGGCGAGCGCGATCAGGCCCGCGGCCAGCACCCACAGCAGCGGCTTCCCGAACGGCTGCTCGGCCAGGGTGGCCATCGCCCCCGACTGGTCGGCGGAGTCACCGCTGCCGCCCCAGGCCAGTTGGAGGGACAGCCAGGCCAGCAGCAGGTGGACGATGCCGTAGGCGACCAGCCCCACCCGCGCCAGGTGCTCCAGCGTGTCGCTGCTGCCCGCCTGGTCGGCTCTGGCGGCCGTTCCCGAGGTGCCCATGACCGTTCCTCCTGATGCCGTGTGCTCGACGATCACCGGCGTCGAAGCGGCGATCAGCGTGGCACAGCACGGGGTGCACCGCCGGGGGAGCGGCCCTGCCGGTCCGCGGAGCGGCTGCGTCGTCCAGGTGCGTGCGGGACGGATCCCGGACGGTGAGGGACACTGGCCCGGTGACGAACGCCGTGACCGCCGGCCGGCAGGCCGGGAGCTCCCCGATCACCCCGCCCACCCCGCAGCAGGCGCAGGCCACCTGGCCGCGGATGGTGGTGCTGGGCGTCGTCCTGCTCGCCCTGGCGGTCCTGGCCCTGACCTGGTCCGGGGTGGGCCCGCGGGTGCTGCTGGGCGCGATCGGCCTGTTCGGCGTCGTGCAGGGCGTGCGGCTGCTCCGCGGGGCCCGCACCGGCGCCGTCGACCGCACGGCCGCACTGGTCGGCGCGGGCGGCGTCTGGCTCGGCGCCCTCGCCATGGGCGTGGCGCTGCTGTCGGCGGCGGCCACCGGCTGGCTGTTCGTCGTCGCTGCCGTGGTCGCGCTGCCTGCCCTGGCCGTCGCCGCCACCGACCGGCGTCCGCTGGCGCTCGGTGGCGCCGTGCTGGTCGCGGCCGCTGCGGTGGCGGTGGCCCTGCTCGGCGGGGTCGACGCCCTGCTGGCCACCGCGCGCGTCCTGGCCGCCGGGACGGTCGGGGTGCTGGGCCTGGCCAACCTGGCCGGCGCCGTCGGCATGGCCCGGATCGCCCGCCGGCCCCTTCCGGCCCCCGCGGCCGGCTGCGGTGGCTGCGCGTGCGGTGCCGGCGGCTGCGGCAGCTGAGCAGCCCGCTGTCCCTCCCGGGGCGGCCGGTGCGGTGTGCCTCGCAGTCGTTCCGCGCCGGACACCTCACCGTCACCGACGCGACCTAGCGTCGGCCCGGTGGTGGGCTGGAGACCCCTGACCCACCCGCAGGGGGAGGCCGGACACACCGGCCTGGCGAGAGGAACGGGACATGCGCACGATCGAACGCACGCTGTGGACGTGCGAGAACTGCCGCCGCAAGAACACCGGCGCCCGCAAGCGCTGCGCCGACTGCGGCACCACCCGGCACTGACCAGCAGCACCCGCGGCCGCGCGCAACGGGGCGCCGGCCCGCAGGGTCCCGCACCCCGGGCGTGACCTGGCCGCCGGTTTCCGCCGTTCCGAGGTGGGCACGTCAGGGGCCATGATCCGCATGCCCCGGCTGGACCAGTCGATCCCGATGTTGGCCAGGGGGTACGCCTGGCTCCCCGACCTGCGCCGCGCGGCCGGCCGGGACGCCGTGCGCACCCGGCTGATGGTGCGCCCCGCGCTGGGCGTCATGGGCACCGGTGGCGCCCGCTTCCTCTACGACGAGCGCAACGTGCGCCGCAGCGGCGCACTGCCCGAGCCGGTGGTCAGCACGCTGTTCGGTCACGGGGCCGTGCACACCCTCGACGGCGAGGCGCACCGGGTGCGCAAGGCGATGTTCGTGCACCTGCTGATGGGCGAGGGCATCGGCGACCTGGTCGACCGGGTCACCACCGCCTGGGACGAGGCCGCGCAGCGCTGGGCGCAGCAGCCGCAGGTCGTGCTGATGGACGCCGCCGCCGAGGTCCTCACCCGGGGGGTCTGCGACTGGGCGGCCGTGCCGGTGGGCGACGAGGAGCTCCCGGCGCTGGCCCGCGACCTCACCACCATGGTCGACGGCTTCGCCACCGGTGCGCCCCGGCACTGGCGGGCCCGCCGGGTGCGGCAGCGGCGTGAGGCCTGGCTGGCCGGGATCGTCGAGGGGGTGCGCAGCGGCCGGCGAGAGGTGCCGACGGGCTCGGTGCTCGACGTCGTCGCCGGTCACCGGGACTCCGACGGGGAGCTGCTGGAGCCGCGGGTGGCCGCGGTCGAGGTGCTCAACGTCATCCGCCCGACCGCCGCGGTCAGTTGGTTCGTCGGCTTCACCGCCCACGCCCTCCACCACTGGCCGGGCATGCGGGAGCGGCTGCGCACCGGGGAGCCGGCGTTCGCCACGGCCATGGCCCACGAGGTGCGCCGGTACTACCCCTTCGCCCCGTTCATCGGCGGCCGGTCGCCGCGGGAGGTCGAGTGGGAGGGCGAGCGGGTGCCGGCGGGGGCCATGGTGCTGCTGGACCTGTTCGGGCAGAACCACGACCCCGAGCTGTTCCCCGAGCCCTACGCCTTCCGGCCCGAGCGCTTCCTGGACGGCGAGGGAGCCGGTGCCGCCGTCCGGCGGATCGGCCCGTGGGAGCTGGTGCCGCAGGGGGCCGGCGACCCGCGCACGGGGCACCGCTGCCCGGGTGAGGACATCACCGTCGCGCTGCTGTCGGCGCTCGCCGTCCGGCTGGCCCGGCTGGGGTACACGCTGCCGCCGCAGGACCTGGAGATCTCGCTGCGCCGCATCCCGGCGCGCCCGGCCAGCGGGGTGGTGCTGACCGCGGTCCGGCCCGGGTGAGCGGTGCGCGGACGCTGGTGACGGCACTGCCGGGTCGCGTACTTTCGTCGCCATGAGCGTCCGCACGCGGCACGACGTCCGTGTGAGCGGCCGACCCGGTGGGCGGCCGATGGTGTTCGCGCACGGCTACGGCTGTGACCAGAACATGTGGCGGTTCCTCACGCCGGACTTCGAGGTCGACCACCAGGTCGTCACCTTCGACCACGTCGGCTTCGGCCACTCCGACCTCTCGGCCTACGACCCGGCGAAGTACAACAGCCTGCGGGGGTACGCCGGCGACGTCGTGGAGGTCATGCGCGACCTGGAGTTGACCGACGCGGTGTTCGTCGGGCACTCGGTCAGCGCCATGATCGGGGTGCTGGCCCACGCGCAGGCCCCGGAGCTGTTCGGCGCGATGGTGATGGTCGGGCCCAGCGCCCGGTACGTCGACGACGGTGACTACGTCGGCGGGTTCTCCCGCGCCCAGATCCGGGACCTGCTGGACGCCCTGGACGCCAACCACCTCGGCTGGTCGGCCGCGATGGCTCCGGTGATCATGGGCAACTCCGACCGGCCCGAGCTGGCCGCCGAGCTGACCAACAGCTTCTGCCGCACCGACCCCGACGTGGCCCGGCAGTTCGCCCGGGTGTCCTTCCTCTCCGACAACCGGGCCGACCTGCCCGGCGTCGACGTGCCCACCCTGGTGCTGCAGTGCTCGGAGGACGTGATCGCCCCGGAGACGGCCG